>VXPH01000236.1 GCA_009839615.1 Nitrospinota bacterium
CGCACAAAATTTCTTGTCCTTGTTCACGGATAAGGTTTTTTGTTTCGGCGCCGGGCCGTCGAACTTTATCGCTCCGGCAATCGAACCGCCGCCGCTTACCTTGCCTTCCTTGTAAGCGTCCGCGGACCCAGCGAATGCGATGCTCAACAACACCGCAAACATCCAGCACAGATGAAAACGTTTGGAAATCATGCCTGCTCCTCTCAAAGAATTTTATCAGGTTGGCAGCTACTGTTTTCAAAAAGCGTGCACGTAATCAGTCGCACACGATATCGGTGACTTCAGATGCAGGACCTCTAAAATTGACTTCTAATCGAATCGGAACCGCCAGGAATTCAAACCTGCCCCATTCAAGTAATGCACCTTTCACTTTAAGTCAACCCTCTCGATGGTAGACTTCGGAATTCATCTGAATTCATTGCGTCGCCAGGCGGAATGCCCAGAAAAAGTGGGTTGAATCCGCCGCCGGAAGGAATACATCCGTCCCGGTAGCCCGAACGACTCCTGGGCCGTGATGTTTGCAACATGGCGGACTCTGGGGTATCTCTTTGCAAGGAAGGCTCATCACCAGTTGCTCGATTCTCCGGGAGTAGACAGTGAATCCGAACCTGAAAGACGCCAAGATGCCCGAAACGCTCGATGGCTGGGCGATCCTGCACCATATCTTCCGGGTGAACTGGCCCGCCTGGAACCGACTGGAGAACGCCCGGCAGCACCGCATCCTGGAAGAAGCGACGGAATACTTCGCCTCCATCGCCCGGCCCGAATCCGGCGAAAGCGCTCTTTTCAGCCTGCTGGGCCACAAGGGAGATTTGTTGTTCCTGCATCTCAGGCCCACGCTCGACGCGCTGGGTGAGGTCGAGCTGGGCCTGCGGCGGCTGGCGCTTGCGGAATATATGGACGAGACCACGTCCTACCTCTCGTTCCTGGAACTCGGCCTCTACGAAATGACCGTGAAGCTCCACGCCCAGTTCGTGGATGAGGGTCTCGAGCCGGGAAGCGATGATTGGAAAGCGAAATGGTCTGAGGAAATGGACAACCAGCGCGAGCGCATGAAAGAGCGCCTCTACATGGAGGTCCCCAAAACGAGGTATCTGTGTTTCTACCCGATGAACAAGCGCAGGGGCGAGGATAAGAACTGGTACGGCCTGCCCATCGAGGAGCGCCAGCAAATGATGCGCGAACACGGCTTCGTCGGCAGACGGTACGCCGGCCGCGTTCAGCAAATCATCACGGGCAGCATCGGCTTCGACGACTGGGAATGGGGCGTGTACCTGTTCTCGGAAGACCCGCTCGTCTTCAAGCGCCTCGTATACGAAATGCGCTTCGATGAGGCCAGCGTCTGGTACGGCGAGTTCGGGCCGTTCTACGCCGGTCTGCGCGTCATGCCGCATCATCTGAAAAGCATATTCCGCGGCAAGGTTCCCTCGCTCGAAGCGCCGTAAAAACAAACGCTTCCCAGGAACAGGCCCCTCATGGCGAATGTTCTCATCGCAGGTTGCGGCTATGTCGGGGCGGCGCTCGGGGCATTGCTCGCCGGTGAGGGCCATCTCGTCCGGGGAATGCGCCGAAACCCCGAAAACCTGCCCGAATCCATCCAGCCGCTGAGGGCCGACATCCACGACAGGTATCTGAGCGACCTTCTTCCCGAGGGCCTCGATTATATCTTCTACACCGTCGCCTCGGGCGGCGGCGGCGAGGCCGGCTACCGGGCGGCGTATGCGCAAGGCCCGAAAAACCTCATCAAAGCCCTTGATTTGAAAGGAGAAAACCCCAGGCGAATCTTCTTCACATCGAGCACGGCCGTCTACGCCCAAACCGACGGCCGCCAGGTGGATGAGGAATCGCCCACGCAGCCGGCCCATTACTCCGGCCGCATCCTGCTCGAGGGCGAGCGCGTCTTGCTGGAGAGCGACCACCCCGCCACAATCCTCCGTCTTTCAGGCATTTACGGCCCCGGCCGCACGCGCCTGATAGACTCCGTCCGGGCGGGCCGGGCCGAAGTCCAAGGGGGCCCGCCTCGTTTCACGAACCGCATCCACCGCGACGACTGCGCAGGCGCGCTGGCCCACCTGATGAAGATGGACGCGCCGGATGAGATATACGTCGGCGTTGACGATGAGCCGGCGGATCGGCGTAACGTATTGAATTGGCTGGCGGACCGGCTGGGCGCGCCGCATCCGCGCGAAGCCGGGGCCGCCGCTGAAGCCCCCTCCGCGCGGGCGGCGTCGAACAAGAGATGCTCGAACGCCAGGCTCAAATCGACGGGCTACCGCTTTCTCTACCCGTCCTACCGGGAGGGCTACGCCGGGATGATCGCGGGCCTGGAAAACACATAACTGCCAGAATAATCAACTGTTTAGCAAGACCCGCAAATCCTTCCTCAACTTCTCGAGGGATTCCGCGTCGTCGCTGTGGTAATAGCCGCGGATGGTGAAGTTCCTGTCGATGAGCACGAAGCGCGAGCTGTGGGAGATCAGGATTCCCGGCGTCTTCTCCCCCTCCTGATGCCCGGGGTGGTGGGCGTGCGCGCCGGGCAGAAGCAGACGGAAAACCCGGCTTCGGACCGAGTTCAGGGGGAGCGCGGCTTGTTTGGTCGCATAGCTCAGGCGAAAGCCCTTGAGCGCCAAGTCCTTGATTTCCTTTTCCTTGCCCGTGAGGAAGAACCACCGCGCCCTGTCCGCGTCGAACTTGCGCGCATAGGCCGCCAGGAGCGCCGCCTTGTCAAAAGCAGGGTCGGTGGTGATGGATATCTGCCGGAAATCCTCGTGGACGGCGAACGTCCGCTGAAGCCGCCGCATCTCGTAAGTCTGGAGGGGGCAGGTATCCTCACAGCGCGTGTAGATGAAGTCCGCCACCCAGACTCTTCCTTGAAGGCGCTCTCTCGCGAACGCCCGGCCCGATGCGTCAACCAGCGCAAAATCAGGCAGTTGCGAGTAGACGGGCAGGCTCTCGAAAAGGCTTCTCTCGAGCCAGCGCCAGGCGGGCGCGCCCATCAGTCCGACCAGAACGCCCAGCGTCAACACCATGATCATCCGCCGCGCCATGAAAGTCTCTCCCGAAAAAACCCCCGTGAAATCAGGACCTTGCGCCCGCCCGCATTCTTACAAAACGCGCGCGCCGGTGCAAAGCGCGCCCGGGAGAATTTCACCCCGAGGCTCCCCGC
>VXPH01000074.1 GCA_009839615.1 Nitrospinota bacterium
GGAGGATTTGCGTTTGTTGTAGGGACAGGTCGCGACCTGTCCCTACGGTAGGCGGCGCTTTCTTTTCGGGGACCACGACAAATTTGGTTTTATACGTCATTCCGGCTTTCACCGGAATGACGGCGGTGGTCAATTGCTAGATTCTTTATGAATTGACCGGCAAGAAGAAGTCGCTAACCCAAGGATATCATCCCCTATGGAAAGGAATCACGCATGAGTGAGGCCCCCAAAGTGAACACGAGAACAGAAGACCGCGACGGAATGCGGATCACCTGGCACCAGCCCATCGAGATGGACGACGGCCTCGTGCTCCGCGCCGACGTGTTCCGACCCACCCAAGAGGGGAAATACCCCGTCATCCTGACGTACGGCATCTACGCCAAGGGGGTGGCCTACCAGGAGGGCTATCACCACCAGTGGAACAAGATGGTGGCGGACTATCCGGAAATTCTCGAGATGTCCACCAACAAGTACCAGAACTGGGAGGTCACGGACCCCGAGTGCTGGATTCCGCACGGCTACGTCTGCATCCGCGTGGACTCGCGCGGCGCCGGCTGGTCGCCCGGCTTCATGGCGCCCAACTCACCGCGTGAGATCGAAGACCTCTACCAGTGCATCGAGTGGGCGGGCGTGCAGGAGTG
Source organism: Nitrospinota bacterium (assembly GCA_009839615.1). GTDB lineage: Bacteria > UBA8248 > UBA8248 > UBA8248 > UBA8248 > Bin107. Next base: position 642 of record VXPH01000074.1, read on the forward strand.
GAGCAACGGAAAAGTCGGCATGCTGGGAATCTCCTATTACGCGCGGAACCAGTGGCGCATCGCGGGCCGGAAGCCTCCGCACTTGACCGCCATCATTCCCTGGGAGGGCGGGAACGACACCTACCGTGATTCGGGTTATCACGGGGGCATCCTGAGCCAGTTCCAGGAGCAATGGTCCAAGGTTCAGGTGATGAACGTCCAGTACGGGCGCGGCGAGCACGCGCGGAAACACCCCGTTACGGGAGAATCCGTCGCAGGCCCCATCACGCTTAGCGAGGAGGAACTCGCGACAAATCGCGTCAACGCTTTCGAGGAACTCAAAAAACACCCCTTCGACGGCCCTTGGCACCGGGAGCGCTCCGGCGACCTCTCGAAGGTCACGCTGCCGCTTCTCACCTGCGCCAACTGGGGCGGGCAGGGCATCCACCCGCGCGGGAACTTCAACGGCTACATCGAATCGCCCTCCGAGCAGAAGTGGCTCGAAGCCCACGGAGACTCGCACTGGTCGCTGTTCTCGAGCGCCTACGGGCTGGACCTCCAGAAGCGCTTCTTCGACCATTACCTCAAAGGAATCGACAACGGCTGGGAGAAGACCCCGCGCGTTGCGCTGAACGTCCGACATCCGGGCCCCAAGTTCGTCCACCGCTACGAGAACGAATGGCCCCTGGCCCGCACGCAGTGGACGAAGTTCTATCTGGATCTCGAGAACGAGGCGCTTGCGACAGACCCCATCGCCGGGGAAGCGAGCCTCGAATACGACGGCATGGGGGACGGCGTGACGTTCTGGATGCCGCCGATGGAAGAAGATACCGAGATCACGGGGCCGATGGCGGCCAAGCTCTTCATCTCCTCATCGACGGAAGACGCCGACCTCTTCCTCATCGTCCGCGTGTTCGACCCCGAGGGAAAGGAACTCACCTTCATGGGATCCACCGACCCGCACACGCCGATTGCGAACGGCTGGCTGCGCGTCTCGCACCGCGCCCTGGACCCGGAGAAGAGCACCTTCTACCGGCCCTACCATCCCCACGACAAGGCGGAGAAGCTCACGCCCGGCCAAGTCTATGAGTGCGACGTGGAGATCGTCACCTCGTGCATCGTCGTGCCCGCCGGCTGGCGGGTGGCGTTCACCGTGCGCGGGAAGGACTACGAATACACGGGCGAGCTGAGCGAGTTCGGCAAGCAGTTCCACTACTCCACGAAGGGCACGGGCGGCATGACGCACAACGACCCCGACGACAGGCCGCCCGCCGTCTTCGACAACAAGGTGACCCTGCACGCCGGAGGCGGACGCGACCCGTATCTGCTCCTGCCCATCATCCCGCCGAAAGAGGGGGAGTAGGGGAGCGGGCACAGCCATTAACAAGCCGCAACAGGGAGAGCGTTATGGTGTGAACTGCACCCCAAAAAGCGGACTGTTGACCGCTGATTCCAGAATTGCGATATTATTTCTTGATCCCCGTCAGCGCGGGCGCGAGGGCTGACACATACCCCAGGACCCAGGGAGGATTCGCATGAAAGACACGTGGATCGGGTTTCTGGGCGTCGTACTGACGATTGTCATAGTCTCCAGTGTGACCCATAGCACAATGGGCGATATCCGCGAGGAGATTGGAAGAGTCAACGGGCGGCTGGACGGAATCGAGAAGCGCATGACGGGGCTGGAAACACGCATGACGAGAATGGAAGGCCGCATGACGGGGATCGAAATACGTATGACCAGGATGGAAACACGCATGACGGGGATCGAAAACCGTATGACGGGAATCGAGAATCGCATGGTGAAGGTCGAGAGCCGCATCGGGAAGCTGGAGAACCGCACGGAGAGAATCGAGAAATGGGTGGGCCTCACGGCGCGCGGTCTCAATCTCCTCCCGAAGGAAGGGAAACCCACGAAGGAACCGCTCCCTTAAAGCGGAATATCATCTTGTTTTGTAGGGGCCGCATATCATGCGGCCCGTTCGCGGGAGGCGTGAAAAACCCGGGTCGCATGACATGTCGGACATATATGTCCGACCCTACACGAGGCGGGCTGCCGAAAAGAGCAGTAGGGCGGGCACGGAGGCCCGCCCCTACGGAAACCCCGGGAACTGAACGAACCCGTAGGGACAGGTCGCGACCTGTCCCTACAAAACCATCACACCCCCTCCGCTTCGGGGCCCTTTTCAATCGCCCCATAGGAGAGAAATATCAACATCACCCCGCTGCGCCGCGGCCGCCGTCCACGACGATGTGCTGACCGGTGAGGTAATCCGAAGCGGATGAACACAGGAAGAGCGCCGCTCCCGTCAGATCCTCAGGCGCACCCGCGCGGCCCGCGGGCGTTCTGGCGAAGACTTCCGCCATCTTCTCGGGGTTGGCGAACAGGCCCCCCGTCATCGGCGTTTTGGTGAGTTGCGGCCCCAGGGCGTTCACCTGGATGCCGTGCGGCGCCCACTCCAAAGCCAGCGCGCGCACGAGGGAGACGACCGCGCCCTTGGTGGCGACGTAGGCGGCCTGGTTCGGCACGGCGCGCTCGGCCA
>VXPH01000037.1 GCA_009839615.1 Nitrospinota bacterium
ACGCTAGCGCTTCACCGACCTTGATTTCCGGGAAACGGGTGACGGGGATGTTTTCGACGCTGATCATCTCATGGACGCGCTAGGGAGCCACGGGGGCGCTTCCCTTTCGCGAGAGAGCAGGAATTCGAGGTCCTCGGGCGAGTCGATGTCATGCGCGAAGCCGAACGATTCAAATGACTGCGCCTCGCGTCCGTATCTCCTCGCGGCGGCGCTGTGTTTCTCGAAGCTCCGCTCCCCGAACAGGAAAGGGATCGCGTCGATCGGCCGGGTGAAAAGCGCGGTCGTGCCGCCGTCCTTCGAGCGGGCGATGCGTATGTCGCGCCCGGCGTTCTCAGGCGGTTTGCTGTCTTCCAGAAAAGCGTTCACTTCTCCCGCCGTCAGAAACGGCAAATCTCCGTGGACGATGAGCAAGGAGCAGGCGTTTCTCTCTCTCGCCCAGGAGCGGCCGATTTCCAGATCGTTGTTCAAGCCGCCTGATTTGTTGAACAAGCCGACGGCGCCGTGTTCTCCTGCGAGCGTCAGGACTTCCGCCGAATCGCTAATCACCGCGATCTCGTCGATACGCTCGGCAGAGCCGACCGCTCTCAGGACGCGTTCGAGCATCCAGCGGCCCAACTGGTTTCTCGCGTTCTCGTCCAGTGTCTGCGCGAGCCTCGAGTTTCCGGTTCTGAAATCGCGGACGGGTATCAGGGCGACGCAATGGTTTGAAAGACTCATCATCCATCCCGGGGTTGTAGAGAGAAAACGTGTTTCGAGTATACCTGAAACTTCTTATGCCATCTTTCGCACGGATGAGGCGAACGCCAAAACGCCCTGCGCCAGTTTTTTCTTCGAATCCAGGTCCGACATAATGCTGGGCAGCGCGATGCTCCGAAGGCCCGTCTCCTCGATGGATGAAACAAGGGCTTCATCTTCCGTATCTACGACGAACCCGTCGAGCACGTCCTTGAGAATCCGGGCGACGCCCAGAGCCGACACCTCATGCCCCAGGCTTTTCAGCATCTCTGCGGCGGGGCCCCTCAAGGCCGCGCCCCCGATGATGGGGCTCACCCCCACGCGCGGCGCGGACGCATGGCGCAGGCGCTCGTGGATGTCCGATATCGCGAGAATGGGGCCGATGCTCACAATCGGATTCGACGGACAGAACACGATTGCGCCGGCCTCATCGAACGCGCGCATGACTTCCGGCGTGGCGCGCGCCTCATTCGCCCCCTGAAAGCGCACCCCGCATACGCTCGGCCGCGTCCCCCTTGCCACAAAGTAATCCTGAAACTCGAGTTCTCCTTCCGGCGTCTTCACGCGCGTGGCGATGGAAGAATCCGTCATGGGCAGGATGTTCTCCTTTATGCCCAGGGAGGCGGCGAGTTCGCGCGTCACCTCGGTCAGGCGCGCGCCCTCGGCCAGGCGCTGGGTCCGGCGGATGTGGGTCGCCAGGTCCATATCGCCCAGCCGGAACCAGGTCGGCCCTCCGTAGCGGCCAAGCAGATCGAGCGCGCTCGTTCTATCGCCGTCGATGCCCCAGCCCGTCTCGGGGTTGGACATGCCCGCGAGGTTGTACATCACGGTATCGATGTCGGGGCTGATGTGCAGGCCGTGGAGCACCAGGTCGTCCGCCGTGTTCACGACGACGGTGAGCGCCCCCTCGGGAAGGGCGTGGGCGAGGCCGACGGCGAGCTTGGCGCCCCCTACTCCGCCTGCGAGCGCGACGACCGGGCCGGAAAAGCTCATCGGACGATCAGCACCGGCTCGGGCGTTTCTTTGGGAGCGGGCTGCTGTGCGGGATAGCCCGCCACGATGAGCGCCCTGGGAACCCAGTCGGCGGGCAGGTCCAGGGCCTTGCGGGCCGTCTCGGGGCAGAACAAGGGAGCACAGCGCCACACCGAGCCCACCCCCTGGGCCGCGAGGGCCAGCATCAGGTTTTGCAGGGCGCCGCCCAGGCTGTGTTCGGCCATCATCCATTCGTTGGCCTGTTTCGCGGGTTCTTCGTATTCATCGAGATCCGCGAAGGATAGAGACGCCATGATCAGCGCGGGCGCGCCCGTCAGCAAACGGATGCTCCCCTGGTGGCGGCGTCGGCGCTCTTCTTCGGGAACGCCCTCCGCTGTCATGTCGCGTAGAAAGTCCGCGCCCATCTCGGCGGCCAGGGTTTCCTTCGCTTCTTGGGAATCGAGTATGCAAAACCGCCAGGGACTCGTCCCGTGCGGGCTGGGGGCCAGACACGCAGCGGCGAGGGCGGTTTTCAGTGTCTCCATCGGGACGGGCTCTGACGTGAAATGGCGGATGGAGCGCCTTTTGCGCAAGGCGTCACCCAGTGAAATGCCAAGCGCCGGATTTTTGTCTGTGAGTCCGGGGGTATCCAACTTATGACTCTTGAGGCTCCCAGCCCGGCGGCGCGCCGCCCTGGTCCGGGCTCGGGGGCGGAGGAAGTTTGCGCTTCTCCCCGGGGGGCGGGTCTCCCGGGTCGTCCGGAATCGGCTGGCCCGCCAGGAAGCCGCGCACGCCGGCGGGGCGCTCCTCATCCCCGTAGGCCGTGGCGAGGCATTCTTCCAGTTCCTCGGGCGTTTTGGGGCTGTCGGCCATACTTTGCGCGGCGAAACCCGCGCCATCGAACGGGTCGTACTGGGGGAGACCCTTCGGCGTTCCGCTCTTGGGCCCCATGGTCGGCACGCGGTTGCGCTGTCTTCTCGCCAGGATGTGCAGTATGTTCCAGGCCCGCCGGTTCTCCTGTATCGGCTGAATCTCCACGAGGCCCTCTTTTTCGAATTCGCTCCAGATCTCCTTGCCCTTCTCGGTCCGCAGGACCACGATGGTCCAGCCGCGCGTGCCCACGCCGCCGCAGGCGATGTCCGCGAGTTCGGCGGAGAAATCCGCGCAGTGCTGGCACTCGGGGCGCTGGTAGTTCTCCATCGCCTCCTGGAGCGAGAAGGTGACGAGTTCCCCGTCTTTCTTGTGGACGAGCACCTCGCCCTTCACGTTGAATTTCGCCACATCCGTGAGGGGGATGCCGAGGTCCTTTTCGATTTTTTCCGTCATGAGGTCGAAGGTGAAGACCTCCGTGCAGAACAGGCCAATCTGGAACGCCACGCGCTCAGAGAAGCCTCTCAGGAAGCCGCGCTGCTTCTCGATATGCTGGGGCCTTTTCTTGTGCGAGACCAGAAAAGCGGGGTCGATCAACTCCATCTTGCGAATCGGCGTGACCTGGCAGGGAACGCCCACGAAGCCCACCTTCTTCAGATCCCTTTCTTTCACTTCTTCGAGCGCCAGGTTGTTCGGGCAATAGGTGTACCAGCTGCCGGCGCTCGCGCGAATCTCCTCATACGTCGTGGCGACCTTGGGGCTCGGGTCGCACGGCGGGTCGTCTTCCCCGACGGCGGAAACCACCGCCCCGTCGATGACGCCCGCCTCGAGCGCCCATGCGAGCAGCGCCGTTACGATGCCGCCGTCCTGTGCGCGCTCCATTACGTCCTCGCGCTTGGTCCTCGCCATGAAGATGTGCTGGTAGGGGCCGAAAATGCCCTCGTACGTCTCGCTTCTCGTCTCACCGAAGGTGGCGTCTTTTAAGTGAATCTCCCTCGGCCAGAGCCTCGGGCACACCGAGGCGCACACATCGCAGCCCACTCCCACGCTGATGCCGCAGAAATCGAAATCGGCCTTCGCCTTGGCCGTCTGCTTGGGCTTGGCGTCGATGTATTCGATGACGTTGTGGGGGCAGACGAGGACGCAACTCCCGCACTCGCAGCAACTGCCCGCGTCCACCACGTCGTTCATCATGTCTTTGAAAGAGTGATGGTGAAGTTCGCTCAAGGATTCTTTCTCCGGCCGGTTAGCGGGGGCGTTCGGGATTCGAGGCGCTCAGGTGGGTTTCCGGGATGAAATCGCCCGTCTTTTTCCCGCCCGAGAAGCCGGAGCCGAGCAGTGCCTCGTCATCCGCACGGGGAGAGCGGTATCTCGGGTCGTCTTCGCGGATGATGTCGTAGGTGGTCGTGCGCTGAACGGGGATGCGCCCCGCTCCCAGGATGGCGTCGTTGAACTGCCTGGGGCTCAGGCTTTGCCCGTATTCGGAACCCGATTCGCGCGAGATGTTCTCCTCGATCAGCGTTCCGCCCAGGTCGTTCACCCCGAGGGAGAGCGCCTTCTGGGCGGCGTCGATTCCGATCTTGGGCCAGGCCACTTGGATGTTGGCGATAGTCCCCCGGAAGAAGAGCCGCGCGACGGCGTGAAGCCTGAAGATGGTTTCCAGGTCCGCCATCTCCTCGATGCCGAACTCCTCGCCCATCTTGTTGTCGTACGGGATGAAGGGCAGGGGAACGAACTCCGTGAACCGGCCCTCTCCATCCGTTTGGAGCGAGTTCTTTTGCATTTTTCTCAAGATTTCCATGTGCTCGGCCAAATCGGCGCTGCTCTCGATGTGGCCGTACATGACGGTGGACGTCGTCGGGATGCCCACGGCGTGGGCGGTTCTGATGATCTCGCACCACCTTTCGACGGGGATTCTTCCCGGACTGATGAGCTTTTTCACCCTCTCCACGAGAATCTCGGCGGCCGTTCCGGGTACGGACCCGAGACCCGCGTCCTTGAGGCGCGTGAGCACCACTTCGAGGGGCAGTCTGGTTTTTCGCTGGATATGGTCGACCTCCGCGGGCGAATAGGCGTGCATGTGAACGCCGGGAATGACTTCGCATGCGAGCCGGAGCACTTCCTCGTAGCGATCGATCGATATCTGGGGGTTCAGCCCCCCCTGCATGCAGATTTCGCGTACGCCGAAATCCCTGGCGCGCTCGAATTTCTCGCGGAGCACGTCGTCGTCGTGCGTATAAGCGTCCGGCGCGTTCGGTCTCCGCCAGAAGCCGCAATACTTGCAATCCGTGTAGCATACGTTCGTGAAATTCACGTTCGCGTTGATGACGTAGCTCACCTCGTCGCCGACGATCTTCTTCCTCTCCGCATCCGCCGTCGCGTAAAGACGCTCGGTGAATTCCGCATCCTGCTCTGCGAGCAGGGCGGTGGCGCCCTCGCGCGAGATTTCCTCCCCTGCCTCAAATGCGTCTAAAATTTCATGGGCGAAAAGGGCGCTCATGCGATCTCCACGGGCAGGGCTTCCTGCGCTTCTCGTCTTTCGAGCATCCGGCGGAGCGCAGGCATGGTTTCGGGCGGACACCAGCCCGCCTCGATGAATTCGTCATACACCGGCATCCGCAGGCGCAGGGCAATGTCTTCCTGATGGAGGGATTGGTCGAGATTCCCCAGTTTCGGCCAATGGCGGTTCGGGTTGATGTGATCCGGTTCAGGCGCGATGCCCCCGATGTCGTCCGCCCCCGCCATGATAAGGCCGAGCAAATCGTCCACCAGATTCGGCGGAACCTGGATGTGGACGCCCGGCATGAGCCTTTGCACCTCGGGGATAAGCGCCGCGACCTCCTCATCCGGCGGGCGGGTCCACTTGGCCATGGGCGTCATGGGCTGGGGGTTCAGGGGCTGCAGGATAATCTCCTGGATGTGCCCGTGGCGGCTGTGCACCTCGGCGATGGCTTCGAGCGTCTCGACGCGCTCTTCGGGCGATTCCCCGATGCCGACCAGGATGCCCGTCGTGAACGCGATCCCGAGCTTGCCCGCCGCCTCCAGGGAGGCGAGCCTGACCTCGGGCGTTTTCGTCGGCGCCGTCCGGTGGGCGATGCGCGTGGCTTCTGCGCTGACGGTCTCCATCATCATGCCCATCGAGACGTTGTAGGGCTTCAGGAACTCGTATTCCCATTCCTCCAGCGTGCCGATGTTGGCGTGGGGCAGCAGGCCGACTTCGAGGCACATCTTGCACACCGCTGCGGTATAGGCGGCGTAGGAGTCATACCCCCATTCTTTCAGTTGGTTTTTGAGGCCCTTGTGCCGGTCGATTCCCTCGCCCGTCATGACGAGCGCCTCGACCACGCCCTGCGCATAAGCCTGCCTCGCGAGCCGCTCGCACTCCTCCATCGAGAGCAGGAGGGGAACGCTGCTGCGGAAGCTGCAATAGCCGCAATGGTTCACGCACCAGTTCGTGATGGGCAAGGTGAAGTTGAATGAATACGTGACGGTTCTCAGGACGTTTCTCCGTTTTTTCGAGTCAAGTCCGCGATTTCTCCCGCATCCTATCGGCGGGGGCCGCGTCTGACAAGGCTTGGCTCCCCATGAACGCTACGCGACGCCCTTTTCCTTGAGCGCGGCGATCTCCCCGTCCGACTTGGCCAACAGGCCGGAGAGGATTTCCTCGGTGTGCTCGCCCAGCAGGGGAGGGGGCAGGCGGAGTTCGCCGGGCGTGTCCGAGAGCTTCATGGGGTTTCCCATCACCTTCAGGACGCCGGTCCTCGCGTGCTCCATCTCGACGACCATCTCGCGGTGATGGATCTGCGGGTCCGCGCACAACTCCTCAATCGTCCGCACCGGCCCGCAGGGCACGCCCGCGTCCGATACGATTTCGGCCCACTCCGCGCGGGTCTTGACCCGCATGGTCTCCTCGATCTCGGCTTCCAGTTCATCGCGCCCCGAGACGCGCGCCGCGTTCGTGGTCCACTTGGGGTCGTCCGCCAGATCTGTCCTGCCGATGGCGCGGGCGAAGCGCTGCCACAGGGAGTCGTTCGCCGCCGCGACGATGAGCTCCCCGTCCGAGCAGGGAAAATCGCGATAAGGCGCGATACTCGGGTGGCGGTTCCCCAGCCGCCCGGGCGGGGTGCCCGTGGCGAAGAAGTTCCCCGCGGCGTGGCTCATGAGCGCTGCCTGTCCGTCCTGGATCGCCGTATCGACGTACTGGCCCTCCCCCGTTTTCTCGCGGGCGATGATGGCCAGCAGGATCCCCTGGGTCGCGAACATAGCGGTGGTGAGATCGGCGATGGCGATGCCCGTCTTGAAGCCGCCGCCTCCCTCGGCCCCCGTGATGCTCATGAGTCCGCCTTCGCCCTGCAGGAGAATGTCGTAGGCGGGCCTCTCCTTGGAGGGGCCGCTCTGGCCGTAGCCCGAGACGCTGGCGTAGATGAGCCGGGGGTTGAGCGCGTGGCAGGTATCCCAGTCGAAGCCGAGCCGCTCGATGGCGCCGGGCCGGAAGTTCTGGATGAGGACGTCCGATTTCTCGACGAGCGTCGTCAGGATCGATTTGCCTTCCTCGGACTTCAGGTCGAGCGTGAGGCTTTTCTTGTTTCGGTTCACGGACTGGAAATAGCTGCTCTCGCCTCCCTCGTAAAAAGGCGGCCAGCCGCGCGTGTCGTCTCCGCCGACGGGGTTTTCGACCTTGATGACCTCCGCCCCCATGTCGCCGAGCATCATGGTGCAGAACGGCCCCGCCAGAATTCTGGAAAGATCGAGGACGCGAATCCCCTCAAGCGGCATACTCATGGAATTTCTCAGGCTCCTTGTCTCAAGTGGACACTATCGGTTCCGAAGCGCTTCGAGCATCTTCTCGCGCACGTGCTCGACCGGCATCTGCGTGCCGGTCCAAAGCTCCCAGCCCAGGGCGCCCTGGTGCAAAAGCCAGCCGACCCCCGAGACGGCGCGCGCGCCTCTCCGCCGGGCGGCTTTCAGGAACGGGGTGTCGAGCGGGTTGTAGACCGCATCCGCGCAGATGCTCTCAGGCGGTATGAACTCCTCGGGCAGGGGGCATGCCGCCTCCCGCGCCGCATCCCCGGTCATCCCCAGGCTCGTCGTGTTGACGATAATATCCCGCCCCTGCGCGGCGGATTCAAGCGCGTCCAGGCCGCCGCCGCCGATTTCGACATCCTGAAAGTGGGATTTCACTTCCTGCGCCAGTGCCACCGCCTTTTCCGCCGTGCGGTTACGAATCTCGACGTGCGCGGCGCCTGTTTGCGCGAGCTTGATGGCGATGGCCCGCGCGGCCCCGCCCGCGCCCAGGAGCAGGCACCTTTTTCCTTCAAGCGAAACCCCCGTTTCCTCTTCCAGGGAGCGGAGCCAGCCCGCGCCGTCGGTGTTGTGGCCCTTGAGCCTGCCGCCCTCCTCGAAGGTCACCATGTTTACCGCGCCCATGAGCCTCGCGTCCTCGCTCAACTCGTCCATGAGACGGAAGGTGGCCACCTTGTGGGGGATGGTGACGCAAAAGCCCGCAAAGCCCATCGCCCCTGCGCCGCGCACCGCCTCTTCGTAGCGATCCGGATGCACCTCATACGCCGTGAAACGGTAGGCCAGCCCCAGCGCCTGCGCCGCCGCGTTGTGCATGACGGGCGAGAGCGTATGCCCCAGGGGATAGCCGAATATGGCGAGCGTCTTTTCGAGCGGCATGGACGTTCCTCAACAGATTCGGGGTTCGCTTCCACTGCATTCGTTGTGGCGCGAATCAGAGATACGCTAAAGTAGCGCTCATCACAACTTCCAGAGGGGCTCGCGCCGATTTTTCCTCAGGCGCACAGCCATCATTTCGAGGAGAGAGATTCGATGTCCACCGTTCAGGCCGCCACGATTCTCCAGCCAGGCGAGATCGCCCTGCGCGAATACCCCATGCCCGAGATTGAGGACGACGCCCTGTTGATGCGTGTGGCCGCCGTGGGCGTCTGCGGTTCGGACAAGCACATGTACGGGGGCAAGCTGAACGTGACGTGGCCGGTGATTCCGGGGCATGAGTTCAGCGGAATCATCGAGAAGATGGGGCCGCTGGCGAACTCGAACATGAAGATCGTGGGCGGCCCCATCAGGGAGGGCGACGCCATCACCGTGACGCCGGGCAGCCAGTCGTGCGGCAAATGCTGGTTCTGCGTTCACGTGCCGCACCGGCCCCAGTTGTGCCCGAACCGCACGGTGTTCGGGTTCCGCACCTCGGCCGAGGCGCCGCACCTTTTCGGTGCGTATTCGGAATACATGTACATCCCCGGAAACTCCTTCGTGCTGAAGTTGCCCGATGGACTGTCGCTCGAGCGGGCCACGCTCTGCGAGCCCCTGGCCGTGGCCCAGAGGGCGGCGGGGCGCTCGCTCTCCCCGGGGGTCCCCTATGCGGGGGAGGGGTTCGGCGTGGGCGCGCGGTGCGCCGTCATGGGCGTGGGCCCCATCGGGCTGCTCGTGGTGGCCGCTCTCAAGACGATGGGGGCGGGCGAGATCATCGCCGTGGACATGACCGAAGAAAGACTCGCGTTCTCCAGGAAATTCGGGGCCACGAAGACGGTGAGCCTGGCGGCGCTCACGCAAGAGGAGAGAAAAGAGCAGATTCTCTCCTGGACGGACGGCGTGGGGCCCGACGTGGTGGTCGAGGCGGCGGGCGTTCCGGCGGCCTTCGCCGAGGGGCTGGACATCGTCCGCCGGGGCGGGAAGCTGGTGGAGGTCGGGCACTATGGCGATCCGGGCGGGGTGGAGATCAGGCCCCACCAGGTGTGCAACAAGGACGTGGACATCTGCGGCTCATGGGCTTATCCGCAGGTGCAGTTCGAGCCTGCGATGGACATGCTCCTGAGAACGGACCTGCCGATCGACGACATCTTCACGCACCGTCTGCCGCTCTCCCAGGTGCAGGCGGGCATCGAGGTCACGGGCACGGGGGAGTGCCTGAAGGTCCTGCTCAAGCCGGATTAGGTTCCTCTCACGGAGGCGGAATCGAGTCGAAATCCATCTCCAGCAGGTTCAGCGTCTCCGCGCGCTCGCAGTCATCCAGATCGAGGTCGTCCAGTTTTTCCAGTCCCGCGAGCATGTTCGAGACGCCCTGGGCGAGCGCCTCCGGTGCGATTTTATCCAGATCAATCGCATAGCCCATGGTTTTCGCCATGGCGAGAACGTGGGCGGCGGCTTCCGTCTCTGGCGCATTTTGTGGCGTCGAGGGAGAGTCTTCCGGCAGCGGTTGGGGAGGCGGCTGCTCGTCGACCTCGGGCGGAAGCAACCGCCAGAGCGGGTTGTCGTCTTCCAGCGCCTTACCGATTCGGAACAGGCGCGCCTCATCCCCCCATCTGCCCGCAATCTGGAGGCCGACGGGCAGGCGCGCTTCCGTGAACCCGCAGGGAACCTGGAGGACGGGGTTGCCGATGGTGCTGAAGGCGGCCGTGTTGTCGCTCACCACCGGCCACATCTTCATGCCGTCGAGGCAATCCGCGATGGTGGGCGGCGCGACCGCGACGGTGGGTGTGAGCACGGCGTCCACCTTCCGGAAAACCTCCGCTGCCTGCCGGATGAAGAATGTTCGGGCCTTTTGCGCCTGCACGTAGCGCCAGCCCGGAATGAAGAGGCTGTACTCGAAAAAATCCGCACCGGGCGAGACGTAGCCGTCCCGGTGGTTTTCGAGGAATTTGCGGTGGTATTCCGCGCCCTCGGGCCCCACGGTCGCGGCATAGGCGACCTGTCCGAGCCGCGCCCAGGGGATTTCCACTTTCGCGATCTTCGCGCCCATCGCCTCGAATCGGGCGACGGCCTCGCGGACGACCGCTTCCGCTTCCGTGTCCTCGCCCGGCCAGAAATGGTTGGTCGGGACGCCCAGCGTCATGCCGCCCACGCCCTCGTTCAGGGATTCCAAAAAATCCGGCGCAGGCCCGGTTCCCGTCGTCGGGTCACTGGGGTCGGGGCCTGCGATGGCTTGAAGGATGAGGGCGGCGTCCTCCACCGTACGAGCGAGGGGCCCCACGTTATCGAAGCTGAGCCCCAGCGGCACGGCCCCGGCTCTGCTCACCCGGCCATAGGTCGATCGGATGCCCACCAGGTTGCAGAACGAGGCGGGCAGGCGCACCGAACCGCCGGTGTCGGAGCCGAGCGCGGCCGCCGCCATCCCCGCCGCCACGCAGGCGGCCGAGCCGCTGCTGCTCCCGCCGGGCGTGTGCTCCAGGCTCCAGGGGTTTCGCGCCGGGCCGAACGCGCTGTTCGCCCCGGTGCCGCCGCGCGCGAATTCCTGCAGGTTCGTCTTCCCGATGATGACCGCCCCGGCTTCGATGAGCCTTTGCACGCATTCCGCCGTTTCGCCCGCGGCGGTTTTGCCCAGAATCCGGCTGCCCGCCGTGGTGGGGTGGCCCTCCAGGTCGAACAGGTCCTTGAGCGCGACGGGGATCCCGTGGAGCGGCCCCCGGTAATTTCCCCCCGTGAGTTCGGAATTGAGCCGCTCCGCCTGTTCCCTGGCGAGGTCGAACGTGGTTCTCGTGAAGGCGTTGATGGTGGCGTCCAGCCCCTCGATTCTGGCGATGTGGGCCTCGAGCACCTCGCTCGGCTTTGCGTCGCCGCTTTCGATGAGAGAGGCCAGTTCCGTGATGGGGCGGTGCAGCAGTTCGTCGGGATTCATGGGGTGGCTCCGCAAATAGGGTTATTTTGGGCGCGATTATATTCCAGATGGCGCGGGGGCTGAAACGAAAGCGGGCGTTTGTCCGAAAGTGCGATAAACCAACTGGTGCACCGGGACGTTCTTCACGAAAGCCTCCCCCGCTTGGCAATCTCTTCCATCAGGGGTAAAACACATCGCCTTGGATATGAGAAAAAAGGAGATTTTCATGAAACTCTACCGGACGATTCTCTTCGCTCCCGGTAACAGGGAGAGAATGCTCCAGAAAGTCGGCAAGGCCGGGGCCGACGCCGTCGTTCTGGACTTAGAAGACGCCGTGCCCGCCGATGAGAAGGACTCGACGCGCGCCGCGCTCGGGGCGGCGGTCAAGACGATAGCCGAAGAAGACGGGGCGGACGTCTTCGTGCGCGTGAATCCGCTGGACGACGTGACGGGTTTTTCCATTGCCTGCGGCCCTGAGGACATCGCGGCGGTGGTGCAGCCGACCCTCCGGGGAATCGTGCTGCCCAAGGCGGAGAACCCCGGCCAGATATTGGCGGCCGACAGGCTGATCCGCGACGCGGAGAGAGCGGCGGGCTGTGAGGCGGGAAGCATTCACCTGCTCGCCATCCTCGAGAACGCCCGGGGCGTGGAGGACGCCTTCGCGGTCGCCTCCGCCGATACGGGGGAGCGTCGCTTCCAGCTCGCCTTCGGGGCGGGGGATTACACCAACGATCTGGACGTCGAGTGGCCGCGCGATGAGTTCACCTTCGACTATCCGCGCTCGCGCATCGCGGTGGCTTCGCGCTCCGCGGGCCTGGAGAAACCGCTCGACACGGTCTGGATAGCCCTGGACGATCAGGAGGGTCTCGCCGCGAGCGCCGTGCGGTGCCGCGCGCTCGGCATGTTCGGCAAGTTCTGCATCCACCCCAAACAGGTGGAAGTCGTGAACCACGCCTTCACGCCGACGAGAGAAGAGGTCGAAAAGGCGCGCGAGGTGGTCGCCGCTTTTGAAGAGGCGACGGCGCGCGGGGAGGCGAGCGTCTCCGTCGGCGGGCGCATGATCGACTATCCGGTGGTCGAGGCGGCGGAGAAGGTGATCGCCTTGGCCGAGGATTTCGGAACCAAGGACTGACAAGACGAGAGGGTGACATGAAATTCGGCATGTTCGTCATGAATCAGCACGCTTTGGGGGACGACCCCGCCGCGCGCTGGGAGGAGCATCTCGAACAGGTGCGCCTGATTAGAGATTTGGGCTTTCACAGCGTGTGGTGCGGCCAGCACTACCTCACCGAGGGCGTGTGGATGATGCAGACCTGGCCGAGCGTCGCCCAGGTGGCGGCCCACGCGGGCGATATGACGGTCGGCACGGGCATCCTGCTGCTCGCGCTTCACAACCCGGTGGACGTGGCCGAACAGGTCGCCACGCTCGACGCCATGACGAAGGGCCGTTTTGTGCTCGGCGTGGGGCTCGGCTACCGGGAACCCGAGTACCGCGCGTTCGGCCTCACGAAACCCTGGCGCGTCAAGGCGTTCGAGGAGAAACTCGAAGCCGTCACCCGCCTGCTCGAAGATGGGACGCTCGACTATGCGGGCGAGGTCGTCAAGCTTGAGGACGTGAAGCTCACCATGCGGCCCATCCAGCGGCCCAGGCCGCCCATCTGGATAGCGGCGAACGGCGACGGCGCCGTGAAGCGCGCGGCCAGGATGGGAGAGGCGTGGTTCCTGAACCCCCATGCGCGCTTCGACACCTTGAAGCGCCAGATGGAGATGTTTCACGAAGAGCGCGAAGCCGCGGGCAAGGGCGTGCCCGATGCGACGCCCGTGATCAAGGAGATGTTCATCGGCAAGGACAGGGAGAGCGCCTTTCGCGAATGCGCGGATTATCTGGCGGTGAAATACGACGTCTACGTGAAGTGGGGCCAGAGCGAGGCGCTGCCGAGCAGCGACACGCTCCGGATGCCGCTCGACGAGTTGCGCTCCGACCGGTTCCTGATCGGCTCGGCGGAGGACGTGGCCGAGGACATCAGGCGCCACCGTGACGAGCTGGGCGTGGACCACATGGCGTTCCGGGTCCAGTGGCCGGGGATGCCGCAGGAACTCGTCCTGCGGACATTGGAGCGCTTCGCCGAAGAGGTGATGCCCGAGTTCGTCTAGAGTAGAGTGCGATTTTCTCCAAGCGGTTGTCCGCAAGAGGAGGACGCCATGCCGAATGAGGAATCCGCATCCTCCGAAACCCCGGATTTACACGAATTCTTCGCCGAGGACCCGGTGGCGGCGGATCGCGCCTTTTTCGGACGGAAGTCGCATGTCGATAGGCGCGGCTTTCTTCGGGGCGCCGGACTTGCCGCCATGGCGGCGATGGTGGGCGCGGCGATTCCGTTTCACCGCAACATGCCGGCGGGGCTCATTCCGGCGGCTTTCGCTGAGGAGAAGGCGCTTGTCGGCAAAGATGGCCTGACGCTGCTGAACGAGCGGCCGCTCAACGCCGAAACACCGCCGCATCTGCTCGACGACCCGATCACCCCGACATCTCGCCACTTCATTCGTAACAACGGCGTCCCGCCCGCCGAAGCATCAGCGGACGCCTGGACCCTCACCGTCGATGGTCTCGTGGAGCGCCCCATGACCTTGTCGATCGCCGAGCTTCGTTCGAGGTTCGAAGTCGTCACGATGGCCCTCGTCATCGAATGCGGGGGCAACGGGCGGGCCTTCTTCAAGCCGCCGGTAAAGGGTAGCCAGTGGACCCACGGGGCGGTCGCCTGCTCAAAGTGGACGGGCGTGCGGCTCAAGGACGTGCTGGCGGCGGCCGGCGTGCGGCCCGGCGTCGTCTACACCGCCCACGTCAGCGCTGACGGGGACCTTTCCGGGAAGCCGGGCAAGCTGCCCATCTCGCGCGGCGTGCCGATCGCCAAGGCGATGACGGAGGGCGTGCTCATTGCCTTTGGCCAGAATGGCGGCCCCATTCATCCGATGAACGGGGCGCCGCTTCGGCTCGTCGTTCCCGGCTGGCCGGGGTCTTGCTCGCAGAAATGGCTCCGGCGCATCTACCTCCGAGACGTCGTGCACGACGGCCCCAGGATGACGGGGATCTCCTACCGCGTGCCGCGGTACAAGATCGAACCGGGCGAGAAGGTCGAGGAGAAAGATTTTGTCATCATCGAGCGGATGCCCGTCAAATCGCTGATCACCCACCCCGCGAACGGAGCGGCTGTAGGACGCGCCGCCCAAGTGCGCGGTCATGCCTGGTCGGGAGACCGGACGGTCGCCGCGGTCGACCTCTCCTATGATTTCGGCGCGACCTGGAAACCGGCTGCGCTGGACGCTCCGGTGAACGACGGCGCCTGGCAAAATTTCCGCGCCGATATCAGATTCCCGGAAGCCGGGTACTACGAGGTCTGGGCGCGGGCGACCGACAGCGCGGGGGTGATGCAGCCCCACGCCATCGACTGGAACCCGAAGGGGTACCTCAACAACACGATGCACCGGGTCGCGCTTCGGGTGTCGTGAGGCGGTGATGCCCGAGTTCGTCTAGGTTTTGGATAATTCCTTCAGCACGTTCTTGAGCGCCGCCTTGTCCTCGATGCCGAGGCCCGGCAGGTCGGGAAAGCCGACGTAGCCGTCTTCCACCGCCACGCTGTCGGCGAAACCGTTGAAGGGCTTGAACACATCGGGGTAGGACTCGCTGCCGCCTAGACCTAAGCCCCCCGCGATGTTGAGCGAGAGCTGGTGCCCGCCGTGGGGGATGAACGAGCGGGCCGACCAGCCGTGCTCCGCCGCCATTTCCAGGGTTCTCAGGTATTCCACCAGGCCGTAGCTCAGTGCGCAGTCGAACTGCAGGATGTCCACGCCGGGCCGCATCCCCCCGTAGCGGATCAGGTTTCTCGCATCCTGGGTGGAGAAGAGGTTCTCCCCCGTCGCCATGGGCCCCTCGTAGTGCCGGGCGAGTTCGGCCTGGAGCGCGTAGTCGAGTGGGTCGCCCGCCTCTTCGTACCAGTGAAGATCGTAGGGCGCCAGCGCTTCCGCGTAGGTGATGGCGGTTTCGAGATTGAACTTCCCGTTGGCGTCCACCGCGAGGTTGCGCCCCTCGCCCACGACCTCGAGCACCGCCTCGATTCTCCTTCGGTCGTCATCGAGCGCCTCACCGCCTATTTTCATCTTGACGGTGGTGTAGCCGCGATCGAGATAGCTCCTCATCTCGTTCTGGAGCGCTTTCAGGTCCTTGCCCGGATAGTAGTAGCCCCCGGCGGCGTAGACGGATACTTTTTCGTCGCACTCTCCGCCGCGATAGGCGTCCGCCAGGTGGCGGTAGAGCGGTTTTTCATCGATTTTGGCCACCATGTCCCAGACCGCCATGTCGATGATGCCCACGGCGACGGAGCGGTCGCCGTGCCCGCCGGGCTTTTCGTTCTTCATCATACAGTCCCATATCTTCGAGGGGTCGAAGTTCGACCCCGCCTCGTTCAAGAGCGATTCGGGATCCACTTCTTTGAGTCTGGGGATGAAGCGTTCTCTTAAGAGCCCCTGCTGGGCGTAGCGTCCGTTCGAGTTGAAGCCGAAGCCGACGACGCGTTTTCCTTCGCGCACGACGTCGGTGAGGATGGCGGCGACGCTCACCGTCATCAGGGAAAAATCGATGAAGGCGTTTCTCAAGTCCGATTGAATGGGAACCACCGTCTCGCGGATGTCGATGATTTTCAAAGCGCTCTCCCTTCGGCGTGGATTCGACCTTTCGGCCTTGCGATGAACGCGGCGATTCTACAGCCTTTTCCGGAAAAAGGTGAAACGGAGCCGCATGATGCGAAAGCCTGGAAACAGGCGGCGGGAGATTCAGGTTTGGTTTTCCAGTACCCGTGTAATAAAACCACAACAAAAATCGGGTATGATGCTTGATTGCATCGTGGATGCGTTTGACGGCTTGCGATTTTGTTCGTCGGAGGGGATGAAACTTTCCAGGTGGGAGAAAGATGAGTCAGCCGGAAGGGCGCCTGGGCGCCGAGTGGACGGAAGGAGGCGTGCGGTTTTCTCTTTTCTCCGAGAACGCGGAGGGGGTCGAGCTTTGCCTGTTCGACCCGGGTGACCACAGGAATGAAACGGAGCGGGTTCCCCTCGATCGGGAGGGCGACGTCTGGCGCGCAGATGTGGAAGGCCTCGAAACGGGCCGGCCTTACGGGTTCCGCGTCCACGGTCCCTATGCGCCCGCGCAGGGGCATCGCTTCAACGGTTACAAGGTGCTGCTGGACCCCTATGCGAGGGCGATTGTAGGCGACGTTCACTGGTGCGAGGAGATGTACGGCTACAGCGGCGGCGACATTCACCATTCTGATGCAAGAGACAACGCCCATGCGGCGCCCAAGAGCGTGCTCGTGGATTCTTCCTTCGATTGGGAGGAAGTCTCCCCGCCCGGAACGCCCTGGTCCGAGACCGTTCTCTACGAGCTGCACGTACGAGGCTTCACCATGCGGCATCCCGACGTGCCCGAAGAGCTCCGGGGCACTTACTCGGGCCTGGCCCACCCAACCGTGGTCGAATACATCAAGGACCTTGGCGTGACGGCGATTGAGCTTTTACCCGTTCATCACCGGGTATGCGATCATCGTCTCCAGAAGTTGGGGCTTTCCAATTATTGGGGGTACGCGACGATAGGCTTTTTCGCGCCCGATGCGCGTTTTTCCAGCCGCGGGGCGGGGGGCGGACAGGTCGATGAGTTCAAGGAGATGGTGAAGGCCTATCACCGCGCGGGGATCGAGGTGATTCTCGACGTGGTCTACAACCACACCGGCGAGGGGGGGGCCAGGGGCCCGCATCTCTCTTTTCGCGGGCTCGACAACAGGGCCTATTACCGCGTGGACCCCAGGGATGAAAGCCGCTACATCGACACCACGGGCTGCGGCAACTCGCTGAACGCCTCGCATCCGGCGGTCCTGCGCCTCATCGTGGACAGCCTTCGCTGCTGGGCGGAAGAGTTCCACGTTGACGGCTTCCGGTTCGACCTCGCTCCCTCCCTCGCGCGGACCGGGAGGGGCTTTGACCCCGAATCCGCGTTTTTCAGGGCGGTCGCGGACGACCCGGTGCTCTCGAAGCGCAAGCTCATCGCCGAACCCTGGGATCTGGGCGAGGAGGGTTATCAACTCGGGAATTTCCCCGAGGGCTGGACGGAGTGGAACGGGGAGTACCGCGACGCGGCGCGCCGGTTCTGGCGCGCGGATTTCAACCAGGCGGCGGAGTTCGCCACGCGCCTGACGGGGAGCAGCGATATTTTCGAGACGGGGGGACGCACGCCTCAGGCCGGCCTCAATTTCATCGCCTGCCACGACGGGCTCACGCTCGAGGATCTGGTGAGCTTTCAGCACAAGCACAACGAAGCGAACGGGGAGGGCAACGAAGACGGCGCGGATGAGGACCATAGCTGGAACGGCGGGGTGGAAGGCCCGACGGACGACCCCTTCGTATCGACCATGCGCGCGCGCCGCAAGAGGAATCTGCTCGCGAGCCTGTTCCTCTCCCAGGGCGTGCCGATGCTCCAGGGGGGAGACGAGTTCGGCCGCACGCAATCGGGAAACAACAACGCCTATTGCCAGGACAACGAGACCTCCTGGGTGGATTGGCGTCTGGCGGAGAAAAACGGAAACCTGCTCTCTTTCGTCAAACACCTGATCCGCTGGACCGGGTCTCAGACGGCGTTTCGGCGGATGGAGATTTTCCCGAAAAGAAGCCTGTACGGGACCGACAGACCCGGGATCGTCTGGCTTCACCACCTGGGCCATGAAATGAGCGCCGAAGAGTGGGATGTGCACTTCATGAAGTGTTTCGGCTTCAGGCTGAGAGAGGCGCCGGGCGACGAACATTTTTCTCGGCTTGGGCCCAGGAATCGTGATATTTTCATGGTTCTCATGAACGCGCACCATGAGGCGATACCCTTCGTTTTCCTCGAAGAAGACAGAAAGAAGAGATGGACCGTGGTGATGGATACGGCTGAATTCGATGAAAAAGGATGGGCCTGGCGGATCCACTCGGGCGAGTCCTACCATCTCGCCGGAGAGTCGCTGGTCCTGTTGAGGGGCCGCAACGAACCGCCCGTGGCGCAGGAGACGCACCTATGAGCGTCGTCCATTATCCCGCGCTTTCCTACATTACCGATTACGACATTTACCTGTTCAACCAGGGCTCCCATTTCACCTTGTACGAAAAGATGGGTGCGCATCCGATGACGGTGGACGGGGAGGAGGGCGTTCACTTCGCCGTATGGGCGCCGAACGCGGATTCCGTGACCGTCATCGGAGATTTCAACGGCTGGGACGAGGAGAGCCACCCGCTGGCTCCAGTGGAGAGTTCGGGCATCTGGGCGGGGTTCATCCCGGGCGTGGGGACGGGAGAGGTCTACAAGTACCGGATTCATTCGCAGTTCGGCGACTTCCAATCGGAAAAGGCGGATCCTTTCGGGTTCTACAGCGAAGTTCCACCGAAGAGCGGCTCGGTCGTCTGGGACCTCGATTACGAATGGGGGGATGGAGACTGGATGGAGTGCCGGGGCGCGTGCAACGGCCGCGAAGCGCCCATTTCCATCTACGAGATGCACATCGGCTCCTGGCGGCGGACGGGGGATAGAGAGAACCGCCCGCTCACCTACAGGGAGCTCGCCCCCCCGCTCACCGAGCACATGCTCCACATGGGGTTCACCCACGTCGAGTTCATGCCGGTGATGGAGCATCCCTTCAACGGCTCCTGGGGGTATCAGATCACCGGCTACTTCTCGCCCACGAGCCGCTTCGGGACGCCGCAGGACCTGATGTATCTCATCGATTATCTCCACCAGCGCGGCCTGGGCGTGATACTCGACTGGGTACCTTCGCACTTCCCCACGGACGGGCACGGGCTTGGATTTTTCGACGGAACCCACCTCTACGAGCACGCCGACCCCCGGCGGGGTTTTCACCCCGACTGGCGAAGCCACATCTTCAACTACGGGCGAAACGAGGTCGCCGCGTTCCTGATAAGCAGCGCCATGTACTGGCTCGAAAATTTCCACGCCGACGGGCTGCGCGTCGACGGCGTGGCCTCGATGCTCTATCTCGATTATTCGAGAAAAGAGGGCGAATGGCTTCCCAACGAAGAGGGGGGCCGGGAGAATCTCGAGGCCATCTCCTTCCTCAGGCGGCTGAACACCGAGGTCTACCGGCGGTTTCCCGACGTGCAGACCATCGCGGAAGAATCCACCGCTTGGCCGATGGTCTCGAGACCCGTGGATACGGGGGGGCTGGGCTTCGGCATGAAGTGGGACATGGGCTGGATGCACGATTCGCTCGCGTACATGAAAAAAGACCCCGTCCACCGGAAATTTCACCACAACCTGCTCACGTTCCGGATGCTTTATGCCTATAACGAGAATTTCGTGCTGCCCCTCTCCCACGACGAGGTGGTGCACGGCAAGAGCTCCCTGCTCGGGAAGATGCCCGGGGCCAATGGACAGAAATTCGCGAACCTTCGCGCGCTCTACGGGCTGATGTTCGCCCAGCCCGGCAAGAAGCTCCTCTTCATGGGCGGGGAGTTCGGCCAGTGGCGCGAATGGAACCACGACGGCGCGCTCGACTGGGACCTCACGCAGGAGCCGCTGAGGGCGGGGCTGATGAAGTGGGTGCGCGACCTGAACGCCTTGTACCACCAGGAGCGCGCCCTGTTCCGAAGGGATTACGATCCGCGCGGCTTCAAGTGGGTGGCGGCGGATGCGAACGAAGACAGCGTGGTGGGGTTCGTGCGGGTCGCCACGGAGGATGAGCCCATGCTGCTCGTGGCGGCGAACCTGACGCCCGTGCCTCGGATGGACTACCGGATGGGCGTTCCCGCCGACGGCGATTGGGTGGAGGTGATGAACAGCGATTCGGAAACCTACGGGGGCGGCGGCATGGGAAATCCCGACGGCTGCCACGCGGCGGCGGCGCCCCTGAACGACCAGCCCTATTCGATAGAGATTACGCTGCCGCCCCTCGCGGTGGTTTATTTAAGAGAAACGCATTAAAGGGACGACCGGGGAAGAATTGCGCTTTTGAGAGAAGTGTAGGGGCGGACCCATGTGTCCGCCCGCCTTTGTTTTTGCCGTCACTCCGGCGGATGCCGGAATGACGAACCAACTCCCCCTTCTGAGGGCTAATACAGGCCCGTCTTGTATCTCTCCTGGATGCCCTTGTTCATTTCCTCGCCGTCATTGTAGCCGTCTTCGTCTATCTGATCGGCGAGCATCTGCCCCATCGATGGGAAAGACTTTCTCTCGATATGTTTTTCCGCGTTCCAGAGGTCCGCGCGGATAAGGGCTTTGGCGCAGTGGAGATAGACGTCGTCCACGTCGATGATCATCGCCGATCTGGGAAGCTTGCCCTTTACGGAATGAGGCTCGAGAATTTCGGGGTCCGTCGTGATGCGCGCGCGCCCGTTCACGCGCAGCGTCTCGCACATGCCGGGCACGAGGAAAAGGAGGCCGACGTGGTTGCTCTCCATGATGTTGCTCATGGTGTCGACGCGGTTGTTGCCCGGCCTGTCCGGGATGATCAGGGTGTTGTCGTCGATCACCTTGACGAATCCGGGCGGGTCTCCCTTGGGAGATGCGTCCGCCCCCTCCGCCGTGGCGGAGGAGATGACCATGAACGGAGACAGAGCGATGAAGTTCTTCGCGTGCTCGTCGAGCTTCGCCATCTGCTTCTTGACGCTGCGTTCGTTGGCCGGGCCGTAGAACTCGCGAAGCTCTTCTTTGGTTTCAATCTTCGACGCTGCAGTCGTTTGCTCCATCGAATCGTCTCCCTTCTTGGAATGCTGGAGGCGCCACCCGGATTCGAACCGGGGAATAAAGGATTTGCAGTCCTCTGCCTTACCACTTGGCTATGGCGCCGGGGTGTCGGGGCGTGATGCCCGAAATCAAGAATCTTTATTATCTTACCTGAGCCTGCGTTGTCCAGCGAGCGGCGGTGTTCTTGCATTGTATGGGAACGTCTCGCCCGATAGTCGCGCGCGCGCTTTTTGGATTAGACTGACCTTGAAGCCCCGCCCGGCAGGGCGGGTTCTCACGCGTTTTGAAGGAGGAGTTCATGTCGGCGCATCCGGCGGTGGAAAACGCGCCTCGCTACGAGGATTCCGCATTCATGCGCGCATGCCGGGGACTTCCCAACGTCCGGACGCCCGTCTGGCTCATGCGGCAGGCGGGCAGGTACATGCGCGAGTACCGCGCCGTGCGCGAGAAGGTCTCCTTCGTCGAGCTTTGCCGCACGCCCGACCTGGCTGCCGAGGTCGCCGTCACGGCGCTCGACGCCATCGGTGCGGACGCCGCCATCCTGTTCTCGGACATCCTGCTCATCTTGCAACCCATGGGCATGGACCTGGAATACCTGGAGAGAGGCCCCGTTCTCCACAATCCGGTTCGGGAGACAGCGGACGTGGAGCGCCTGCGGGAAGCGGAGCCGCGCGAGAGCTTGGCCTTCGTGTACGAGTCGGTCCGCAAGACCAGGGAGGGGATGAACCCCGCCCTTCCGCTCATCGGCTTTTGCGGCGCGCCCTTCACGCTGGCGTCGTACATGATCGAGGGCGGCGGCTCGCGAAATTTCGAGAACACCAAGAGGTTCATGTATGCCGATTCGGGCGCGTGGCACGCGCTGATGGAGAAGCTCGTGCGCGGGCTGGTTATTTATCTGAACGAACAGATTCGAGCGGGCGCGCAGGCGGTGCAGGTTTTCGACAGCTGGGTGGGTTGCCTCTCGCCGGGCGATTTCCGGGAATTCGTCCTCCCGCACAGCCGCGCGCTGATCGCGGGCATCGAAGAGGGCGCGCCCGTCATCCATTTCGGCACGGGAACCGCATCCTTTCTGGAAGCGTTCGCGGGAGCGGGCGGCGACGTCGTGGGGGTGGATTTCCGCGTGGAGCTGGCCGACGCCAGAGAGCGCATCGGCGGTATGGCGATTCAGGGAAACCTCGACCCGTGCGTCCTTCTCGCAGAGCCCGAGCGCATCTTCGAGCGTGCGGTAGAGATCCTGCGTCAGGGGGCCGCGCGTCCGGGCCACATATTCAACCTGGGGCACGGCATTCTGCCGGGCACGCCGGTCGACAACGTCAAGAGACTCATCGAGTTCGTTCACGAATGGGAAGCGGTGGCCGAATGAAGGACAAGTTCGATTCCATCATCATGATCGGCTTCGGCGGCCCCACGCGGGGTTGCTGCCGCCGCTACGAGGAATGCCCGGGCGAGGCGTATTGCTACGTGGAGGGCATCGTGGGCCAGCGGGCGGGAGGCCCGGAGCGCATCCGGGAGGTGGCCGCGCACTACGAACACTTCGGCGGTGTCTCGCCGTTCACGTTTTTCTCCCAGAAACAGGCGGGCGCGCTCGAGATGGCTTTGGAGCAGGCGGGCGCGGGCGTTCCCGTCTATACGGGCTATCGCTTCTGGACGCCCTACGTGAAAGAGACGCTGGCCGAGATGGGCGGGCGCGGCTTGCGGCGCGCATTGGGCGTCATACTGGCGCCTCACCGCACGAAAATCAGCTGGGAGGCCTACCGGGGCGCCGTCGCCTCGGCGCGCGAGGAGTTGGGCGAAGACGCGCCCGAAGCCGAGTTCCTGGAAACGCCCTGGCACACGCATCCGGGGTTCATCGACGCCACCGTCGAGCGGATGAGACAAGCCCTTCCTGAAGAGGAGGGGCTGGATGATGTGGGAGTTATCTTTACGGCGCACTCCATCCCCGTTTCCATGGCCAGGGCCTCTTCTTACGAGGAGGAATTCCGGGAGACGGCGGCTCTCGCGGCGCAAAAGCTGGGCTTACGGGACTACGAGGTCGGTTTCCAGAGCAGTCCCGACGTTCCTCCCGGTACCTGGCTCGGTCCGGACGTAGTGGACGTGATCGGAAGCGCCGCCGGCGCAAAGGCCGTTCTCGTGGTCCCGGTCGGCTTCATCTGCGACCACATGGAGGTGCTCTTCGACCTCGACATCGAGGCGCGAGAGGCCGCTGAGGAGGCGGGACTTCGCTTCTACCGCGCGCCCACGGTGGGCACGCACCCCGCTTTCATCGGGATGCTCTCGGACCTGGTGCGCGCGAAGATGGCGGAGAGCGGAAGTTGACCCGGGTCGCCCGGCGGGTGGTCGTTCTCGGCGGGGGGGTGACGGGGCTTGTCGCCTGCTACCGGCTCCTCCAGGTCTCCAGGGCGCAAAATACCCCTCTGGAAATCCACCTCATCGAGGCGTCTCAGAGGCTCGGCGGCGTCATAGAGACCGAAATTGCAGACGGCGTCCTGATGGAAAAAGGCCCGGACTGTTTCCTCACCTCGAAACCGGAGGGCGTCGAACTCTGCGAAGAACTGGGGCTCAGTGAGCAACTCATTGGCACGAACGAGCGCTACCGGCGCAGCTACGTCTTAAGGGGGGATAAGCTGCTTCCCGTGCCGGAGGGGTATTACCTCCTGGCCCCATACCGGGTCGGCCCGTTCATGATGACGCCCATCTTCAGTCCGCTCGGCAAGCTCCGGATGGCGATGGACGTTCTTCTGCCCCGGAAGAAGGGGGATGCGGATGAATCCTTGGCCGATTTCGTGCGCAGGCGGTTCGGGCGCGAGGCGCTGGAACGGATGGCCCAGCCCATGGTGGCGGGCATCTATTCGGCCGACCCTGAAAGCTTGAGCCTGAAAGCCACCATGCCGCAGTTTCACGAGATAGAGCGCGAGCACAGAAGCCTCATCCTGGGCCTCAGGAAGCGGATGCAAAAGCGAGGAACTGGCGAGGGCGTCTCGGCGAGCGGGCCCAGGTATGGCCTGTTCGTGAGTTTCGCGCGCGGCATGGGCGTTCTGGCGGACGCCCTGGCGGAGAAGATTTCAGGCGCTATGGTTCGGACGGGCTGCCGGGCGGAATCGCTTGAAAGAAACGAAGGAGGCTGGCGCGTTCGTCTTCAGGACGGGGAGGAGATGGACGCCGATGCGGTCTGCGTCACCCTGCCGCCAAGTGCTGCGGCGCGGATGCTGGAAAAGGCTGCGCCCGGCATCTCGGGAGAGTTGTTGAGCATCCCGAGCGGCTCTCTGGCGACGCTCAACCTGGTCTACCGCGCCGAGCAGGTGGCGAATCCCCTCCACGCGATGGGTTTCGTCGTACCCGCGATAGAGAACAAGACGCTCCTTGCGTGTTCGTTTTCGAGCACCAAGTTCGCGGGCAGAGCGCCCGAGGGGAAAGCGCTCATCCGCGCATACGCCGGAGGCGAAGCGGCCTCCAAGGCGGGACTCGCGGATGACGAACTCGCCCGGAGGCTGATCGATGATCTTCAGCCGGTTCTGGGTATTTCAGGGGAACCCGAGGCGAGCGTATTTTATCGCTATGAAGAATCCTTGCCGCATTATCTGGTGGGCCACCTGGAGAAGGTGCGCAGAATCGAGAGAGAACTCGAAGCGACGCCGGGCTTGGCTCTCGCGGGCAACGCCTGCCGCGGCGTGGGGATTCCCGATTGCGTGAAATCGGCGAGCGATGCGGCGGAGAAGATTTCAGGCGATTTGCGGGCTGTCAATTCCTGAGAAAAGAGGGGACAATAGGGGAGGATCGTCCGTGGTCTCGGGTTGTTTGACCGCGCGCGGCGGCATTTGGTATCAACGACTGCTTGCGTTTTTTGGATTTTCAGTCCTTGCGAAGAGGTTTCGATGTTCGACGACGACATGCAGCGCGATTTTCACAGGCAGGTGAGCGAGGAAATCCGCATCATCCAGAGGCCCTACGTGGGCATCGTCTCGGGCTATCATGAACTCGGCTACCGGGTGCTGGGACCGGAGGTGGAAGAACAGGCGGGTTCGGTCCAGATTTCCGGCAAGCTCCTGGTCTCTCCCAAGCTGGTGTGGACGCCCGAGCAGGCGCAGAAGACGTTTGGCGAGATTTTCAAGGATTCGGAAATGATGGATTCCGACCTCATCGGGCGCGTGTTCGCGTTTCCCGCCGTTGCGTCAGGCAATTTCAACATCGAGAACGAGCACCTGAAGATCACCCACCACGAGTGGAGCCCGGAGGTCCTGGTGGAAAAGGTGCTGAACGAACTCGCGCGCCTGGAGACCACCGACACCGCCGTGGTCCGCACGCCGGACATCCGGTTCTACCCCCTCGCCGTCCAGCGGTTCATCCACGAGATCCTGAAAGAGGAATTTTCCTGATCCGCGCGGCTTGAGCGGGATTCCCCGCCCGGGGTAGAACGCAGACGTTTTTCGGGTTTTCCCGCTTCAGGAAGATTCGATGGGAAACACGCGCACCGCACCCGGGTATTCGGGGCAGTGCTGCTCGCAGACGCCGCAGCCTACGCAGGTCTCGCCGATGACGGGGCCTTTTCCGTCCTCTCGCTCCTCGACCCGTATCGCGCTCTCGCCGATGGGGCAGCGCGTCACGCAGAAGTTGCATTCCTCATCCGTCCCGTTCCAGGCGTAGCAGGTCTCGTGGTTCACTTTCGCGAGGCCGACCCGAATCTCCTTGCGGGGGACGAGGGTGAGCGCCCCCGTGGGGCAGACCTTCATGCAGGAGAGGTCGTCGCAAACCACGCAGGCCCCGTCCACGGGGATGATGCGGGGCGCTTCGAGGCCCGAGCCGTCCTCGCGCGGGAGCATCAATATGGCGTCGGCCGGACACGCGAGCGCGCACTGCGCGCTGCCCGTGCAGAGGTCGAGAAAATCGGCTTCCGGCGCCGCGCCGGGCGGGCGTAGAACAGGGCCTTCCAGGTCCGAGGGCTGGATTCTCGTCTCCCCCTGCTGCACCCCCTGCATGAAGGCGCGCATGAAGGAGAGGGGACCCTCTTTGAAGAACGCCTTGCGGTCGATTTCCTTGTCCCTGGCCATTTCGCCTCACTTCCCGGAGTCTTGCTTCGCGTTCGATAGTGTGCGACAAGGCGAGTATACAAGACTCTCGCATTTGCGCACCCCCATATATCGAAGGAGAACGTCTTGTCCGGGGATACCGCCACGCAGAAAATCCTGGCCCGCGCCAGCGGGCGCGAGCGCGTGGACGTGGGCGACATCGTATGGGCCAAGGTCGACGCCCACGTCATGCACGACAACCAGGGGCCGTTCCGCATGGGGAAGGACTTCGCCGAACTGGGCCTTCCCATCTGGAACAAGGACCGCTTCATGCTCACGGCGGACCACCACAACCCGCCCACCGGCGATTCACAGTCGAAGGTGCTGAACGTCACGAGGGCCTGGGCGGCCGAGCAGGAACTCTCCCATTTCTACGACGCCGAGGGCATCTGCCACATCCTCATGGCGGAGAAGGGTTTCGTTCGTCCGGGCGCGCTCGTCACCGGCACGGACAGCCACACCACCAACACGGGCGCGCTGGGCGCGCTGGGCGTGGCCATCGGCCCGACGGAGAGCATCGGCGTGCTCGCCAAGGGTGAGGTCTGGCTCCGCGTGCCCGAGACGATTCGAGTCCACTACACCGGCCGGGTTCCCGAAGGCGTGTACGGCAAGGATATGGTGCTGCTCGCGCTCAGGGACTTGAAAGTCGACGGGGCGGAGTACAAGGTGCTCGAATTCTCGGGCGAGCCGCTCATGTCGCTGCCCGTCGAGGACCGCATGACGCTCTCGAACATGGCGGCGGAGTTCAGCGCAAAGAGTTCCATCATCGACGTGGATGAGGCGACGGCGGAATATCTCAAAAACGCAGGGGTGGAAGACGGCTGGGAGGCCGTGCGTTCCGACGAGGATGCGACTTACGCCGCCTCCTACGAATACGACGTGACCGATGTATCGCCCCAGGTAGCGTGTCCCCACAGGATGGACAACGTCTACCCGGTGGAGGAGGTGGATTCGCCTCCGCTCCAGCGCGCGCACATCGGCTCGTGCACGGGGGCGAAGCTCCTCGATCTGCAGGCGGCGGCGGCGGTGCTCAAGGGCAGGCGCGTCGCCCACGGGCTTCAGCTTCTCATCGCGCCCGCGAGCAAGGACATCATGAGCAAGGCCATGGCGGACGGCACGCTCGGTGCGCTCATCGACGCGGGCGGCGTGCTCCTGCCCACCACGTGCGGGGTATGCGCGGGCAGGGGGCCGGGGCAACTCGGAGACGGGGAGGTGTGCATCTCCTCGGCCAACCGCAACTACAAGGGACGCATGGGAAGCGCTGAGGCGTCGATATACCTGGCTTCGGCCGCCACGGTGGCGGCGAGCGCCGTCAAGGGCCGCGTGGCCGACCCGAGGGAGTTCATCTCATGAGCGAGACGCAAACCATCGAGGGCGGCGCCTGGGTGTTCGGCGACAACGTCGATACGGGCTACATCATGCCGTCCAAGTACGCGAGCCTGCCCGACGAGGAACTGGCCGCGCACGCCATGGAAGGCATCGACCCCGATTTCCCCAAAAACGTGCAGGCGGGCGACGTGATAATCGGCGGGCGGAACTTCGGCTGCGGCTCGAGCCGCGAGACGGCGCCGCGCGGCATCAAGCACGCGGGCGTGGGCGCGGTTATCGCGCGGACGTTCGCGCGGAATTTTTTCAGGAATTCGCTTTGCATCGGACTGCCCGTGCTCATCTGCGCCGACGCGGAATCGATCGAGCAAGGCGACCGCGTTCGCGTCGACCCCATCGCGGGAAGGGTCGAGAACCTCACGAAGGGCCAGACCCTGCAAGCCGAGCCCCTGCCCGACCACATCATGGACATGGTGAAGGCGGGCGGCCTCGTGCCCTACCTCAAGCAAACGCTGACGTAAGGCCCAGTAGCCGAGGGTAGTTGAAAAAGCCCCTGAGAGGGTAAAGGCAACCCCCCCTACCCCCCCTTGTCAGG
>VXPH01000188.1 GCA_009839615.1 Nitrospinota bacterium
TCAATATCTTTGTAACTTATTCATATATTTTTGCAACTTTTTATTTTATGCGACTGAACGTATATATTATTGGAAACTGCCAGTTCACGTTCGAATGGAGCGAAGACGACGGCGCGGCCATCCGCGTTGACCTGGAGGACTACTACTGATGCGCAAGAAAGAACTCCCCGCGGGCGCGCGCGCGATGCGGGCGTCCCATCCGGGTGAGGCCTGGAGCGTCATCCTCAAGGAAGGTCTCCGCCTGAGCGTCACCGAAACGGCAAAGCGCATGGGCGTCTCCCGTCAGCGGCTCCACGCCGTCATCCGTGAGAAACGCCCGGAACGCGTCACGCCGAACCTGGCGCTCCGCTTCACCCGGCTGTGCGGCAAGGACGACGAGGCGGCGAAGCTGTGGCTGCGCATGCAGATGACCTACGACCTGGAGGTGGCCAAAAGCGAACTCGCCGACGTCCTGTCCGGCATCGAGCCTGTGAGTCCGCCGAAAGACGCCGTCTCCGCCTGAAAATCCGGAAGACGAACAACGCCCCGCCCGACTATCGCTCCCCGTCGTGCGCGTAACGAGGAGCCGACCATCAAGGGGTTGTTGAAAAAGCCGGAGAGGGGAAATTTGTGTGTAGGTCGGACATATATGTCCGACATACATGCGACCCGGCCTTTGTTCGCCGCCCCTGATGGGCCGCATATATGCGTGGACAATCCCGAGGAGGGATTGTCCACTACAAAAACCGTCCCTTCTCGGTTACGTCAAACCCTCGTTCATCAGGGCTTTTTCAACACCCCCCCTACACCCCCAGTATGTTCTTCGCGGTCTCCCGCGCCTCGTCCAGGGTTTCGACGATGCGCTCCCCGGGTACCTCTCGCAGGACGTCGAGCGCATGTAAGGTGTGGGCGACGTCGCCCCCGAGGCCCATCACGACGAACGCGGTGCGCTCCTGCGCGGCGACGTCCATGAGCCGCCTGATGAGCATGGCGGCGCTGTCGTCGAGATAGGTGGCGCTCGAGAAATCGAAGATGACGACCTCGTGATCCTTGATGTCCGCGCTGATGGCCGCGACCAGCTCACGGGATGAGGCGACGGTGAAACTCCCCCGGAGCGCCACCAGGCCGACGCGCGCCGCATACGGGTTCACGGAGGCCGCGTCTTTCGTCTCCCCAAGGAAAATGTGGTCCAGTATCGGCACGGATACCACGTTGTCGATCTCCAGGCGCTCGAGATGTTTCGCGTGGGCCATGCCCGAGGCGATGAGGCCGATGGCCACGGCGGTCAGCAGGTCGACGAACACCGTGAGACCGAGCGTCATCAGCATGACGAAGAGGTGCTCGCGCCGGATGTGGCGCAAACGCGCGAGCAGCCGCCAGTCGATGATGTCCCAGCCGACCTTGATCAGGACCCCCGCGAGGGCGGCGAGCGGAATCGACTCCACGTACGGCCCGAGCCCCAGCAGGAGCGCCAGCAGGAGCACGGCGCGCAGCACGCCCGAAACTCGCGTCTGCCCGCCCGCTCGGATGTTCGTCACCGTGCTCACGGTGGCCCCGGCGCCGGGCAGGCCGCCGATGAGGCCCGCGGCCATGTTGCCGATCCCCTGCCCCACCAGTTCGCGGCTCGGATTGTGGCGCGAGCCGGTGAGCGAGTCGGCCACCAGGGCGGCGAGGAGGCTGTCGATGGAGCCCAGCAGGGCGAGGACGATCGCGGGCTGCAGGGCTCCCACCAGGAAACCGGCGGAGGGCAGACCCAGTTGCAGTCCCGGCAGACCGGCGGGCATCCGCCCGATGGCGGGCGCTTCATTCAGCCACAAGACGCCCAGAAGCGATCCGACGAGGAGCCCCATAAGGGGAGGAGGCAGAAACCTCGCAAAGCGGCGCGGCCAGAAGGCGAAGACGGCGAGCGCGGCGGCGCCGACGCCCAGGGCATCAAGGTTGATCCGGGCCAGCGCCTCGGGGAGCGCGCGGACTGCGCCCATGAAGCCGCCCGGCGCAGGCGGCGCGCCGAGAAAGGGCAAGGCCTCAATCGCCAGGATGATGACGCCGATGCCGGACATGAAGCCCGATACGACCACATGGGGCGTGTAGACCACGAAGCGCCCGGCGCCCAGCGCGCCGAGAAGCACCTGCAGCAGGCCGCCCAGAACGACGATGCTCAGCGCCTCGGTGAGGTTCGCCGCGTGGGTGGTGACGATGACCGCCATGGCGACGGTCATCGAAGGCGCGGGGCCGGAGATGACGGCTCGCCCGCCGCCGAAGAGCGCCGCGAAAAAGCCGAGCGCTATCGCGCCGTAGAGGCCCGCCGCAGCGCCCAGGCCCGAGGCCACGCCGAAAGAAAGCGCGAAGGGAAGCGCCACCACCGTCGAGGTGAGACCGCCAAAGACGTCTCCGCGAAGCGTCTTGAGATCGTAGTTCACGGCAGGAAGCCCTTCGTCGTTTCGAGAAACATTCTAGGCCTCAAACCCCCACGAGGGGCTTCGCGATCTCTCGCGCCTCGTCCAGGTTATCGACGATTCGCTCCGGCGGCACCTCGCGCAGGACGTCGAGCGCATCGAGCGTCTCCGCCACGTCGCCCGAAAGCCCGATGACGATGGACTCGGTATCTTCTTCCGTGGCGACTTCGATGAGCTGCTTGATGACCATGGCGGCGCTGTCGTCGATGTAGGTGGCTTCGGTGAAATTGAAGATGACGACCTCGTGATCCTTGATGTCCAGGCTGATCGTCCGGACCAGTTTCTTCGACGACGCGACGGTGAAGCTCCCCCGGAGCGCCACCATGCCGACGCGCGCCTCGAACGGGTCGACCCCCTCCACCTCCTCTCCCTCGTAGAGGAACATCTGATCCAGCAGGGGCACGGAGACCACGCTGTCGAGCTCCAGGTTCTCGAGCTGCCCCGCGTGGGCCAGACCCGCGACGATGAGGCCTATCGCCACGGCGCTTATCAGGTCGACGAACACCGTGAGAAACAGCGTCGTCAGCATGACGAAAAGGTGTTCGCGCTTGATGCGGTGAAGGCGACCGAGGAGCCGCCAGTCGATGATGTCCCAGCCGACCTTGATCAGGACCCCCGCGAGGGCGGCGAGCGGAATCGACTCCACGTACGGCCCGAGACCCAGCAGGATCGCCAG
>VXPH01000003.1 GCA_009839615.1 Nitrospinota bacterium
GCCTCTTCGTCGGGCTTTCCCCTCGGGAAGCCCGACCCTCAAGGGGGGAGTGAAAAGTAGCGTGTTCCTTTTGCGGGTTTTTTCAACAGCCCCGACGGGAATTGATCGGAAGGAGACACAATCATGCTGGCGCGGGTCGCCGCCGATTTCTACTGGATGGGCCGCTACGTCGAGCGCGTCGAGCAGACGGCGCGTCTTCTCGAATACCAGCTCAACCGGCTCGTGGATCGCTCCGTTGATGAACTGGCCGTGGGGTGGGCGGCGATATACCGGGCGCTGGGCCAGCCCCCGCCCGAAGCGATTTCGGGCGTCGAGGAGGCCGAGGCCTACCTCATTCCCGACGCCTACACGCTCGCGGGCAACCTCGTGGAGGAGGGCGCGCACCCCGACTCCATCCTCTCGTGCTGGAGGCAGGCGCGCGAGAACGGCCAGCGCGTGCGGGCGCAGCTTCCGCTCGCGATATGGACGCGCCTGAACCAGGGCTATCTCTGGATGCGGGAGGTGGATTTCGCCCGGGAGTGGGAGCAGGCGCCGACCCGGCTCACGCTCGACATCATCGACCGCATGCGGCTCTTCGCGGGCGTGGTGCACTCGACGATGCCGCGCGACGACGCCTGGCGCTTTCTCGAACTGGGCCGCTTCATCGAGCGGGCGCAGCACCAGGCCGCGCTCCTGGGGGCCTGGGTCGAGTTCACGCATGCGAGGTGGGGCGTCGCCGCGCTCTCGTGGGCGGATTTGCTTCACGTGTGCCGCGCGTACGAAATCTACTGCCGCCGCCATTCGATGAAGGTCCGCCGCGAAGACGTGCTCGGGTTCCTCGCCCGCGACCCCGAGCTTCCCCGCTCGCTTCGCTTCTCGGCGCAGCGGATCGAGGAGGTGCTCGCCGGCATCGACCCGCTCGGCGCGCGCTACCCGCTCGAACCGCCGCACCGGATGGCGCTCCGCCTCACGGCGGCCATCGAGATGGATGCGGCGGGCTCGGCGGAGGTGGATTCGGGCGCGTTCTGCCGCGCGATTGGAAACGACACCCGCGCGCTCCACGACCTCGTGATGGCGGCCTACGTCAACCGCTCCCTGGCCGAGGAGGTTTCGGCGTGATAGTGAGCTACACGGTCGAGCACGTCATGCGCTTCGACTACCGAACGCCCGTGCAGGCTTCGGTGATGACGCTCTACCTGTGCCCGCTGCGCGACCGCGCGCAGACCTTGTGCGAGTTCTCGCTGCGCACCGACCCCGAGGGCCGGCTCTTCGAGTTCACCGACCCGTTCGGCAACACCGCGCACTTTCTCGACCGTCCCCGTCCGCACCCGCGCTTCGAGGTGCGGGCGCGCTCGCGCGTGGAGGTGGGCCCCTTGACCGCCGCGCCCGAGGGGCTCGAACCCGGCGCGCCGGAGGCGCTTCTGAGCGCCGTCCGCACGCCCGAGCTCTGGCCGCTGGCGCACCCGAGCCGCTTCGTTCGCCCGAGTCCGGCGCTGGAGGGGTTCGTGGCGAAGCACGGCATCGCTCCGGGGGACGACCCCCTCGTGAGCGTGCGCGGGCTTTGCGCAAAACTCCATGACGTTTTCGAGTACATTCCGGGCCATACCCAGGTGGATTCGCCCATCGAGGACATCCTGGAGACCGGGCGGGGGGTCTGCCAGGACTACGCGCACGTGATGGCCTCCATCGTGCGCGGCTGGGGGGTTCCGTGCCGCTACGTGTCGGGCTATCTGGGTCCCGAAGCCGCGGGCGAGGCCGCCGGCGAGAGCCACGCCTGGGTGGAGTGCTGGTTTCCGGGCGTGGGGTGGGTGGGCTTCGACCCGACGAACAACACCGAGGGAGATGAGCGCCACGTCCGCGTGGCGGTGGGCCGCGACTATGCCGACGTGCCCCCGAGCCGGGGCGTGTTCCGCGGAAACGGGGCGTCTGAGCTCGAAACCGAGGTGAGAATCGAGCGGCATCCGGAAAATCCGGCTTAGAGAGCGTCTCGCAGCGGGCGGCTCTTGACGCGCCGCCTTGCGCCGAAGATTCGCCCGTTCAGGGTTCTGCATCGAATTATCGAATCGTTGAGTGGAGGAGAAAATGCGATTTTCACTGAAGAAGCTGTGCGCCCTTATAGTCGCCTCGGGGTTGTGCGCCGTCCTGGGCGCGGCGGGAGCGAGCGCCGCCGAAGAAGCGAAGCCTTCGGGCTGGTACGTGGGCTTGGGCCTGGGGAGCAACAAGACTTCCACCCTCAAGCAGGCGGGCCACAACCGCGACAATATCTGCTATCCCGAAGACGACTGCAGCCACCTCGCAGGCGGCGCGCCCGAGGGCTACCGGTGGTACTACGACCTGGAGGCGGACGACGGCGCCGTGTTCGAGATTTCGGTCGGCCGCACCTTCGGTGCATTCCGCCTGGAGCTGGCGCTGGCCCAGCGGAAAAACGACCTCGAGCAGAAATTCACCGACATCACCTATCTGGACGGCTCCCGCAGCATGCGCGCCCAGGACAGCAACTACGTGAGCAGATCCTCGGGCGGCGTCGACGAGTTGACGACGCGCACCCTCTCGATGAACGCCTACTATGATTTCTCGATTGCTGGGAGCCGCTTCACGCCCTACGTGGGCGCGGGCGTGGGCGTTTCTTTCCTCGAACTGTCGGGGTTGTATTTCGAGTCGTGGTACTCGTGCAAGAACCCGGCAATGGACTGCGACATGCCGGAGCGCTACAACAGCCGCCAGTACGAGGATATCTCCGATACCGTTTTATCGACGCATCTCCACGCCGGTCTCGACTACCGCATGAGCGAGCGGATGCAATTCGGCCTCAAGCTCACCTATTCGATGGTGGGCGACATGGAGGACGCCGAAGGCGGCTACGACTTCCACCCGGTCGCCGGCCTTTCCAACTTCACCACGATCAGCGGCATGAACCACTGGTCCGTGATGTTCGGTGTGAAGTACTTTTTCGGGGAGTGAGGTTGGAGGGGAGGGGATATCGAGTTTCCTGAGAGGGAAGTTGTTGAAAAGGTCCTGACTTCGTGATTCGACAGCCGGCCCGGGAGGAAGAAGTTGATTTTGGAAACGAACCCAAGGTTCTTTCACTCCCCCCTTGAGGGGGAGTCGATTCAGCC
>VXPH01000021.1 GCA_009839615.1 Nitrospinota bacterium
CCTATGTTCTTCGGCAGCGTCAGATGTGTATAATTCACAGGGACAGGCACGGGGGCCTGTCCCTACAGAACCATCGCGTCCGGCTTGTTTCCCGGACGCCCTACTTGATGACCGCGTTGATCTGCTTGCAGGCGTCCCCCATGGCCTGCTTCGCGCTCTTCTTCTTCTGCAGGTAGTTGATGACTTCCTTCGAGGTGGCGTCGCTTATCTCCGACGCGCGCGGATGCTGCGCCGCGCCGCTTCCCCGGCTGATGGCGGTCAGCCACGCCTTCGCCACCGGGAACTTCTTGAGATAATCCGCGTTGTTGTAGACCGAACTGCGCACGGGGCCGTTCGCCCAGTGCAGGGCGCCCCGGAGCTGGTTCTTCTTGTTCGA
This sequence comes from Nitrospinota bacterium, assembly GCA_009839615.1. Lineage (GTDB taxonomy): Bacteria > UBA8248 > UBA8248 > UBA8248 > UBA8248 > Bin107. The sequence goes on from VXPH01000021.1 coordinate 377, forward strand.
GAGCGCCATGATGAGCTCCCATGCCGCCGCCTTGTTCTTGCTCTTCTTGTCCATGATGAGGTGCCAGCCGCCGTTCAGGGTGGCGCCCCGGTTCTTGCCGTCCAGCGTGGGGACGAGGAACCAGCCCAGCTTATCCGCCGTCTTGGACTTCTTGGGGTTGGTCATCAGGCCCCAGTAGGGGGAGAAGTACACCCCCATGGCGGCGCGGCCCTGCATCATGGCGTTCCGGTACTCGTCCCGGCCCCAGGCCAGCATGTCGGGCGGGGACCAGCCGCTGCGGAAGGGCTTGCCGAATACCTCGAGCAGCTTGATCGAATCGGCGCGCTCCAGCAGGCAGGTCTTGTTGTCGGCGGAGAGCACGCCGTGGCCCGAACTGTGGAGATAGCGCAGGAAGTCCTGCTCCACGTGGACGCCCGGCTTTCCGCGCTGGACGACGCCGTAGACCTTGCCCGGCTGGTTCAGCTTCTCGGCCGCGGCGAGGAACTCGTCCCACGTCTTGGGAATCGCGACCTTGGCCGCCGCGAAGAGGTCCTTGCGGTAGTAGACGATTCCCGTTCCCGTCCGGTAGGGAACGCCGTAGGCGGGCCCTTTCGGCTTGGGGAAGCGGGTGGTGCCCGAGAGGGCGGGGATGAGGTCGCCGTAGTCGTAGCCCTTGGGCGCGCTCTTGATGTAGCTGTCCAGCGGCTCCAAAAAGCCGATGGTCTCGGGGTTGACCCAGGCGTCCACCCAGGACACCACGTCGAACTGCCCGCCTCCGGCGGCGAAGGAGAGCACCGCCTTGTCCTTGATCTTGCCGTAGGGGGTGGTCACCACAGTCACCTTGATGCCCTTTTCCTTCTCGAGGTCGGCCACCACGCCCTTGGGACCCCCCGCCGCCTTGAACAGGGTCGGGTGGATGAGCAGCGTGACCTTCTTGGCCGCCGCGGCGGGAAGTGCCAGCCCCGCCACCAGGGCGGCCACGGCGATTAGGCACAGCCAGCGTCTGGAACGTTTCATCGTTTCTCCTCCCTTTACTGGTTGATCGATCCGGGATGATGCCAATTCCAGGGAGCGGTCACACGACCGCCCCGTCCTGTCGTAGTTTTTCCCGCAGCGGTTCCACCGGCAGCTCGCGCGGGGTCGTCCGGCGCTCGACGCACATGGCCGCCGCCGTGCCCGCCGCCTGCCCGATGGTCATGATGTGGGCCTGGTTGCGCACGGAGCCGTTCGCGAAGCGATCGCTCGAGACGGGCCGGCCCGCCACGATGCAGCTCTCCACCTTCCGGGGGATCATGACGCCGTAGGGGATGCCGTAGGCCTCCCCGTCCCGGACGTGTTTGTGCTCGATCACGCCGCTGGGCTGGTGGACGTCCAGGCAGTAGGCCCCCTGGCCGATGTCGCGCGGTCCCTTGCGCGCATCGATGCAGTCCTCATCCGTGAGGGTCTCCTCCCCGATGATGCGGCGCGTCTCGCGCACCCCGATGGCCGAAGCCGAATCCACCACGTAGCACTCCTCGAAGCCGGGGGCGTATTTGCGGTAGAAATCGCGCACCTTGAATATCTGCTCGCGGCCCTCGATGGCGACCTGGTTCAGATCGTCGTTGTCGACCCCGCTGTAGCCCAGCATGCTCGTCGAGTTGATGGTGACGACGCCCGGAATGGTGGTGATGGAGAACACCACCCGCTGTCGGTTCGGGTGGAACTCGCCGCGCGACTGGGCGAGCTTGACCGCCTCGTAATAGCCGGTGACGAGGGGGTAGTCCTTGTGGGTGCGCAGCCCTGCGGCTATCTCCTCGCGGCTCTTTCCGATGTAGGGGTCCTCGCCGAGCATGAAGTTGTACGGGTTGGCCTTGACGTGTGCGAGGTGGCGGTCCAGGTCCACGTTCCCCATCCGCGAGAAGAGGCTGATGGACATCAGCTTGCCCTGCTCGTCGCCGAGGTGGAAGGGCGCGCCCGCCTGCGCGGCGATGTCCGCGTCCCCGCTCGCGTCGATGACGACCTGCGCGCGGATCTCGCTCTCCCCGCTCTTGTTCACGATCCGCGCCCCGGCCACCCGGTCGCCGTCCATGATGGGTCCGACCGTGTAGGTGTTCAGCACGAGGTCCACGCCCGCTTCCAGGCAGAGCTTCTGGTTGACGAGCTTGAGCACCTCGCCGTCCTGGGGCGTTACGGAGTAGGAGTTGCCGTAGGCGTTGTGGAGGTGGCCCTCCGGGAAGGCGCCTCCCAGCTTGATGAGTTCGTCCACGATCTCCTGGGGGATGCCGTCGCAGATCTGCTCCCCCTTCATGTTGTGGAAGGTGAGGAAGTTGCCGAGAAGGCCTGCGGTCGCGTTGCCCCCGAGGAAGGCGTAGCGATCCGTGAGGATCGTCCGCGCGCCGCCCCGCGCCGCGGCGATGGCGGCGCACACCCCGGCCATGCCCGCTCCGACTACGAGAACGTCGACGTTGCTCCTGTCCGCCATCGGTGTCTCCTTCTTGCCGGTCGATTGATAAAGAATCTACCCGTTGAATTCATGGTTCCCCCGCCAGTGCTACTCACCCGAGCCTGGGTTTCTCTCACTCCCCCTTTGAGAATAAGGCGTAATCAACGAAAGAGGAATTTCACTCCCCCCTTGAGGGGTCGGGCATCCCGAGGGGAATGCCCGATGAAAAAGCCGCCTCGCTCGTTATTCCCCCGGTTTGAAAACCAACCCCCCCTAC
>VXPH01000105.1:0-13432 GCA_009839615.1 Nitrospinota bacterium
CCCAACAACCCCTCCCCGGTTTCGGTGGACTCCCGCTCATCGGTCCGGTTCGGTCGGAATTTCCGAAAAATTCGATAAATATCGATAAATAATCGAAAATAAAACCTGGCGAAAAAACTTATAACATAAGTATTAACAATGGTTTAATTTTTATGACGGTTCGGCAAGCCGCCAGATGCGAGGCGAGGCCAACTCCACGCTGTTCCCCGCCGGGTCCCTGAAGTAGATGGAACGCCCCCCGCCGGGCCAGTCGACTTCCCGCTCGATGGCCACCCCTCGTTCCGCCAGACGCTGCCGCCAGGCGGCCATCTCGGCCTCGCGTATGGAGAACGTCACGTGTCCCGGCCCCGCAGCACCGTGCGTCGGCACGCCGAGCTTCACGTCGGGCTTGGTGGTCGCCTCCGGATTGAAGACGAGGAAAACGGCATGCGGCCCGCAGTAAAAGAAAACGTGGCGGCCCGGCGCTTTCTGGAAGGCTTCGAGGCCCAAAACGGAGCGGTAGAAAGACTCCGCCGCATCGAGATCTCCGGCGTAGATGCACGTTTCCAGCACGCCTGCGACTCTCAGGCTCAATTCATCTACCCTTCCATTCGGGTTTTCTCTTCTCCAGGAAGGCGCGCAAACCCTCCGCCTTGTCCTCGGTCTCGCAGAGCGCGCCCTGGGCGAATTTCTCGAGAGCCAGCCCTGCCGTCATGCTGCCCTCCATGCCGTAGTGCACCATCGCCTTCATGAACTGGGGCACGAAAGGCGCATATCCGGCCAGCTTTTCGGCCATTTTCCTGACGGTGGGCATGAGTTCTTCCGCCTCGACCAGCCGGGTAATCAGGCCGATCTCGAGCGCGCGCTTCGCGTCGATGGTCTCCCCCATCAGGAGCATCTCCATCGCCCAGGCGCGCCCGATGAGGCGGGGCAGGCGCTGCGTGGCGCCCCCGCCCGGGATGATGCCGATTCTCCCCTCCGGCGTGGCGAATTTGGACTGCGGCGTCGCGATCCGTAAATCACAGCCGAGCGCGACCTCCAGACCTCCGCCCATGCAGTAGCCGTTGATGGCGGCGATCGTCGCCTTGGGCGTTCTCTCCAGGCGTTCCGCCACGCCTTGCACCAGGGGGGTGAGCGCAATAGCGAGGTTTCGGTGTTCGACTTCTTGCAAGTCCGAGCCCGAGGCGAATGCCTTATCACCCGCCCCGGTGATGGCGATGACGCGTACGGTTTCATCATCCGCCGCCTCGGCGATGGCGGCGTGGAGGTCGTCCAGCGTGGCCAGGGATATGGCATTATGCCGCTCGGGGCGGTTGATGGTGATGAGGGCGAGGGACCCCTCGATTTCATATAATAGGTTTTCGTATGGCATGGCCGTCCTTTCTTCTGGGTGACTGGACGGACATTGTATGGCTCTTTTCGCGGGAAGGAAAAGGATGCAGCTGAAAAAGTTGAGAGAAGTGACGGCGTGCGCGCCTTGGGCGTACGGGCGGTATCGCTATTTTCTGGAGGTGCGGATTGCGGACGGCCTCACACGGACGCTCACCGTCATCCTCAAGAATCCCTCCACGGCGTCTGCGGAAAGGAGCGACCCTACCGTGGGGAAGGTGGAGGCCTGGGCGCGCAGGAACGAATTCTGCCGCGTCAGGTACGTGAACCTCTTCGCGCTTCGCTCCCCTTATCCTCAAGAACTGAACACCCATTCCTACCGGGTGATGGTGGGGAGAGAGAACGATGCCTGGATAGAGAGGAGTCTTGAGGGCGCAGACGTGGTGCTGGCCGCTTGGGGGAATCTGAACGGAGTCGATTCCAAGAAGTATGAAAAGAGAATCGCCGAGGTCTCGCGCCTGCTCGAAGGAACCTGTGTTCGTGCCCTTGGTTCTCCGACCAAGCACGGCTACCCACGGCACGGCCTCATGTGGAACGGAGAGCTTCCATTGTTCGAATGGCCGCTTACCCTCTAAATCTCTCTCACAATCTTGTTTTTCAGTATGCCGATTCCCTCGATTTCGAGTTCGAGCACGTCGCCCGGCTTTATCCATTTATCAAGATCCGCCCCGCACCCCGTGGCCACGGTGCCCGAGCCGAACATCTCGCCCGGCACGAGTTCTTCCTCCATGGAGGCATACTCGATCATCCTGGCCCAGGAGTAATAAGCGTCACCCGCGTTGCCCCGGCTCCATTCCTCGCCGTTGACGCGGGCGATCATCACCGCGTCTGTAGGGTCGAACTCATCCACCGTGACGACGCAAGGACCTATGGCCGTACCGAAATCCTTGCCCTTGTGGGGCCCCAGCCAGTTTTTCATCTCGTCGATCTGGATGTCGCGCGCGCTGAAGTCGTTCAGCACGCTGAAGCCGAAAACGTGCTCCATCGCGTTTTCCTGTGCAATGTCCTTGCCGCGCTTTCCGATGAACATGGCGAGTTCGAGTTCATAGTCGAGTTTTTGGGTGTAGTGGGGCCATTTAAGTTCATCATCCGGACCGATGATGGTCATGCGGTTTCCCTTGTAGCAGGAGGGAAGTTCGTACCAGATGGGGTCGATGTTGGTGTTCCGGCGCCGCGCCCCCGCCGCCTTGTGGCCCTCGTGGATGAGAAAATCGCGAAACGTGACGGGCCGAGGCACGGGCGCCCGCAAACGAGCCTCTTGAAGGGAGAAGGTGAGTTGTTCTCCATTTGGTCCGCGTCTGGCAGGGTTCGCCAGAATGAATTCCTGCGCCGCTCGGGCGGCATGGAGGGATGGTTCCCCGCCCGCCATCAATTCGCACATATCCTGGGGAAGCCGGAAATCGGCGTATTTGCGAAACCGCGGCTCAGCGCCTTCTTCTTGGAGGAGTGCGGCGTAGCCGTGGGCGAGGTCCAGGATGATTTGCCTGTCCGTGCCTTCCGCCAGTGCGCCGACTCGCGAGACGTTCCCGAGGGGGGTGGGGATTTCGAACGTAACGAATTTCATTACTCTCTCCATGAATGAGGCAGGCGATGCGCGAGATTTCAGATGCCCGGAAAATAGCACAAATCCCCCCTCGCGGGGAGGCGAAGCGCACCCGGTGCCGGGACCTGCGACTCCGAACACAGGATGTTGGAAAAAATCCCTTCGGGGCTTGACTTCGGCCAACGCTGTGGGTAGTTTTAAGCGTTTTTCGGGGCCGGATATCAAGCATGTCCCTGAAAACCATATGAATTCATACGCCATTCCCCGACGGTTTTCGTGGAAGCGCCTGACCTCATGGGGGTGGGTTTGCGCCCGGCAGGGAGTAAAACGCAGAGGTAACCATGATCCGCCTTTTCTCGTTGAAGCAACTCGCATTCTGTCTTACGCTGATTCTCGTGCTGTTGGCTGCGCCTTCCATTTCCTGGGCGGCGAGCGCGCCCACGAGCGGTTTCGGTGCCTGGCTCGCGGGCTTCAACGTGGGAAGCGGCGCGCTTGTCATCAACCCGGTCGTCATCCTGATTCAGTGGGCCAATTTCCTGATCCTGCTGATCGTCCTCAACAAAATCCTCATCAAACCCTTGCTCGGCCACATGGAATCGCGCGACGCGCAGATCACCGGCGACCTCGAGACCGCCGAGCGTGACAGGAGTGAGGCGGCGGGCTACATCAGCCAGTACGAGGACGCCTTGGCGGAGATTCAGCGCGAGAACACCGAAGCCCTGATTGCGCTCCAGCAGGAGATGACCGAGACAACGCGCAACCGCCTCGATGAGATTCGCGAGAGAACGGGCCGCGAGATCGAGGAGACGCGCCAGTCCATCGCGGCCCAGGCGCAACAGGCGGCCTCTGAACTCGAGGGCAACGCCGGCCGTCTGGCGGGTGAAATCGCCACCAGGCTTGCAGGCCGCAGCATCGCATAAAGGATTCGAAGAGCCGTGTTTTCAAAGATAAAATTCAGCAGCCTTTCGGGCCTCCTGGTTCTTGCGGCGGCTCTGCTTAGCGCGGAATGGGCCATGGCCGCGGAGGCCGGCGCGCACGCAAAAGCGTTCAGCTTTACAGAGGAGCTTTTCAAGCTCGTCAACACGCTCATCGTCGTGGGCATTCTTTACAAGGTCGCGTATCACCCCATCAGGAATTTCCTCAAGGACAGGCGGGAAGGGATACGCAAGGCGCTCGAGGAATCGCGGGCGGCCCGCGAGGAGGCGGAAAAGCAGCTTGCTGAGCAGCGCTCGAAGGTGGCGGATCTCGAAGCCGAACTCGTGCGTGTTCGCGAGCAGGGTGAGAAAGAACGCGCCATGATGCGCGAAAGACTCGAAGAAGAACAGGAGAATCAGGCGCAGCGCCTGCTTGAGCAGACGAGAACGACCATCGAACTCGAGTCTTCCAAGGCGCGCGCGGAGCTCCAGAATCAGGCGGCGAGTCTGGCGTTGAGCCTGGCCGAAGAGATGCTCAAAAAAGAGTTGGGCGAGGCGGATCAGGAGAGATTCGTCGAGAACTATCTCGCCAAGCTCGAGGATAGAAACGGAGGGTCGTTGTGATTGGTGGCGAAGCAGCGCGCCGCTACGCCCGGGCTTTGGTGGACATCGCCGAGAGCCGCGGCGTTCTGGATGAGACCGGAGAGGCGCTGTCGGAGATAGCGGGTGAGTTTCAGGGAAACCGGGAGTTGCGGCGTGTTTTACTCAACCCGCGTTTCGCGCGCGCCGAACGGGTGAAGATACTCGATGAGATTATGTCTGCATCGGGCGCGGGCGAGTTGTTGCGCAATTTCGTGCGCGTGGTGGCCGAGAAAGACCGCATCGGCGAACTCTCCGACATGGCGCACAGTTACCGGCAGCTTGCGGATGAGAAGCGAGGCCGGGTTCGCGCTCAGGTCAGCACCGCCTACGATCTGGACGCGGAAGCCATCGATGGGCTCCGTGAAAAACTCTCCGAGATTACGGGCAGTGAGGTGCTCATGGAAGTGGAGACGGACGAGACATTGATTGGCGGGCTGGTCTGCCGCGTGGGCGGCGTCGTCATGGACGGCAGCATCAAGAACCAGCTCCGCAATTTAAGGAATACGTTGATTACGAGTTGATACTCTCTGAACAAATAGAAGGACCAAGGGGGCAATCCATGCAGATTCGCGCCGAAGAAATCAGCCAGATCATCCAGAAGCAAATCGAGGGTTTCGACGCCTCGGTCGAACTTGCAGAGACCGGCAGCGTCATTTCAGTGGGCGACGGCATCGCCCGCGTCTATGGTCTCGAGAAGTGCATGGCAGGTGAATTGTTGGCCTTCCCCGGTGATTTATACGGGATGGCGCTCAACCTCGAAACCGACAACGTCGGCGCCGTGCTTCTGGGCGATGACCGCGCGATCAAGGAAGGTGATGAAGTCCGTCGCACGGGCCGCATCGTGCAGGTGCCCGTCGGCAAGGCGCTGGCGGGCCGCGTCGTGAACTCGCTGGGTCAGCCCATTGACGGAAAAGGCCCCATCGAGACCGATGATACCCAAAACCTGGAAGTTATCGCCCCCGGCGTGGTGGACCGCCAGCCCGTAAAAGAACCCTTGCAGACCGGAATCAAGGCCATTGACGGGATGGTTCCGATCGGCCGCGGACAGCGCGAGCTCATTATCGGCGACAGGCAAACCGGCAAGACCGCCATTGCGGTCGACGCCATCATCAACCAGAAAAACACGGACGTGTACTGCATTTACGTCTGCACCGGCCAGAAACGCTCCACGCTCGCGCAGGTGGTAAGCACGCTCGAAGAATACGGCGCGATGGACTACACCGTCGTCGTGGCGGCCACGGCCTCAGACCCCGCACCCCTGCAGTACATCTCGCCTTATGCGGGATGCGCCATTGGCGAGTATTTCCGTGACAACGGCATGCACGCACTAATTATCTATGACGACCTCTCGAAACAGGCCGCGGCCTATCGCCAGCTCTCCTTGATGCTCAGGCGTCCGCCGGGCCGCGAGGCCTACCCCGGAGACGTCTTCTATCTCCACTCGCGCCTGCTGGAGCGCGCTGCCAAGCTGAGCGACGAATTGGGCGGCGGTTCGCTCACCGCCCTTCCGATCATCGAGACGCAGGCGGGCGACGTGTCGGCCTACATCCCGACGAACGTGATTTCCATCACTGACGGTCAGATTTATCTCGAATCCGCCCTGTTCCACTCAGGCATCCGGCCCGCCATCAACGTGGGTCTTTCCGTCTCGCGCGTGGGTGGCGCCGCCCAGAACAAGGCCATGAAGAAGGTGGCCGGCACCTTGCGCCTCGATCTGGCGCAGTACCGTGAGATGGCGGCTTTTGCGCAGTTTGGCTCCGAGCTCGACGCGGCCACGCAGGCGCAGTTATCCCGGGGTTCACGTCTGACGGAACTGCTCAAGCAGCCCCAGTATGCGCCCGAAATCGTGCATCGCCAGATCATGTCGATTTTCCTGGGCACGCAGGGCTATCTCGACAATGTAGACATCAATGACATCGAGAAGGTGAACAACGATTTTCTCACCTACATGGAAACAAGTCACTCGCAGTTGGTGAGCGACTTGGCTGAAAAACGCGAGTTGACCGACGAGATCACCGAAGGCCTGCGGGCCGCTTGCGAGGAATTCGTGAAGACGCTTCAAGCGGCGGAGACCGAAGCGGCGGCCGTGGCGGAATAGGCTAGAAAATGCCATCAACACGAGATTACAAGCGCCGCATACGCAGCGTTAAGAATACCCAGCAGATCACACGGGCGATGAAGCTCGTGGCGGCATCGAAGGTGCGCAGAGCGCAGGAGCGCATCGAGAGCGCCCGGCCCTACAGCGAGAAGATAGAGGAGTTGGTGAATTCGCTGGCTGCGAAAGTCTCGGCGGACACGCACCCCCTTCTACGCGACGACATGAAGGACGACCGGGTGCTTCTGCTCGTCATCACCTCGGACAAGGGCCTTTGTGGCGGCTACAACACCAACCTGCTACGCCAGGCGTTTCAGTTCCTGAGGAAACGCGAGGAAGAAGGCAAGGAGACCGAGATCATCGTCGTGGGCCGCAAGGGCCGCGATTTCCTGGCGCGCAGGGAATTTTCCTTCAAGGAGCAGTTCACTGACGTCTACGGGAAAATCGACTTCGCCCTCGCCACCCAACTGGCCGAGATCATGACGAAGGCGTATCTCGAAGAGAGCTTCGATGAAGTCCACATCATCACCACGGAATTTCGCACGATTCTGAGCCAAAGCCCGAGGCTCTCGCGTTTGTTGCCGCTGGCTCCTCCGGTGCCCGAGGCCATCGACGCGCAGGGCGACCCCGTGGCGGCGGAATACATTTACGAGCCCTCGATGGAGGGCGTGCTGGACAGCATTCTGCCCAGGCACGTGCGGGTGCAGATCTACAGATCGCTTCTCGATGCCGAGGCGAGCGAATTCGGGGCTCGCATGACGGCGATGGACAACGCCTCCAGAAACGCCGAGGAAATGATAGGGGCGCTGACCTTGCAGATGAACCGCGTGCGCCAGGCTTCGATCACCACGGAGTTGCTCGAAGTGGTGGCCGGGGCCGATGCGCTGGCATAGAGAATTCCGAAGCGAGAAAACATCCCCGAGGAGGGCCGCTCGACGAGCTGCCGGCCGGGGAATTTGATGACGAAGGAGCTCAGGATGAACGAAGGACGTGTAACACAGGTTATCGGACCCGTTATCGACGTCGAGTTTGACGCAGGCCACCTGCCGGAGCTCAGGAATGCGCTCGTCGTCAAGAAAGACCCCTCTCTCGTAGCCGAGGGAGAAAAAGACGAGGTCGTCGTGGAGGTGGCGCTCCATCTGGGCGAATCCACCGTGCGCACCGTCTCGATGGAACCGACCGAAGGGCTGATCCGCGGGCTAACGGCCGTGGATACGGGCGCGCCGATCTCGATGCCCGTGGGCAAGGCGTCGCTGGGGCGTATCCTGAACGTCATCGGCGAGCCGGTGGACGGTAAAGGGCCGGTGGAAACGACGGAGCGCTTGCCGATCCATCGTCCCGCACCCACTCTGGAAGATCAGAGCACGTCCACGGAGATGCTTGAGACGGGCCTCAAGGTCGTCGACCTCCTGGAGCCTTACACGCGGGGCGGGAAGACAGGCCTATTCGGCGGCGCCGGCGTGGGCAAGACGGTTCTCATCATGGAGCTCATCCACAACATCTCCACGGAGCACTCGGGCACTTCGGTGTTCTCCGGCGTGGGTGAGCGCACCCGCGAGGGCAACGACCTCTATCTCGAGATGGAAGAATCGGGCGTTCTCGAAAGCGTGGGGCTGGTGTATGGCCAAATGACGGAGCCTCCTGGTGCGCGTCTGCGAGTGGGCCTCTCGGGCCTGACGCTGGCAGAATACTTCCGCGACGTGGAAGGCCAGGACGTGCTCTTGTTCATCGACAACATCTTCCGCTTCACGCAGGCGGGCTCCGAGGTGTCCGCTCTGCTGGGCCGCATGCCCAGCGCGGTGGGCTATCAGCCGAACCTCGCAACGGAGATGGGTGATCTCCAGGAGCGCATCACCTCGACGAAAAAAGGCTCCATCACCTCGGTGCAGGCCATCTACGTGCCGGCGGACGACCTGACCGACCCCGCGCCCGCCACCGCGTTCGCGCACCTGGACGCCACGACGGTTCTCTCGCGCCAGATCGCCGAACTCGGCATTTACCCGGCGGTGGACCCGCTCGATTCCACGAGCCGGATTCTGGATCCCCGGATATTGGGTGAGGAGCACTACGGTGTGGCGCGGCAGGTACAGCAGATTCTCCAGCGCTACAAGGACCTCCAGGATATCATCGCGATTCTGGGAATGGACGAACTCTCGGAAGACGACAAGGTCATCGTCGCGCGCGCGCGAAAGATACAGCGCTTCCTGAGCCAGCCCTTCCACGTGGCTGAGCAGTTCACGGGCACGCCGGGCGTGTACGTGCGGCTCGAAGACACCATTCAGGGCTTCAAGGAACTCGCCGACGGCAACGTGGATCACCTGCCCGAACAGGCGTTCTACATGGTGGGCAATCTCGAAACCGCCAAAGAAAAGGCCAAGAGCCTGGGCGTCGAGGTATAAGAAAATGGTCGAAGGCAAGATGATGCTCGACATCGTAACGCCTGAGCGCAAGCTCGTCTCCGCCGAGGTGGACGAGGTGACGGCCCCGGGGTTTTACGGGGAGTTCGGCGTGTTGCCTCAGCACACACCCTATCTGTGCCAGTTAGGCGTCGGCGTGCTCAGCTACCGCACAGGCAGCGCGCGGTATTTCGTCTCCGTCATAGAGGGGTACGCCGAGGTGGGTCCTGAGAAGATCACCATCCTGGCGGAGCACGCCGAACGGGCCGAAGACATCGACGCTGAGCGCGCGCAGGAGGCGCGCCAGCGCGCGCAGGAGCGCATGACAGGCCAGAAGAGCGAAGAAGAGCTTGATTTCGATCGCGCCGAGTTGGCCCTCAAGCGCGCCATCACCCGCATTTCCGTGGCGAACCAAAGCGGCCTCAACAACTAGCGGATTCTCGCATCCGGGCCGTCGCTTACCCGTTGGGGTGAATGACGGCCCTCTTTTTTTATCGTATACCTGATTCCGAAACCGCGCCTTGATCGAGTGGCTCGACTGGCGCGTCCACCGAAAATATGCCGTCTGAAATGGAAGTTTCGTTTCCGGGAGATGATGCCATGAAAATTTTATCCTTCATTGCTCTCGCGTTCGTGATATCGCTCGCCGTGGCGGCGCCCTCTCATCCGGCGGGCGACCCCAAACCCGAGATGGCCGGACAGAATTATGCGCAAGGAGAGGAAAAGGCGCGGCAGGGTGAATGGGCCGAAGCGGCGGCGCTGTTCCGCAAAGTCATCGAAGAAGACGATCAGCATTACAAGGCTCTCAACATGCTGGGCTATTCATTGAGGAAGATGGGCAAGGCGAAAGAGGCCATCGCCGCCTACAACAAGGCGCTCTCCATCAAACCCGACTACGCGCCCGCTCTGGAATACAGGGGCGTCGCCCACGTGATGGCCGGGAACAAGGCGGCCGCTTTAGCGGATATGCAAAAGCTCAAGAGCCTGGGTTCTCCGCTTGCCGAAGACTTGGGGGAGAAGATCGCGGCCATGCCGGCCAACTGATCCTTCACAACGAAAAGCCGCCCCGCAGTATCTCTGCGGGGCGGTTTTCTATATGCGCATGAACTTCATGGGGAACTTCTGGAGTGCGCGCGCCCCCGTTTTGGTGACCTCAACGAGGTTTCCCACCTGAAGGCCGCGTTTGCCGTCGGCAGTGCAGACGTTGGGCTGAATCACCATGAGCATGCCTTCCTTGAAGGTGATCTCGTTCTGGGGCCGCTTGAGGATGGTAGCGGCCACGTCGACGCGGGGGTTTTCGATGAGCAGCCCCCAGCCGTGGAAGGTGGTGTCGAAGGTGGTGAAGCCCTCCTCCTCAATGATGGAACCCGCGCTCCTGATGTCCTCGTGCGTGTTGCCCGGCTTCAAGGCCTTGAGGATACGCTCGTAGGCTTCCACGCCCACTTCGTAGAGTTTCCGGTAGATGGGCGTCGGCGCCACGCCGACGGAGATGGGCCGGTGCGCCTGGCCGGGGTGCATCTCGTAATCGGCGGATAGTTCCGTGAGCACGATGTCGCCTTTTCTGATCTTGCGGTGCGAGGGGAACTGGTTGGGGAAGATAAGTTGCGGCCTCGCCATGGAAGTCGAACCCACGAAGATGAGTTGCGGACTTCCGCCTCTGGGCACGTATGCGCCGGAGATGGTGGCGGCGAGTTCGAACTCGCTCATGCCCGGCTTCGCCTTTTTATCCAGGGCTTCGAAGGCCATGTCCGTGAGTGCCGCTCCGCGCCGGAACCACTTGAGTTCCTCGCTGCTCTTGATGAGGCGCACCTCGGCGAGGATGTCCGAGGCGTCGGTGAAGTTCGCGCCCTTGAGCGCCTTGCGCCAGTGGTCCACCACGCTGAACGGCATGGAGACGGGCAAAATGCCGCGAAAGCCGACAAGGCCGATGGTTCCTTTCTCGAGTCCCAAATCACGGATGCGTCCTTCGACCTTGAGGCCCGGCTCGTAGTCCACGGCTTCGGTCTTCGCGATGATGCTCATCCTTTTGGCGTAGGGGAGATAGAGCCGGTTCGATATGAAAAGGGCGGGCGTGCCCCTGAGAGGAAAGACAAAGAAGCTGCTCACCGGGTCCTTGTAGTTCGTGACGTATTTCAAATTGGCCTGGTTGCCGCCCTGCATTCCCGAATCCCCGTAGAAGATGAGGACGTCGATGCCCCGCGCGCGCATCCTTTTTCTGATCTCGCGGTAGCGGCGGGCGTATTCGGTTTTCGGATAGCGGGGAAAGTCTCTTGCAGAGGCCATGTTGACGTCTCCTTGCGGGTTCGGGTGTCCTATGCTTTCAGTGCGGGCATGAGTTCGTCGGATATGAGCCGTGCGCTTTCGAGCGCGGAGGTGGCGGGCATGCCGATCCAGCTCGTTCGGATGATGAGGTGGTTCACGCCCATATCCTTGTAGGGTTTAAGCCCCTCGTAGCAATCCTCCGGCGAGCCGATGACGAAGCGATCCCTGAGCAAATCCTCGAAGGGCTGATCAAAAGTCTCATCCTCGGGAAGAGCCTTGTCCTGCCCCCAGCGGGCGTAGTCTCTGTATTTCTGGCCGAGGTAGGGGCCTGCAAGCTCGAGCGCCGTTTTCCTGTCCCTGGCGCAGAAGACTTCCTTCATGCAGGGAAGTTCCTCAGGCATGGGTTTTCCCGCCTCCGCCAGGCCTTCGCGGTAGACGTCCATCTGGCGCGCGATGGTCTGCGTGGTGGCGTGGGGGTTGATGAAGAGCGTATCTCCCATGTGCGCTGCGCGCTTCACGGCCGGGTCGTTGTTCGCGGCGAACCAGATGGGCGGATGGGGTTTCTGCACGGGGCGCATGTTCATGCGCACGTCTTCGAGCGTGCAGTATTCGCTCTCGAACGACACGGATTCCTCCGTCCACAGACGCTTCACCAGTTCCAGGCAGTCCACGAAGCGCTTCACCCGTTCGCCGCGCCGGACGCCGAAAGCGTCGAACTCCACGTCGCGGTAGCCGAGGCCGACACCGAAAACCATGTTGCCCTTGGCGATGACGTCCATGGTGGCGACGGTCTCCGCCACGTATACCGGGTTGTGCAGATTGATGAGCAAGACGCCGATGCCGAGCGTCATGTCGCCCGCCTCGGCCTTCAGGCGCGCGAGAAAGGGCAGGTTCTGCAGATGCTGCACGTTCCCCTCGCTCAGGTAGTGTTGGCCGGTGAAAAAAGAATCCCAGCCCTTATCCCGCGTCAGGCGAACCAGTTCGATTTGAGAGCGAAAGGCTTCTACCAGATTGGCGTTCAGGGTCTGCTGCGCGGAGAGAAAAATGCCGAATTTCATATGTGAACCTCAAAAAAAAGTGATATCCGTGAAAATGCAAAAAAACCGCGGGGGACGGCTCAACGCCCCCCGCGGTGAGGTGAAGCGAAAAACGCCCGCTTAGTTCATGCCGAGCACTTCGATCTCCCAGGGGAGAAGCGTCTCGTCGTGGCGCGGGGTCCACCTGAGGTTCGCCCGGTGACCGAGCACGTCGTGGATCTTCACGACGATCTTGTGCGTGGCCAGTGCTTTCATCATGTCGGTCACGCCCTCGAACGCCATTTGCTGTTCTTTCTCGTCTACGGTGGCGTTGGCCTTGTCGATCGCCTTATCCAGCTCGGGGAAGCACATGCCGCTCCAGGCGCCTTTGCAGCTCGACGTTCCGCGAAGCACGCCGGAGGAATCACCCCCGCCGTTGCCGAAGCCCATGTAGTAGGCCGCTGCGCCCTTCTTCTTGCCGGCCTTGTAGGCGCGGTGGAGCTTCTTGAAGAGCGGGAAGCGCTGGGAGTTACAGGTGGCGTCCACGCCGACTTTCTTGACCATGCCGGCGATGGCCTCACACGTGGCCTTGTCGCCCGGGTAACGGCCGTTCGTGGCGATGACTTCCATCTTGAAGCCCTTGCCGTAGCCGGCTTCCTTGAGGAGGGCCTTCGCCTTGGCCGGGTCGTAGCCGTACCACTTTTTCTTCGGGTTGTAGCCCGAGTAGTTCCAGGGGTGGAGCATCTGTCCGAACAGGTCCGCGCGCCCGCCCAGGATGGTCGTGCGAATGGCCTCCGCGTCGATGGCGTAGTTGATCGCCTTTCGAACCTTCACGTTGGCCATCGGGCCGCCGTGTCTCGTGAAGAAGCCCATGTGCATGATGCGCACGGCGGGGACGACGGCGACTTTCGTCTTCGGGTTTTTCTCGAGCTGGGGGATGAACTGCGGCATGATGCCCCAGGCCACGCCGATCTCGCCCGCCTGGAGCGCCTTGGCGCGCGTGGCGCTCTCGCGGATGCGGCGGAGGACGACGCGCTGCGGCCGCTTCGGGAAGTTCTTGTTGTTCCACCAGTTCGGGTTCGCGTCGAACACCATCTTCTGGCCCTTGGTCCACGATTTCAGGATGTAGGGACCCGTGCCGTAGGTGTTGCGCGAGATGTGGGCGAGTTCCATGCCCTTGGTCTTCAGGCTGATGG
>VXPH01000105.1:13442-27275 GCA_009839615.1 Nitrospinota bacterium
TAGGTGTTGCGCGAGATGTGGGCGAGTTCCATGCCCTTGGTCTTCAGGCTGATGGGGCCGGCCCAGCGGGTCAGGCGGTTCCACATGCCGCCGTCGGGTTCGCTGTTGTGATAGATGAAGGTGTGATCGTCTATGACTTCGATTTTATCGATGTTCTTGAAGTACTGTCTCTGCCGCGCGGACTTCATGATGCGGCTGATGGTGTACTTGAAGCTCTCCGCCGTGAAAGGTGAGCCGTCGCTGAACTTGACGCCCTTTCTCAGGCTGAACTTCCATTTCAGGGGAGAGAGTTGCACCCACTTCGTGGCGAGCCAGGGCTTTTTAGCGCCCGTTCCGGTCTCGGCGTGAAGAAGGGTGTCGTAGCTCCAACGCCAGACCATCGCGCCGACGAAGTTCGAGACACGGTGCGGGTCCATCGTCGGTGGTTCGCCCGATAGGGCGATGGTGACGGTGCTCTTCGCATGCGCCGTCACGGGCGCGCCCATCGCCAGAACGGCGAAGACGGCCAGGATTACAAGAAACTTCCGCATGGAATTTCCTCCTTTAGGGAATAGAACAGATTCCAAAAACCTGCTCGGTGAAGATGAAAACACCTCGTGAAAAACTGTGAGCCTCGAGTCGTTCGCCTGCACTTGTATTGTATTCAAGAAATTTATCACGGAGGCGAATAAAGCGTCAAAGCTTGGGGTGGAGTGCTTCACGGCGTCCTTTCCTTGTAAACGCGCAAGCGTTGCGTGTATGTTCCCCGCATCGCGTAATGGTTGAAAACGTCCAAAGATTCAAGGAGGAGGAAGTATTTCATGGCGGTGGAGAACATCATCGGCTCGTGGTTTCGGTATTTTCCAGAGCACTATCTTTGGTCGCAGTTGATGAGCGGGCAGATCAACATCGCCGCCATGGGGGGATCGAACTTCCACGAAATCGATCAGATCGGAAAGCGTCTGAGTGGACGGGCCGGCGACGCCGAAGCCTGGCACGACGCCTGGTCCTGGATGTCGGACAAGACGCTGACCCGTGCGGAGGATGAGGAGCGAAAGGGCCACACGCGCACCGCGATGGCAGCCTACGTGCGTAGCGCGATTTACCGCTACGCGAGCGAGCGCTTCGTCCATCCCGACGACCCGAGAAAGGCCGAATCCTACAGCAGACTCCTGCCCCACTACGAGAAGGGGATGAAGTACCGCGTGCCCGGATTCGAGCGCGTGGACGTTCCCTACGAGGAAGGTCCGCTGGCGGCGTATCTGCTTCCGCCGAAAAACCCGACAGGCAACGATCCCTACGTCGCGTTCTTCGATGGGCTGGATGGCTCGAAGGAGATAACCGTCCTTTGGGGCGCGCTCGCGTTGATAGAGCGCGGCGTCGGGGTGCTCTGCGTGGACGGTCCCGGTCAGGGAGAGACGCTCAGGCTCAGGAAGATACCGAGCCGTTTCGATTACGAGGTGGCGGGAACCGCGGCGTTCGATTTCCTGGCCGCGCGTCCCGAGGTGGATTCCGCGCGCATCGGCTTGATGGCCATGAGCATGGGCGGCTACTACGCCCCGCGCATCGCCGCCTTCGAGCACCGCTACGCGGCCTGCCTCACCTGGGGGGCGCATTTCGACTATCACGAGGTATGGGTGCACAGGAGACAAGTGCTCCAGAGCGGCGGCACCGTCTCCTCTTCGGCCATCTGGCAGTTGCCCTGGGTGCTGGGCGCGCCGGACATGGATTCCGCCATGGAAAAATGCAGGGCCTATACCCTGGCGGGCGTGGCGGAGAAGATGAGCATGCCCATCTGCATCACCCACGGCCAGGACGACAACATCGTGCCCGTCGAGATGGCTCACAGGCTCTATGAGGCGTGCGGCTCCGAGGAGAAGGAACTCAAAATCTTCACTGTCGAGGACGGCGGCAGCCAGCACTGCGTATTCGACAACCTGCCGATGTGCGGGGACTGGATTGCGGACTGGTGGATGGACAGGTTCAAGACGGCGTAGGTCTGCATGTTTCGGCGGGGGTTTCTGGGCTATGAGACCCCCGCCTTTGTTTTGCCCGAGATAAGGAGAAGAAAATGGCGGAAGAAACCAGAGAGGAAAAGGTAAGGCGCATCACGGAGAAGATTCATGGGGACCGCGGCTTCGTCTACGACGTGCTCGGCTTCGGCGCGCAACTGGACCCGGATTATTTCGAGATCTACTCGCAGATGCACTGGGGATTTTTCAAGGAAGAGCCCCGGCATCTCGACCCCAAGACGCGCGAGCTCATCGAAATCGGCCTGCTCGCCTTCAAGGGCATGAAGCACGAGGTCTACACCCACACGAAAAAGGCCCTGCGCCTGGGCGCGACGATGGAAGAAGTGCTCGAAGCCTTCGAGGTGGCCAGCATCGGCGGTGGCGCGCCCGTGCTGATGGAAGGCCTTTACGCGCTCAAGCGAATCGCCGACGAGCAGGCCGAGGAAGAAAAGGCGAAGTCCTCTTGATCGCTGGTTTGCTGCAACGATTTGTGAGAGTCTTGGTAACTCCAAACGAGAAAATTCATCCTCCCGCGCAAAGGAGAACACCTTTTGTCTGAAGAAAAAGCGCCTCTGAGCGATGAGCGTATGCAGATGATCTACCGCGACATGCTGCGCATACGAAGATTCGAGGAGACGGCGTTCGAGCTGTTCGAACAAGGCGAGGTGGTTGGCGGCATCCACGTGAGCATCGGCCAGGAGGGTTGCTCGGTCGGCGCGTGCAGCACGCTCCGTGATGACGATGCGATTCTCACCACCCACCGCGGCCACGGCCATTCCATCGCCAAGGGAACGCGCCTGCCCGAGATGATGGCGGAGCTTCTGGGCAAGGCGACGGGGCTTTGCCACGCCAAGGGCGGCTCCATGCACATCGCCGACGTGTCGAAGGGCCACTACGGGGCGCACTCCATCGTGGGTTCGAACATGCCCATGGCGGTGGGCATCGGCCTCGCCTTTCATTTCGAAGGAAAGGGACAGGTGGCGGTCGTCTTCTTCGGCGACGGCGCCGCGAACGAGGGCAGTTTCCACGAGTCGATGAACCTGGCCTCGATATGGAAACTGCCGGTCATCTTCTTTTGCGAGAACAACCATTTCGCTTCCAGCACACGGGTGCAGTACGCCACCTCGGTGGCGGACATCAGCGCGCGGGCGGCGGCATACGACGCGCCCGGCGTCACGGTGGACGGCATGGACGTGCTGGCGGTGCACGAGGTGATGGTCGAGGCCGTGGATCGCGCGAGGCGGGGTCTCGGACCCAGTCTCGTCGAGGCGAAGACCTACCGCTATTTCGGCCATTCGAGAAAAGACCCCCAGTTCGGGCCGTACAGGACGGAGGAGGAATGGAATGAATGGAAGGCGAAAGACCCCCTTCTCGTAGCCGAGCGGATACTCGGCGTGAGTGAGGCGCAGAAAAAAGCGCACGCGGAAGCGGTGGAGAACGAATTGAGAGATGCGCTCGCCTTCGCGCGTCAAAGCCCCGAACCCGCACCCGAAGAAGTGTATGAGGACCTCTATGCCTGAGACGAAGATGCGCACCATTTCCTACGCGCAGGCGATCAACGAGGCGCTCCATGAGGAAATGGAGCGCGACGAGAAGGTGTTCCTCATGGGCGAAGATGTGGCGCTTTCCGCCATCTCGCCCGCCACGGCGGGGCTGGGTGAAAGGTTCGGCCACGAGCGCGTGCGCAACACGCCCATCAGCGAGCTCGGCTTCACGGGCGCCGCCGTAGGCGCCGCGATGGCGGGCTACCGGCCCGTGCTCGATATGCGGCGCATCGACTTCATGATGCTGGCCATCGACCCCATCGCGAACCAGGCGGCCAAGCTGCGCTACATGCTCGGCGGTCAGGTGAGCGTACCCCTGGTCGTCCGGGCGCCCGAGGGCGGGGGTTCGCAAAACGGCCCGACGCACAGCCAGTGTCTCGAGGCCTGGTTCATCCAGGTGCCGGGTCTGCGCGTCATCGTGCCGAGCGACCCGGCCGATGCGAAAGGCCTGTTGAAGTCCGCCATCAGGGAGGACAACCCGGTGCTCTTCGTGGAATACCGCGCGCTCTACTCCCTGGAGGGCCCCGTGCCCGATGGCGATCATACCGAACCCATCGGAAAGGCGGCGGTGAAAAGAGAGGGTGCGGACATTACGCTGATCGGCATCGGAAGCCAGGCGCGCAATTGCCTGGAAGCCGCCGAATTGCTCGCGGGAGAAGGCGTGGACGCCGAGGTGGTGGACCCCAGGACCATCAATCCCCTGGACATCGAGGGGCTTGCGGCGTCGGTCCGAAAAACGGGTTTTTGCCTTATTGCCGAAGAAGGACACAAGAGCGGTGGCGTGGGGGCGGAGATCGCCGCCTCGATTCAGGAGGCGGCCTTCGGCGCGCTCGAAGCGCCCATCGCCCGCGTAGCGGCCCTGGACGTACCCGTTCCCGTTCACACGAAACTCGAAGCCATTGTCCTGCCGAGCACGGAGAAAATCGTGGCGGCGGCGAACAACTTGCTTTCATAGAGGACCTCTCTTGGCCAGGGCGACTTCTCGATTGACCCGGAAACGCATGCACGAGATGTACCGCGCCATGCTCCGGATCCGCCGATTCGAGGAGACGGCGGATGATTTCTACATGGCGGGCAAGGTGGTGGGCGGCGTGCACGTGAGCATCGGCCAGGAGGCGTGCTCCGCTGGCGTATGCGCGGCCCTGCGCGAAGACGACGCCGTGCTTACCACCCACCGGGGACACGGCCACTCCATCGCCAAGGGAACGCGTCTGCCCGAGATGCTGGCCGAACTCATGGGCAAGGTGACCGGCCTTTGCCGCTCCAAGGGCGGCTCGATGCACATCGCCGACGTCTCGAAGGGTCACTACGGCGCGCACTCTATCGTGGGCGCGAACATGCCGATGGCGGCGGGCATCGGACTCGCATACCAGCTCGAAGGCAAAGGCCAGGTGGCGGTGGTCTTCTTCGGGGACGGGGCTTCGAACAACGGCGCGTTTCACGAGGCCATGAACCTGTGCGCCATCTGGAAGCTGCCGGTCGTCTTTTTCTGCGAGAACAACCAGTACGCAGTGAGCGTGCCTGCGGAGTATTCCACCTCGGTGGACGACATCAGCGTGCGCTCGAAAGGTTACGACGCTCCCGGCCTGACGGTGGACGGCATGGACGTGGCGGCGGTCTACGAGGCGAGCCAGGAGGCGGTAGCACACGCGCGGCGCGGTCTGGGGCCGAGCCTCATCGAGGCGAAGACCTACCGGTTCTTCGGCCATTCGCGCGGCGATCCGCACTACGGCATGTACCGCACGAAAGAGGAATGGGAGGGCTGGAAGGAGAGAGACCCCCTGATCGTGTGCGAGAAGATGCTCAAGATGACGGCGAAGCAAAAGAAGGCGCACGCCGAGGCGGTGGAGGCAGAGATCAAAGAGGCCATCGAATTTGCGGAGAACAGTCCCGAGCCCGAGGAAAGCGTGGCGCTCGAGGACATCTTCGCTTAGGGGATTCCGGGATGCCTGAACTCACATACGTCGAAGCCCTGAACGAGGCGCTCCATGAGGAGATGGCGCGCGATGAGAAGGTTTTCCTGATGGGCGAGGACGTGGCCTTCGATTATTTCGGCGTGTGCTCGGGGCTGGCCGACCGCTTTGGCCGCGACCGTGTGCGCGATACGCCCATCTGCGAGCTCGGCTTTACGGGTGCGGGCGTGGGTGCGGCGATGGCGGGTTTTCGGCCCATCGTGGATTTGCGCTTCATGGACTTCACCACCTACGCGCTCGACCCCATCGTGAACCAGGCGGCGAAGCTGCGCTACATGCTGGGCGGGCAGCTATCGGTCCCCATGGTGGCGCGCATACCCAGCGGCGCGGGCCTTCAGTACGGCGCGACGCACGGGCAGTCGCTCGAGGCGTGGTTCATGCAGGTGCCGGGCCTGAAGGTCCTCTACCCGAGTTGCGCGCCCGACGCCAAGGGGCTGCTCAAGACCGCCGTCCGGGACGACAACCCGGTCATGTTCATCGAGCACAGGCTGCTCTACGCGCAGAAGACGAAACAGGCCGTACCCGAAGGCGATCACACCACGCCCATCGGTGTGGCCGACGTGAAGCGCGCGGGCGCGGACGCCACCATCGTGGGCATCGGCTACCAGATGGGGCATTGCCTGGAGGCGGCGGAAGCTCTGGCGGGAGAGGGAATCGAGTGCGAGGTCATCGACCCGCGTTCGCTCTCGCCCCTGGACGTGGAGACCATCACGGCTTCCGTACGCAAGACGAGCCGTTGCGTCATCGTGGAGGAAGGCCACCTGAGGAGCGGCGTGGGCGCCGAGATTTCAGCCGCCATACAGGAGGCGGTCTTTGAATATCTGGACGCGCCCATCGGCCGCGTGGCTGCGCTCATGGCGCCGATTCCCGTTCAGACGAAACTCGAGAAATTCGTGCTTCCGAGCACGGAGAAAGTCATCGCGGCGGTGCGCAAGACCCTGGGCGTCTCCGCCTGATCCTCAGTCCTGGGCGACGATGGGGTTTCTCAGTACCCCCACGTGCTCGACCTCGCACTCCACCACGTCACCCGGCTTGAGCAGATAGGGTTCGGGGTCTTCCTGCTCCAAGGCCACGCCGCAGAACGTGCCCGATGAGATGATGTCTCCAGGTTCGAGCGACATCTGGCTGTAGAAGGCGATGAGCTCGGGTATCTTGAAGATCATGTCGGTCAGCAGTTCGTCCTGGCGCGTCTCGCCGTTCACCCGGCACTGCACGCGCAGCGATTCGGGGTTCGGCACCTCGTCGGCGGTGACGATGTAGGGGCCGATGGGGTTGGTGGTGTCGAAGTTCTTGCCCAGGAACACGCCGCCCAGCGCGGCGGAACGCTGCACCTCGCGGGCCGTGATGTCGTTGTAGACCGTATAGCCCATGATGGCGTCGAAGGCGTTCTCGGGCTTCACATCCTTGCAGTATTTCCCGATGATGAAGCCGACTTCCACCTCGTAATCCAGCATCTTGGTCTGTTTGGGATAGAGTACGGGCTCTTCGTGGCCGACGAGCGAGGAGTCGAAACGCGGTGCGCCCGGCACGTTTTCGGGAACCGCATGGCCCGTGTTCGCAACGTGCTTGTTCGAGTTGAGACCGGTGTGGAAGAACTTACCGGGATGGGGGATCGGCGCTCTCAAGCGCACGTGGCGGTCTTTCAGAGCGGCGAGCTCGCCATCTGGACCCGCAGGTTCTCCGCCGGAGGCGATTACCTCTTCCGCATAGCCGAGCGCGGCACCCGCCGCCGCCATGGCCGGTTCTCCGCCGCAGAGAAAATCGCGCATGTCTCTGGGAATCCGCGCGTTCGCCATGGCGTAGGGGCGTCCTTCGCCTTCCGTTTCCACGAGATAGCTCGCGTAGGCGAGGCGCAGGTCGAGCATCCTCCCGTCTTTCAAGACGGCGCCGAGGCGGTCTCCGGTGGCGCCCGGCGAGAGATTCCTGTAGGTGGCGAGTTTCATGGGCTGCTCCTTTTGGTGATGAAAGACGAATAATCGCGCATGTTGGAGGGACGCGCATCGCAATTTCCGCATCCTACAGAACGGAAGCGCGGGTTGTCCATGAAGCGGGGAGCCGCCCGGCGAATGAGAATTTGAAAGGTTTCAGGTCGTGCGCGAGTGTCGCGGCTCTTGACGGGAACCCGAAAGAAGGGGATAAATGATCCCTCACATACACGCGGCATGTTTGTTTTCAATCGTTTTTCATGCAAGGTACCGCCATGCGCACTTATATTATCAGACGCTGCCTGCAGAGCTTCATCGTGTTCGGGGCGATCCTGATCATCGTGTTCTCGATGCTCCAGATCACCGGGAACCCCGCGGCGGTCCTGATGCCGCTCGATTCCACCGAAGAGGACATCCAGGCCTTCAGTAAGGAGATGGGCTTCGACCAGCCCATACCGATCCAGTTCGCCAAGTTCATGCTGGGTTCCGATCTGGTCGACGACCTGCTCGGCGCAGACAGAGAGAAAGTCAAGGTCGATGAACTCGAACGCGACCCCGACGCGCCCAAGATCGTCCGGACCAAGGGCGTGATACGGGGCGATTTCGGTTTTTCCTACCGCCACGAGATTCCGGCGATGGGCCTCGTGCTCGAGCACTTCCCGAACACCGTTCTCCTCGCCCTGGCGGCGGTCCTGATAGCCGTGGTGATCTCCATACCCGCCGGGGTCTTGTCGGCCACCTTCCGAAACACGTGGATCGACTACAGCAGTTCGGTCGGCGCGATGTTCGGCCAGTCGATGCCGAACTTCTGGCTCGGCCTTTTGCTCATCATATTCTTCGCTGTCTACCTCGGCTGGCTGCCCACGTCGGGGTTCGACGCCTGGTATTACATCGTCCTGCCGGCGATTACGGCGGGTCTTTACGCCACCGCGCGCATCACGCGCCTCGTGCGCTCCCAGATGCTCGACGTGCTGGGAATGGACTACGTGCGGACGGCGCGCTCGAAGGGAATCGTGGAGTGGATCGTGGTGGTGCGCCACGCGCTCAAGAACGCATCCATTCCCGTCGTCACCCTGGTGGGTTTCGAGCTCGGCATTCTGCTCGGCGGCACGGTGGTGACCGAAGCCGTCTTCGCGTGGCCGGGCGTGGGTTTTCTGGTGGTGGACGCCATCAACAACCAGGACTATCCCATCGTGCAGGCGGCGGTGGCCCTGCTGGCGTTCGTGTTCGTTTTTGTGAATCTCGTGGTCGATATCCTGTACGCATGGCTCGACCCGAGGATTTCCTATAGCTAAGGGGTAAGGACACACGATGGTTGTCGACGACAGGGCGGCGACGCTCGACATCGAAATCGATGAGGATACCGAACGCGGGCCGAGCGATTTTCATCTCGCGATGATGGAGCTCAAGCGCAGGCCGCCCGCGATCTTCGGCGCGTTCTTCGTCTCCCTCGTCATCATCTTCGCCCTCGTGCCCGATTTGTTCTCTCCGCTGGATCCGCTCTCCCAGGACCTGGGGCGCTACCTCAAGCCACCCGGCTACGTCGACAAGGCGGGAGACACCTACTGGCTCGGCACCGACCAGCAGGGCCGCGATATCTTAAGCCGCATCGTCTGGGGCTCGCGCATCTCGCTCATCGTCGGCATCGCCGCCGTCATCGTGAGCGGACTCATCGGCATCACGGTCGGCATCTTTGCGGGTTATTTCGGCGGCTGGGTGGACACCATCATCAGCCGCATCATCGATACGGCGCTGGCCGTTCCCTTCATTCTGCTGGCGATCAGCCTGGTGGCGATACTGGGGCCGAGCCTGCAGAACATCGTCCTGGTCATCGCGCTCAGGACCTGGCTCGTCTACGCGCGGGTGGTGCGCGCGGAGGTCCTCTCCATCAAGGAGAACGAGTTCGTCACCGGGGCGAAGGCAACCGGCTGCGGCACGCTGCGGATACTTTTCATCTATCTCTTCCCGAACGTGGCTTCCACGACCATCGTCATCGCCACCCTGTACCTGGGCCGGATGATCATCATCGAATCCGCGCTCTCCTTCCTCGGGCTGGGCGTGCCGCCTCCCACGCCGACGTGGGGCGGAATGCTCGCCGACGGCAGGAGCTTCCTCGACACGGCCTGGTGGATAGCGCTCTTCCCGGGCCTCATCCTCATGCTCACGGTGTTGAGCGTGAACCTTCTGGGCGACTGGCTGCGCGACGTGCTCGACCCGAGAATGAAGCGTCTGGCCGAGTAGCGCCCCCGGCGGGAGGATATTCTCCATGTCGAACCCCCGACTTCCTTCGAGCGTTCTGGTGCGCGACGTCGTCATGCGCGACGGTATCCAGAACCTGAAGCAGGTGCTGCCTACCGAACTTAAAGTGGAGATCATCGAGGGTCTGGCGGACGCAGGCATCCGCCGCATCGAGGCCACGAGCTTCATGAACCCCAAGGCGGTGCCCGCCACGGCGGATGCGGACGAGGTGATGCGCCGCATCAAGCGAAAGCCGGGCGTCACTTACGAGTGCCTCGTCGCCAACGAGCGCGGCGCGCGCCGGGCGGTGGATGCGGGCTGCGACGGCGTGCAGCAGGTCATCTCCATCACGGACGTGCACAACCGCGCGAACGTGAACCGCTCCGTGAAGCAGAGCCTGGAAGAGATGGCCAGGATATCCAAAATCGTGAAGGGCGCGGATATCCCCTTCAGCGGGGCGATCAGCCTTTCGACGGGGTGTCCTTACACCGGGCGCGTGGCCGAAGAGGTGGTCTATGACATCGCAGAGAAATACGACGGGCTGGGCGTGGACGAGTTCTTCCTGTGCGATTCGATGGGCATGGGCGACCCCGCGCGGATGGGCCGCATGGTGAGCGAACTCCGCCGCCGCTGGCCGGAGAAGGGCCTCGTGGTGCACCTCCACAACACGCGCGGCATGGGCCTCGCAAATGCTCTCGCCTCGATGCAGGCGGGCGCCACCGTGCTGGACGGCTCTCTGGGCGGTATCGGGGGGTGCCCCTTCGCGCCGAACGCCTCGGGCAACATATCGACCGAAGATCTGGCCCACATGCTCTGGTTGATGGAGGTGGAAACGGGGGTCGACGTGGACGCCTTGATCCGCTTGGCGGAAAAGCTGGCCGACGCCATGGAAGCGCCTCTGCACGGCACGGTGCTCCAGGCGGGCAAGAGCTTCACAAAGACGCCCACGCCCGAGTGGCTCCTGGTGGATGAGGACGCCCGCACCACCCAGGCGGTGGATGAGCTGGCCGTGCGGTTCTAGTGGATGGGGCAAGGGTTTTGTAGCCGGACAGGCTCAGGGGCCTGTCCGGGGATCTGTGTGTCCGCCCTTTGGCCCTCGTATCATCGCCGCGTTACGTGGCGCACACAAAAAACCGGGCGGACACACGGGTCCGCCCCTACGGTCGTCATTCGAGGGATGTGCAGGTCGGACATATATGTCTGACCCTGCAAATGCAAAACCACGGCCCGTGAAAGGCGCCCCCGGCGAGGGCTTTTTCAACAACCCCTTTCCGGTCGCGATTGATCCTCCCATCACCCTAAATCGATTCCCTCGGCTTTCAGTTTTTCTTCCGAATAACCCAGGCGATCCATCAAGACCTCGCGGTTGCTGCTCCCTAACGGCTCGCCCGCGTGGCGTACCCTGCCGGGCGTGCGCGAGAGCTTGCCGAAGGCCTCCTGCATCCGCACCCGGCCGCCAAGCTCCGCATCCTCCACTTCGGTGATGTTTCCCCGCGCGACGACCTGCTCGTTCTCCATCACCATCTTCACGCTGTTGATGGGTGTGGCCGCGCCCTCGAACTCGGTCAAGCGCGCCATCACCTCATCTAGGGTCAAGGTGATTAAAGTCTTCTGGATTTCGTCCTCGATGGCGTCTGCGTTCTTCATGCGCTCGCGGTTGTCGGCGAACCTGGGGTCCGCGATCAAGTCCTCGCGCCCCAGCCCCTTAGAGATGTTCTCGAAGATGGACTGGTTCGAGCCCGCGATGAGTGCCACCTGGCCGTCTTTGGTCTCGAAGTTGTTGCTCGGCACGGCGAATTCGAGGCGCGAGCCGCTCCTGCCCTGGATGAAGTCGAGCTGGTCGTAATAGATCACCTGGGGACCCAGCATGGTGAGCAACTGCTCGTAGATCGCCAGGTCTATCTGCTGGCCCTCGCCGCCCCTTCGCGCGCGCTCAAAGAGCGCGGTCATCACCAGGAACGCCGCGCCGATGCCCGTCGAGCAGTCTCCCAGCCCCCAGGAGGGGCTCAGGGGCGGGCCGTCGGGGTAGCCGTTGATGTGGCTGAAGCCCGCGAAGGCCTCCGCCAGGGAGCCGAAACCGGGGCGGTTCCTGTACGGCCCCGTTCTGCCGAATCCCGTGATGGAGAGCATGATGACGGCGGGGTTTACCTCTTTCAGGTTCTCGTAGTCGAGGCCCCATTTCTCCAGCACGCCGGTGCGGTAGTTCTCCACCACGACGTCGGCCTCGGCCACGAGTTTTTTGACCGCCTCGACGCCGAAGGGGGTTCTGAGATCGAGCGTCACGCTCTTCTTGTTGCGGTTGATCATCTTGTAGTAGAGGCCCACGCCGTTCTTGTTGTGGCCCCAAAGGCGCATGGGGTCGCCGCCTCTTGGGTTTTCGATCTTGACGACCTCCGCCCCGTAGTCGGCGAGATACATGGTGCAGAGCGGCCCGGCCAGATAGTTCGACATGTC
Organism: Nitrospinota bacterium; assembly: GCA_009839615.1. GTDB lineage: Bacteria > UBA8248 > UBA8248 > UBA8248 > UBA8248 > Bin107. Next base: position 25,568 of record VXPH01000105.1, read on the forward strand.
CACGACACGCACGCCCGAGAGCGGCATGCGCGCGGTTTGTTCATCGTTCATGGGTGATCCTCACGAAAGAGCCTTCGCCTGCGTGTTCAGGAAACGGGGAGAATGCTATCATCCGGCGAATCCTTTTGGAATCAACCGAAAGACCTTGCGGGGAGAACGTGATGGGCTACCGGGGCATGCACGTCGTGGACGCCGACGCGCACTATCTCGAGCAAATCCGCGATTTCGCGAAGTATCTGAAGGGCCCCTCCGTCGAGCGCTTCGCCGACTGGAGCGGGCAGTACCATATGCCCGCCCTGGTGGGGGATCAGTACGACGTCATGCTCCACGGCCGCACCGTGCGGGGCGCGGAAGCGGGCAAGGGCGATCAGGACGAGATGCTCGGCATGTCGAGTCCCGCCGACATCCCCGTCGTGATGGATCGCTTCGGCATCGATACCATCGTCATGATCCCCACCTACATGCTCATGGTCGAGTTCGTGCGAAACGCGAACCACGCCATGGACATCTGCAACGGCTACATCGACTACATGCTGGACGGCGTGTGCGCGCCCGAGGAGGGAATCTACACGCTGGTGGTGGCCGCAGGCCGCGACCCCGAACGCGCCGCGAAGATGATAGACCGCGTGGCGGGCGACCCCGCCGTGTGCGGGGTGGAGATGCTCGGTAGCGCCGAGCTTCCTCTGGGGGCAGAGGCGTACAACCCCATCTACGAAGCGGCCCAGCACCACGGGCTTCCCATCGTCTTGCACGCGAACTTCCTGGGGCCGGACCTTTCGAGCTTCGCCAAGTTTCCCACCTTCGTCGAGAGCCACGCGCTGGACATGACCTGGTGCAACCAGGTGCAGCTCGTGAGCATGGTGATGGAGGGGGTGCCCGAGCGCTTCCCGGACCTCAAGATCGTCTTTCAGGAGAGCGGCATCACCTGGGTGGCGGGCCTCATGTACCGCCTGGACACGGAGTACATGCGCCGCCGCGCCGAGGCGCCCCTGCTCAGAAAGCTGCCGAGCGAATACATCAGGGATTTCTACTTCGGCACCCAGCCGATGGAGGATATGCCGAGGAAGCACTTGAAGATGTTCTTCGACCTGCTCGATGGGGAGGAAACCTTCATCTACGCGAGCGACTGGCCCCATTTCGATTACGACGAGCCCTCGGCGGTCGCCGACCTCCCGTTCCTGAGCGATGCGGGCCGCCGCAAGATCATGGGCGAAAACGCGCTCGGCGTCTTCCGCTTCACGGAAAAGACGGTGAACCTGGAAGTGGGCGCCTAGATGGCGAGAAGGCTCTGGGCGGCGCGCGCGTCCGAGATTGGCCCCGGCGAGCGGATTCGCCTGGAACTGGGCGGCCTGAATCTCGGCATCTTCCGGCTGAGCGACGGCTTTTTCGCGCTCGAGGACAAATGCCCCCACCAGCAGGGCCCCGTCTGTTCGGGGAACCTCTTCCGCGAGATCACGGCTTTCGTAGGAGAGGACGGCAGGGTGCGCGAGCGCTACGCGCGCGATGAGGCGGACGTGGTCGCGTGTCCGATGCACGGCTGGGAGTTCGAGATCAGGACGGGGGAATGCCTCGCTAACCGCAGGCGAAAAGTGCAGCGTTTCCCCGTGGAGGTCGACGGGGAAGACCTCTACGTCATCCTGCCGGGAGGGAGTTGTTGAAAGAGTTCCCCAAAAAGGGGCTGTTGAAAAGCCCCTCAGAGGGTAAAGGC
>VXPH01000081.1 GCA_009839615.1 Nitrospinota bacterium
CGGCGGTCCTGTTCGCCCTGGCCCTTTGGCTCTCGGCGAGAGGGGGCGGCGCGCCGCCTGAGCCCGTGAGCGGCGTCCGGGCGGAACTGGCGGGAGCAAAGTCTGCGGAGACGGTCTGGATCAGGCGTTCGGAGTCCCGCATCGGACAGATGGAGGCGCGGCTCAGGGACCTCGATACGAAGAACAAACGCATCGACGCGGAGAACGCCAGACTCCGCGAGCGCATTACCAAGGACGCAGCGGATGGACGACTGGTGATCGACCGCCAGGCGGCGGCGATCGACCAACTGCGCCGGAAGCTGGAAGCGCGACCCATAGCGCCCCTTCAGGCCAAGCGGGCCGCCCGGGGCGCCGGAACGAAACGTCCCGCTCCCGGCCGAAAGACCAGAACCGCGCCGTCCGCGCCCATGATCCTCGAATTCGAAAAATCATCGAGTCCGACGAACGGAGGGCCCGCCGCGGGCGCCCGGCCGCTTTCCTGGTGGCTGCCTGCGGGCGCCTACGCCGAGGCGGTGGTCCTCGCGGGGGTGGACGCCTCGGTGGGCGTGTCCTCACAGGGCGACCCCCGGCCCGTGCTGCTCAGGCTCACGGGCAAGGCGCAAAGCGCGGCGGCCGAAGGCAAAGCGCTGGAAGCCGACGTTACCGGCTGCACGCTCACGGGCGCGGCCTACGGGGATTTGTCGTCGGAGAAAGTCTACGTGCGGCTTCGCACCATGACCTGCTCAGGCCCCGGTCCCGGCACCGTGATCGAGACCAGGGTATCGGGCTTCGTGGCGGGCGGCGGCAAGGCGGGCGTGCGGGGTCCGGTGGTGAGCCGGGAGGGGGCGCTGGTCGAGAAGGCCTTCCTGGCGGGCCTGGTATCGGGCGCGGGCGAGACCGCCGCCAACGTGCTCCAGGCGCCTGCCGGGACGGCGGGGGCGGAGAACGCGGCGAGCCTGAGCGATCTGGGGCGCGCGGGCCTCGGAGCTGGGGCAGGCTCTGCGGGCCGCAAGGTGGCGGACTACCTGATCAGGCGGGCCGAGCAGTACCAGCCGGTGATCCAGCTCCAGACGGGCACGCGGGTCACAGTGGTGTTCATCGAGGGCTCACGCCTCGACGGGCAGGACGAGGCGAAAGTCGCAAACAACCGGAGGAATCCTGAATGAAAACCATGAAAATTCATTTGCGAGCGCTCGCTATCCTCCTGGGAGCGGCGCTCATCACGGGTTGCGCGGGGAGCGGACACGTGGGCGAGTCCTGGCAGTGCCCCCTCGCGCAGGGAACAGCGTGTCAGAGCGTAGCCGAGGCGGACCCCGCGGTTCGGGCGCAAGGAGAGGTACTGGAAATAGCTCCCTCCTCTCCGATTCGTTCCAATGAAACAACCGGGGCAGCGTTTTTGAGCAGCATCATCGCCTGGTTCGCGGATTTTTTCCGTCTCGATGAGGAAGAGGACATAGGCGTAGCCACGGCAGAGCCGCTGTTCGTAGTGCCCGAGGTGAAAACTCCCAATCCGGCCGATGAAACGTTGCGCACGAAAGAGCGCATCGCCCGCATCTGGATAGCGCCCTACGTGGATCCGGGCGGCGTCTACCGCGAGGGGGGCTGGGTGCGCGTCGTGGTGAGGCCCGCGGGCTGGAGGCTGCCGTGATCGGGCGTCTCGAGAGCCTCCTGGGTGGCGCCGAGGCGCTTGCGCCCCGGACCCTTCCGGCCATGCCTGCGCCCCTGGTGGAGCTTCTCCCCTGGCGGGCCTGGGACGAGTCGGGCGAGTTCTACGTGAACGCAGGCAGTCTCGGCTTCGTACTGGAACTGCCGCCCTTCGCGGGCGTGGACAAGGGGACGCTGGACGCCCTGGCGGGTACGCTCGCCGACTCGGCGCCCGAGCGCGCGGTGGTGCAGGTGATCCACTGGACGAGCCCGCGCTACGGGGCGGCGATTGAGCAGTGGGCGGGGCCGAGGGAGGGCGCGGGCGGACTGTTGGCCGCGATGGCGAAAAAACGCGAGGCGCTCTTCAGGGGCGCCGGCTGGCGTCCGCTCCACGCGGGCGGGCCGCCCTATACGCTCAACGACTGCCGGGTGTTTCTTGCCGCCAGCTTGCCGGGGCATCCCGGACCGGCGGCGGAGACCGCGCTCGGCGGATTCCGCCGCGCGGTAGAGGGCGCGCTCGCCTCGATCGGCACCTGGGCGCGGCGGACGGAGCCGGACGAATTGTTGTCACTCACGGCGGAACTCGTATCACCCGATACCGAAGGCGCGCACGACGGGGGTCTTATGCGGCCGAAGAGGCGCTGGTCGCCGCGCGATCCGATTCACTTACAGTGCGCGGCCCCCGGCCGCGCGATGAGCGTCGCGCCCGAGGGGCTCCTCTTCCATCATCCCGAGGGCGCAGACGTCGCCGTGCGCGTCCTGACGGCCCGCGCCTACCCCGAGGTCTGGCCCGGCTGGCGGGGAAACGCCCTGATCGGGGATTTCTACAGGGATTTTTTGCAGCCGGGCGCGCCGGTCCTGACCGCGCTCACCGTGATGATGGGCGAGGCGGCCGATGGTGAGCGCGCGTTCTTGAAGTCCGCTCGCGCGACGCAGCAGGCGGGGACGGGCATCGCGCGCTACCTGCCCGGGTTGCCCGAGAAGGCGCGCGACTGGCGCTTCGTGACAGAGCGCCTCAAGGAAGGCGAGCGCCTGGTTCGCGCCTGCTACGCCATCTGCGTCTACGCGCCGCCGGAATCGATGGATGAGGCCGAACAGGCGGTGCGCGCCATCTACCACGGACAGGGCTGGCGGCTGGGGGCGGAGCGCTACGCGCATCTGCCCGCCTGGCTCTCGTGCCTGCCCATGGCGCCTGCGGGCGGACTCGATTCGGACCTCGCGCGCCTGGGCCGGATGAAGACGCTGCTCACCTCATCCGTCGTGAACCTGGCGCCCGTGCACGGGGAGTGGCGCGGCCAGCGGCCGAATCCCGACGCGCCGCCTGCGCTCCTGCTCGTGGGCAGGCGCGGTCAGCCCGCCCCCTGGTCCCCGTTCGCGAACGAGGCGGGGAACTACAACGTGGCCGTGA
>VXPH01000249.1 GCA_009839615.1 Nitrospinota bacterium
GTCCAGCACGTCTTTGAGACACAGTTAGCGGACGGGAGCACTTTCCGATACCCGCTCATCTTCGGCGCCGGCATCTACGGCGACCCGAGCACGGTGGCGGAGGACGTCTGTCCGCGTCCGGCGGGTTTGCCCAACAACCCCCGCGCCACTCCGGGCGTAACCGCGGCTCAAGCGGCGGCGGGCGGCGACAATCTTCGCACCTTCGCGCTGGCGGGGAGAGACTATTTCAACTCCATCACGACGCCGCAGGAATTGGCCTACGCCGGGTGCCTCGTCAGGAACGAGGGACCCTGGAAGTCCGGCTCCACCTATATCTCCGCCCTGACGCTCGACGGCAGGGTGCTCCTGAACGGGCAGGACATGTCGACGGGAGGCAGGCCGCTCCAGGACGCGGTTTATGGGGGTATCCTCGGCGCGCTGGGGATCGATCTCAGAGATCCGAGCACCATACCCGCCCAACTGGGCCAGGTGTTCGCAAATCGCGCTTTCCCGAACGCGGACGGCGGCGCTTTGCCGGGAGGCGGCTACGCCGTGGGATACGGCACCACCATTCCCTACATCCTGCTTGCCGGCGTGGACCTTCAGGAAGCGCACTTCAAAGAAGATACCGTCGACCCCGGCGACCCGGACGTTAGCGCCGACGAAGTGGTGGACCGCGCAACGCTCAAACGATTCGTGAACGGGGCGATAGACTATCTGCTGGAGCTCTACCGGACGAATCCCGCCGGCGCCATCGGAATCGCGAGGAGCATTCTGAGAAATCCGCCCTGGAGAAGCGGTCCCACCTATCTCTTCGTCATGGAAGAGAGCGGCTACACGCTCCTGCACGCCGGGTTCCCGGACAGGTACGAATTCCAGACGCCGACGCAGATATTGCGAGACGAAGTCACCGGGGAGCTCATCTTGCCGCAGATCATCGAGGCGGCGAAGGCGGGAGGCGACGAAGGCGGCTTCGTCAGGTACCACTTCGACGATCCCAGCGATCACTCCGACAGCGCCGACGTACCGAAGGTGACCTACGCGCGCCAGTTGACATTCGACGTTCCGGGAGGCCCACCGGTCTCCTACATCATCGGCGCGGGCATCTACCGCGACGAGGGCGTGGTGTCGGAGGAGAGCGTGGCGGCGACCAGGGGCTGGCTCGCGCGCTTCGGCCGCGCGGTGGGGAGCCAGGCGGTGGAGATGATCTCGAGCCGCCTGAACGCACCCGCTCCGAGCGGAGCGAAGATGACGCTCGGCGGCCAGACCGTGAAACTCGATGCGGACCCGGAACGCTACCTGTCGAAAGAAGACGTGGGCTCCGCTTCGCTCGCGCATCATGGAATCGACCCGCTCAGCCTCTCGCGCGCGAGAACCGCGAACCGGCTCACCAACGGGGAGGAGGATTCCACAGGCGCCTACCGCGAGATGACGATGGGCCAGCTCCTCTCGGGCGCTTCGTTCCATCTGGCTTCGGCCAAAGAAGCCGCGGAAGCGGCGGGCAGTCAGTGGTCGATATGGGGCCGCGGGGCGCAGAGCTCATTCGAGGGCGGGGGCGACGCCGCAATCGAGGGCGACGTGACGACGGCCATGCTGGGCGTGGACTACGAGAAGGGCAAGCTCCTCGCGGGCGTAGCGCTCTCGCGCGCAAGCGGCGATGGCGGCTTCGATAACGGGGGCCGCAGTGAGCTCGAGGCGACGCTCACGAGCGTGCATCCCTATCTTCGCTATGAGGCAAGCGAGCGGCTCTCGTTGTGGGGGGTCCTGGGTATGGGCCAGGGCGAGATGACGCTCGAAGATGGTGACCAGAAGTACGATACCGACATCGAGATGCGCATGGGCGCGTTCGGACTTCGCGGAGAGCTCACGAAATTGGGCGGATTCGACCTGGCCCTGAAATCAGACGTCCTGCTCACTCAGATGGACTCGGACGCGAAGGATGGGCTCGAATCCATCTCGGCGGAGTCGAGCCGCCTTCGGGTGATGCTCGAGGCCTCGCGCGAGGTGGCCATGGAGGGCGGCGGGACGTTCCGGCCTTCGGTGGAAGCGGGCCTGCGCCACGACGGCGGCGACGTGGACGAGGGCATGGGCGTCGAAGTCGGCGGCAGGCTGCGCTTCACGAACTCCTCCATGGGTCTCACGATGGAGTTGAATGCGCGGGGTCTCATCACGCACGAGGAAAGCGACGTGAGCGACTGGGGCGTGGGCGGCATGATCCGGGTCGCCCCGGGCAAGGCGGGCCGGGGCCTCGCGCTCACCGTGGAGCCCTCGGTGGGCGAGACGGCGGGCGGCACGGCGCGCCTGTGGGGCATCAAGGATGCCTCGCGCCTGGCGAAAGAGGAAATCGAGGACCTGGACCCCCGCGTGCGCGCGGAGGTGGGCTACGGATTGGACGCCTGGGGCGGCCTGCTGACGCCCTACGCGGGTCTTTCGGTTTCAGAGAGTGGAAACGGGGCCTACCGCGTGGGCGGGCGCTTCAGGATGGGCGAGCGCCTGAGCATGAGTCTCGAAGGCGACGTGCGCGATCGCGTGAACGCCGATCCCGTCCACGGCGTGGCCCTTCGCGGCTCCCTGCGCTGGTAGAACAGAAAGGAAAACTCTGTAGGGGCGGTTCGCGAACCGCCCCTACGGGATGATGGCGACCAACAAGTAAGGACAGGTCGCGGCCTGTCCCTGCGGGTGCGCAACGCCCGTCATTCCGGCGTAATCGCCGCTTCTGTTGTAGGGGCCGCATATATGCGGCCCGGCCTTTTCGCCCTCACAATACGGGTCGCATAATATGTCGGACATATATGTCCGACCTACACGAGTATTGACACCCCGACCAAGGGGGGAATGGTTTTCTGCAATCCCTCCGTCCAGGGCCTTCTCAAACGGCCTCTGCTAAACGCCAATCACCCCCCTCCCGCACCGGCCCTTTCCACCACCTGAGTCTTAGACACATCTCCGAGCCCCCGAGACGTAGCGGTATGGCGTGGGGCCGGGGCGCGGGGGAAATATAATAAGG
>VXPH01000204.1:0-2763 GCA_009839615.1 Nitrospinota bacterium
GAAGAGCTGAGGGCGTAAGCCCGAAAGCGATTCGGTGGGGGGTATAATTCGGAATCGTGATCAAACACGTTTTACCCCCCACCGATTCAGCCTTCGCAAAAACCGCTCGGCTTCATCGACTCCCCCTCAAGGGGGGAGTGAAATCTCCCTCCTGAATTGGAAAAATCCTCAAGGGGTTGTTGCCCCCTCTAATAGAGAGTGTTCACCGTCATTCCGGCATGCGCCGGAATGACGGTGAACAACGCAAATTCCTATCCTGACCGGGTTTGATTCCAGCAGCGGCGCGATGCGCGATTTTCATGGACTCGAACCCCCTTTGCGTTATACTGGCGGGAAATGGTTCGAATCACGACCGGGCGTTGCGGCATCCATGTATTTCGGTGGCTCCGGACGGGGGCCGGAAAGGAGTCGGAAATGAGCAGACGGATGGTTCTGGGGTTGTTCGGGTTGGTTTTCGCGGCGTCTCTGGCGTTTGCGGGATATGCGCAAGCGGCCGAGAAGAAGATGATGAAAGACGGCGTCTGGTTCATCGAGCCCAAGGACGGCGCGCAGGTGACGAGCCCCGTCAAGGTCGTGATGGGCATGAAGGGCATGACCATCAAGCCCTCGGGCAAGGTGGTGAAGGGGACGGGACACCATCACATTATGATCAACAGAGGTCCCATGCGCAAAGGCAAGGTGATACCCACCGACGCCATGCACCCGCACTACGGCAAGGGACAGACGGAAGCGTCTCTCAAGCTGGCGCCCGGGGACTACAAGCTCACGATGCAGTTCGCAGACGGCCTGCACCGCTCCTTTGGCCCGAAGTGGGCGGCGACCATCTCGATCAAGGTCTTGCCCGGCAAGTAGGGGCCGTTTGCTGGAAGGTTTGAAGAGAAGCTCGCAAGGGCGAACACGAAGTCGGCGGACTCGGCACGCTCATCGACCCCTTCGTCGGCGCGAGCTTCGTCCATTACCTGAACGATTTCCTGGGCGAGTACACCGAGCGGGCGATTCTGGTGCTCGGCCTGTTCTTCATCATCACGATCCTGCTGGCGCCCAGGGGCATCGTCGGCTCGATCATCGAGGTGTGGCGGGTGCAGCCCCGAGCCGGGAACGAGGATTGAGAGGCCATTCCTGAGCGTGGTTGTTGAAAAAGGCCTCACAGAAGGAGCGTGCTGAATTTCACTCCCCCCTTGTGGGGGAGTCGGTGAGGTGAGGGGGTTTTTCCCCCGAAACCGAACCGGTGGGGGGTATAATTGAAATTGCACGATAAAACACGATTCACCCCCCACCGCATCAGCCTTCGCACAAACCGCTCGGCCTCTTCGTCGGGCTTTCCCCTCGGGAAGCCCGACCCTCAAGGGGGGAGTGGTTTTTCTCTCTCGTCGGTCGGTTATATACGACAAACCTAGAAACCAGGATTTTTGAACAACCCCGCATTCGACCGGGTTCGTGCGGCGCGACAGCGTGAAATTACGCCTGATCCGGCTATCCCGGGTGGCGGGAAAAGTAGTATATTCAGTTATCCGAAAATTAAGAGATGGAGAACCGGCTCGATTCATAAAAGGAGACTGATATGAAACGAAACCTGAAAACCCGTCTTTGCTGTATTCCTCTCGCCGTTGTCCTGGCCGCGGCGTTCGTTGCGCCCGCTTCGGGCATGACCCCGATTTCGCCCCAGGAGAAAAAGCTGATTCCCCTCGCAAAGAAGGAGGGGGCCGTCACCTTCCTGCAAACCTCCTTCAACAACCCGACAATCCGGCGCATGCGCGCGGCGTTCATCAAGCACTATAATTTGGGAAGCGGCTTCAAGCTGAACTCCATCCAGAAGGGTACGGGTCCCACCGTGTCCCAGGCCCGGCAGGAAATACGGGCGAACAAGTTCAGTTTCGACGCCGTCGCCGTTGCATCGGCGGGCTTTTTCATCGGCGCCGCCAGGGCGGGGGCCTTCCTGCCCCTGGACAGCGGCCAGTTAAAGAACCACGAGGAAAACGCCAAGGCGCGCGGGGTTTTCTATGACTACCCCCATTTCATCGCGCCTTTCTCCTACACCTTCCAGCCCGTCTGGAACTCGGGATGTCCCGGCGTCGGGGATTTGAAGGTCAACTCCTACAGCGACATCCTGGACAACCCCAAGCTGAAGGGGAAACTCATCGTCAGCGACGTGACCAAGAGCACCTCCTACTCCCTCACGACCATCGGCCTGATAGAGAACGGCTTCGACGTGCCCGGGATGTGGAAGAAGATGAAGGCCCTCGACCCGCTCGTCGGCTTCCGCACCTCGGCGAAGCTGCAGTTGATGGCGAACTGCGAAGGCGCCGTGGACATGTGGAACCTCACCGGCCGGATGATCCAGATCATCCGCAAGAAGCCGGACCTGGCCAAGGTCCTGCGGTGGGGCACCTACAAGGACGGCCACGTTCTCTTCGGCATGCAGGCGGGCGTCGTCAAAGGGGCGGCGAACCCCAACGCGGCCAAGCTGCTGATGGATTTCCTCCTGACCAAGGAGGCGGTGGACATCGTCGCCGAGGAGGAGATCAGCTTCTACTCCATGCTCAAGGGCTACAAGCCGCCCGCGTCCGTCAAGAAGTACATGATGGATTTCAACAAGATAAAGACCCTCCCCATCAAGGATCAGACCGCCGCGGCGAAGAAGTTCAAGAAAATGCGCAAGGAGTGGCAGAAGGTATTCCGTTAATCATCAGCGGCATGTCCCGGGGGGGTTATCTCCCCCCCCCAGACCCGTTGACCTGGGGGGGAAATTGCCGGCGCAACGAA
>VXPH01000204.1:2773-26775 GCA_009839615.1 Nitrospinota bacterium
AATATACTCGCAACGATGTCCCAATAGTTATTCCTTTAAAAATCCCCGCCTGCTCCCGGGGCGGATATCTCCGCCCCGGAGCCGCTTGCACGAGGGGTCATCATGGCCGGCGCATCGAAGCTGGAGGCCGTTCCCCGGAATTACCTGAGCCACCTGCGAAACTTCTTTCAGGCCGAAAACCTGGCCACCGCCATCGTCAGCATCACCGTCACGTTCATCGTGGTGACGCCCCTGATCGCCCTGGTGGTGGGAAGTTTCCTCGTGCTGGACGATCTGGGATTCGGCGCTGAGTGGGGCCTCGAGAACTACCGGGAGATGTTCGAAGATCCCGTCATCCGCAGATCGTTCTTCAACACTCTCTTCGTCAGTACGGGGGCCACCGTGCTGGCCACATTCCTGGGCGTTTCCCTCGCCTGGATCAACGCCCGGACGAATTGCCCCTTTCGCGACAGGCTCGAGCCGATGAACCTGATCCCCTTCTTCCTCAGCCCTTTCGTCGGGGCGATCGCCTGGCACAACCTGGCCTCGCCCAAGGTCGGGATGCTGAACAATCTGGCGCGCGGGGTGTTCGGAATCGAGGGCGCCCTCCTGAACGTGAACAACCTGTTCGGCATCATCTGGGTGACGGGGATTTTCTTTACGCCCCTCATCTATCTCTTCGTCGTGGGCTCGCTCAGGCGCATGGACCCCTCCCTCGAGGACAGCGCGCGCGTGAGCGGGGCGGGGCTCATGCGCACCACCCTGACCGTCTCCCTGCCGCTCGTGGCGCCCGGCATCCTTTCGGGCGCGATTATCGTCTTCGTCACCAGCGCGGGGGAATTCGGCGTTCCCTTCAAGCTGGGCGCGCCCTACGGCTGGGAGACACTGACCACCCAGATATTCACCAAGGCCGTGAGCGAGCAGGCGAACACCTACATGGGTTCGGCCATGAGCATGACGCTCGGCGTCATCACGGCCGTCTTCATCTGGGTGCAGCGGCGCATCATCGCGCCCCGGGAGTTCACGACCGTGACCGGCAAGGGTTTCCGGCCCAACCTCATCGACCTGGGCCGGTGGAAATGGGCGGCCTTCGGGTACAACGTCTTCTATATCTTCGTCACCGTCGTCCTGCCCATCTTCAGCATCCTCGTGGTGAGCCTCCACAACGTATGGGTGGGCAAGATCATACCGGCGGATTTCACCTCACTGAATTACGAGCGCATCCTTTTCTTCTGGTCGCCCACGGTCATACAGCCGGCGACGAACGGCATCCTGAACAGTTTCATCCTCGCCATATCGGGTTCCACGATAGCAATGGTCCTGGCCATCATTCTTTCCTTCCAGATTCATCGCCGCAAGGGCAGGTTCGTCGGCCTGCTCGATTTCCTGTGCGCCGTTCCCGTGGGTTTTCCGGGCATCGTGCTCGGGATGGGGATTCTCATCGTCTACATCAAGACGCCCATCTACGGCACGCTCTGGATATTGCTGCTCGGCTACGTCACCCGGTTCTTCCCCTACGGGCAGCGGAACGTGGCCTCCGTCATGCTCGCCGTCTCGGAAGAACTGGAACAAAGCTCCCGCCTCGTCGGCGCCTCCTGGGCGACGACGCTCCGGCGCATCACCATCCCGCTCCTGAAACCGGGCATTTTCGCGGGCTGGCTCCTCATGTTCCTGATCTTCATCCGCGAGCTCTCCATCTCGATCATCCTGTTCACCGCGGGCACGGAGACGCTCTCCACCGGCATCTACTACCTCCAGGAGTACGAGACGGAATCGCTCACCTGCACCCTCTCCGTCATCCAGACGTTCGTCCTCCTTGCCTGTGTCCTCCTGTTCCGTAAGATAGTGGGCCGGGAGGCGCTCGTGGCCTGATTCGTCGCCGCCCGGTTCGATATCGTTTTTTCGACGCGCCGCGCATCGGGGCTGTTGAAAAAGCCTCACAGAAGGAGCGTCCTGAATTTCACTCCCCCCTTGAGGGGGAGTCAACGAGGCAAGGGCGAAGCCCGCAGGCGAGTTGGTGGGGGGACATGCCACAGAAAAAGCTCCCCCCACCGAATCGGCCTTCGCACAAACCGCTCGGCCTCTTCGACTCCCCCTCAAGGGGGGAGTGGTTGTTGCCACCCTTCTCGGTCGGCCAACATACGTCAAATCATGAAATTGGGCTTTTTCAACAACCCCGAGGAGGGAGGGAATCCCGATCATCGAATTGTTCACCGTAGGGACAGGCCTCCGTGCCTGTCCTCACGAAGGACGACCACGGAGGGCCGGACAACCCCGAGGAGGAGTTGTCCCTACAAAACCATCGTTCACGAAACAGGGGACTTTTCCAACAACCCCGTTTCGGGCGGTATTTTGTGTATTCGGAGAATACGGAGGAGGTTCGTCATGACGGCGCAGACCATCGCCATCATCAGTCCGGGAGAGCTGGGGAGCGCCGTGGGCGGCGTTTTGAGGGAAAACGGATTGGGAGCGCTCGCCTGTCTCTCGGGACGCAGCGCGCTCACGCGCGAGCGGGCCCTGGCGGCGGGATTCCGGGAGGTTCCGACGCTGGAAGCGCTGTTGGAAGAGGCGGACCTCGTGCTCTCCATCATGCCGCCCGCCTTCGCAGTAGATATGGCCCGAGAGGTCGCCGCGGCCATGAAGGCCACCGGCCATCGTCCTCCTTACGTCGATTGCAACGCCATATCGCCCGACTCCAGCCGCCGGGCCGGGAAGTTCATCGCGCAAGCCGGAGGAGTCTACATCGACGGCGGGATCATCGTCGGCCCGCCGCCCTGGGAGGGAAGGGTTCCGGTCTTCTACGTCAGCGGCGAATCGACCGAGCCGATTGTCGAATTGGACGGTAAAGGCATCTCGGTGCGCGTCGTCGGGAGCGAGATCGGCCGCGCCTCGGGCCTCAAGATGTGCTCCGCCGCACTCAGGAAAGGGACGCTTGCGCTGCAATCCGCCGTTCTCATCGCCGCCGAGGCGATGGGGCTGGGCGAGGAATTCGAAAGGGAGATGCTCGGCAGCCGCGAGGCCCTGTACCGTGAGATGGAATCGGGAACGCGGCGCCTCCCCTCCGTGGCGGCGCGCTACATCGGCGAGATGGAGGAGATTGCCGCGGCCTTCTCGTCCGTCGGCGTCACGCCGAAGTTTCACCAGGGCGCCCACGCAGTCTACCGGCTCCTCGCCGGGACGCCCTACGCCGCCGAGACCCCGGAGGCGATCGACGGCGACCGCACCCTGAGAGAAGCGGCGCAGACCTATCTGAATCACCTGCCGATGGAATGACGCCGGCGGGTCCGGCGCATCGGGGCCATCCCTGTCGGCGCCTCCGGTGCCGGATGGGCAATCATTGTGTGACCTTTTCGCGCCCACACCTGATAATTCTCGGATATTATCCTGAAAAATATCCCTGATTCGTGCGCAACTGAAAATATACGAGTCGGCGCGAAGTGGAAACAAAACCATGGCGGGGAAGAGACCATCGAGCGGGAATTCGAGAAACTCACGAATGACAGGCGGGCGGACACAGGGGGCCGCCCCTGCGGCATCAGGGCGGCCATCCCTCGCCGCGCAATTCCCCGCATTTGCGGTTGCCGGTTTTTTCGAGACCCGGGCGAGAATCTTTCACGCGAAACGGCGTATCCCGGCGATGGGAGGGGGATGGAAAATGGAACGGATGACTCGGCTCGAGGCGGGTGCGGCTCTCGCTTCCCGGACAAGCGCAAACCACAATTTTTCCTTCTTCCTTTCTCGCGCTACACTCCCTCATCGTCCGCGTTGCTCCTTACTCCCCGGTTGAGATTGCGCACCCGGAATTTCCGAAAAATTCGATAAATATCGATAAATTCACGGGGTTTTTCGATAAATTTCCGGAAAATACATGAACGCGCCATCGTCCTCGAAAGAACATCATATATCCCGCTTAAACTATTGTTTTATAACCTGAAATAAACTTTTATTCTGATCCGTTAGCGCGGGGCTGGCCCGGTGTGCCTCTCTCGCGTATGATGTCGGAAACGGAAGGTTTCGTGAAGCGTAACTCGTTGAATAATCAATCATTGGGGGATTTCACACCATGCTCGAGAGCAAGAAGATCATCGTCACGGGGGGCGGCAGCGGCATCGGCCGTGCCACGTGCGTTCTCGCCGCCAGTGAGGGAGCGGACGTCGCCGTGGCCGACATCAACCCCGAAACCGCCGCCGAGACGGTCTCGATGGTTGAAAAACAAGGGGTTCAGGCGATCCTGATCGAGATGGATACCTCGAAAAAAGCGGATGCCGAGCGCATGGCGGCTGAAGCCATCGACGCCTTCGGAACCATCGACGGCCTCGTCTGCTGCGCGATCAAGCTCGTGCCCGGAAAGCTCGAAGACCTGCCCGAGGCGGATTGGGACATGGTGATGGACATCGGGCTCAAGGGCTATTTTCTCTGCGCGCAGGCAGCGGGCAGGGTGATGCTGGGGAAGGGGAGCGGAGCAATCGTCTTCGTCTCCTCCATCGGCGGAATGCAGACCTATCCCCTCGCCGGCGCATACAGCATATGCAAGGCGGGGGCGATCATGCTCAGCAAGCTCTTCGGTGTGGAGTGGGGCGGGCGCGGCGTTCGCGCGAACACCGTCTCGCCGGGCCAGGTACGCACCCCGATGACCGAAGCTATGTTCCAGGACCCCGAAATCGCCGCAGGCCGCGCCGCCGTCGTGCCGATGGGCCGCGTGGCCACGCCTGAGGACATTGCGGAGGGGTGCGTGTTCCTGCTCTCGGATCGAGCGAGGTACATCACGGCGGCGAACCTGCCCATCGATGGCGGGCAGGTGGAGAGCAAGATGATTCATACGCCCGGGAGAAACTGGGGCGGCAGGAAAATAGAGTACAGGACGAACTGAGAGAGGAGGTTCCGCATGGGCCGTTTCGATGGAAATGTCTGTATCGTCGCCGGAGGCGCCCGGGGCATCGGCGCCAAGACGTGTGAAATGTACGTGGAGCAAGGCGGACGCGTTCTCATCGGCGACGTGAACGAGGAGTTGGGCGTCGAACTGGAAGCCAAACTCGGCAGGGACAAGGCGGTGTTTCAAATACTCGACGTGACGGATGAGGGGTCTTGTCAGGCGGCGGTGGAGCGCGCGGTGGGCGATTTCGGCGGCCTGGACCATCTGGTGAACTGCGCCATCAAGATGGACCCCGCCCCGCTGGTCGATCTGCCTCTGGTGAGCTGGAAAATGGTGCTGGACGTGGGTCTTACGGGCATGTTCCTGATGTGTCAGGCGGCGGGCCGCTGGCTGATAGAGAACGAAAAGCCGGGCGTCATGGTGAATTTGTCGTCGAACGCGGGCGTTCAGCCTTACGGGATGTCGGGCGCGTACAGCACGGTGAAGGCGGGTATCATCATGCTCTCCAAGCAGTTGGGCATCGAGTGGGCGCGCAAGGGAATTCGCGTGAACGCCGTATGCCCCGGCCACACGGAAACGCCGCTGACCGCCTATCTGCAAGACCCCGAGATCAAAAAGGGCAGGAGCGACGTGACGCCTCTCGGCCGTGTGGGCCAGCCGGTGGATATTGCGCACGGCATTTTGTTCCTGCTGTCCGAGGAATCCGACTGGATTACGGCATCGCGTCTCGACATCGACGGCGGCATCCTGAACAGCGTCTACAACCACATGCCGGGCAGGAGGTGGGACTGAAAATAAGTGATTGAGAAATTGGGCGCGCCCTGATAGGCTACATCCGTTGTTTTAATCGCCCCTGATGCGAGGCCGTATTGAAAACAGCGCCATGCTTGTTTCGCCCCGTTTATTTTCTCTCAGTCGTTGTTGCGGGCTCATTCATAGCATTTGCTCCAGCTTCGTTGACTCCCATCTTGCGCGGCGCCGTGGGGGCCTCCGCCATCACCGCCGCTCTCGTGCTTCATCCATCCATAGCGGAAGCCAGACGCTTCGGCGGGGGCCGTTCTTTTGGCGGATTCGGTCGCATGCGCTCCTTCGGCGCGCGTTCATTTTCGAGAAGAAGCTATGGCCGTGGCTACAGCCGGGGGTTCGCGGGCCGACGTGGATTCGGCGGTTTTGGCATGGGTATGGGTTTGGGAATGCTGGGAGGATGGGGATTCGGCGGGCTTGGTCTTTTCGGTCTGGGCCGGATGCTCCTCTTTCCCCTCATCCTGATTTTCATTATGAGAATGATGTCCCGACGTTGAGTTTTCCCTTCACTGAACAAGGAGTTTACCGCATGAAAAAAATCGCGATTGCAGCTGTTTTAAGTCTGATGACGCCCTCCGTTGCGCTCGCCCAGGGCATGCCGCGTATGGGAATTGGCACGGGCCTGTTTCTGTCAATTGTCTATGGCTTGGTCGGCATCGCCTTGTTGATGATCGGTTACAAAATTTTCGAGTGGATCACGCCGTTCTCGGTGAACGATGCGCTATCGAAAGATCAAAACAGGGCGGTTGGAATCGTCGTGGGCGCGATTTTCATCAGTGTGGCGCTCATCGTTGCGGCGGCGTTGGGGTAGCTCAGTCCAAGTATCGTTACTCTTTTGCCTCCTGATTTGAGAATATATGCACGAATAGCGAGGAGGCGAGCCAGACGTGATGACAAAAATCAAAGAAAAAGCGGATTTCAAGGTATCACTTGCAGATCCGCTTTTTTTCTCTTTGCAGGGAGAGGGCGCGACTATCGGCCGGCCTTCCGTTTTTATTCGTCTCATGGGTTGCTCGGTCGGATGTGTCTGGTGCGACACGAAGTATTCCTGGTCGGGGCCTCCGGTGGAAGAGAAAACGATTGCGGAAATTCTGGATTTTTGTGAGGACCACAAAGGAGCCCAGGTGGTGGTGACGGGGGGAGAACCTCTGGAATCCTCGCAATTCCCAACGCTTATCGAGGAACTTCATGGTGCGGGCCTAAGAGTGGAGGTGGAAACGGCTGGCCATATTCCGCCGTCTGAAGATGCTCTCCAGCGTGTGGATCAGTGGAACGTCTCGCCCAAACTACAGTCGGCCCAGATTTCAGAAGATAAACTGCCGAAAACCCTCGACTGGCTGCGCCGGGCAAAGGAACCCTATCTCAAATTCGTGGTTCATCGGGCGGAGGAACTCGATGAAGTCGAGAATGTCCTCGATAAGTATAGCCTCGGTGGTTTTCCGCGGAATCGCATTATCATCTCGCCTGGGGGCAAAACGCGCGAGCAGATGGAACATAGGTTGTTCGCCCTGGCGGAGGCTTCGATGAATCGAAGTTTTCGCTTCACTCCCAGGCTGCACGTCATGCTGTGGGGGGACAAGCGCGGGGTGTAGCTTCAGGCAACCAAGGGATTTGATACTAACCGTTGCAAAGAAAACGCCCTCCGGCAGCATCCGGAGGGCGTTTTAAGATTTAGTTAAGGAATTTAGGCCGGAAGAGCAATTCCTTCCTCCTCTGTAAGCCTGTCCCAATTCGCCTCGGTTCGTTTTTTGAGCTCATCCATGAACTCACGCGTGATGAAACTGGGCATTTTGACGTTCTCGTTCACCCTTTCATACACTTGGGAGGGAACGTCGTATTCCTCATCGGTGTAGCCCACTTTTTTCTCGAGCAAACGCCCTCTTAGGTAAGAACGTCGAATCGCCTGATTCACGTCATCTTCCGTCAGCGACATGCCGAACATGTCGTTCAGGCTGTCGACGATATTCTCGTTGGGCGCGCCAGCGAATTTGCAGGTGCCGATGAGGTCATCCCTCGTATAGTAGATGCCGTTCAGGATGGCGTTTTCCCAGTAATCGATGTCTGTTTGCTGACCATCCAGGATGAGAAGCAAGAACGTGCGCATGCTCATGTGGCCGCCTGCCAGCGCCCAAGGATAGCCGGGGTTGGTTTCGGGCAGATAGGCGGGGTATTCGAGGCCCTTGCCCTGCATGGCGAAGGAAAGATCTCCGCATTGCTGGGCCAGGCGCATCGTGCCCTGGGCCAGTTCTTCGCACTCGCCCGCCGCTGCTTTTCTGATCAAATCCTCCATCTTTTTGGCGTCGCCGAAGCGGATGCCTTCGAGCACGGGTTTGTCGGGGTTTCTTTCGTTCCACTCCATGGCGTAGCTGAAGGTAGCGCCCAGGCTGATGGCGTCGTAGCCCATGCGGTCGCCCAACTCCACGAGTTCGAGGGATTCTTCCGCGTCATAGACGCCACAGTTCGCCGTGATGAGGTCGAGCGGTTCATAGTCGAACTTGACCCTGAATTTTCCTTTTTTCGCCTTTCTGCCTTCGGCCGTCTCTCCCTCGGGCCTGTCGTATATGTTTTTGTGACACGCGATGCCGCATTTGAAGCAGGACTCATCCTTGATGACGTAGGGTTCTTCAAAACTGCCGCGGTATAGTTGAACGGCGTCGTCATTGCCCGGTGCCCAGAAGTTCCTCTCGGGCAGACAGCCCATGGGGTGCAAGCCCGCGATATTTCGCCAGGTGCCGCCGCCTCCATCGGCCTTATAGGCGTCGCGGTAGTTTTTGGAGCCGGCGCCCCGGGAGATGACTTTGTTGGCCTCTTTGACGATATTCGTGACGGCTGTTTTGTCATCGGGTGCTTGCGCGATGATGGCGATGAGGTTTTTGGAGCCCATCACGCCGCCGAAACCCCCGCGTCCGCAGAATCTCGGTTTGCATTCTCGCGTTTTGAGCTGGTTTTCTGTGCTCAAGACGATGGACGCCATACGGTTCGTCTCAAAGTTCTCCCCGGGTGGGCCGATGACGGCGAAGTGGGCATCGTCGTACTCATCGGCGAGCGTCATCATTTTTTCGTGTGAATCCTGCCCCAGAAGAGGAGAAGCGTCCACGAGTTCCAGGCTCGGCGGGCCGCCAAGGGTATCGCTCTTAATGACCAGCGTGACGGGCTTCTCACTCCTTCCTGTAAAGATGATTTCGTCTATGCCCGCACAGGCCACCTTGGTTCCGAATTTACCGGAGCCTGCTGAATACATGGCCGAAGGCGCGCCGGCGAGCGTGCTCTTGAGCGGGCTGTAGCCGCCAAAGAACGTCCTTAACCCCGTCATGAGGTTCGTACCAGAAAAACAGCCAAGTTCCATGACGAGAGGGGAGGAAGGGGCGTATGGGTCTGATACGTCATGATGTGAGAGAATTTTGAAAATCCTGCCGATCCCGCCTAGAAAATCCTCTAAATCCTCGCAGGGTTTTTCCTCCACCGTAATGCTTCCAGTGCTGAGATCAACAGTAGCGCTTCTGTACTTGTAATCAGTTGCCGAGTTGTTGCCGTTTTTAGCGTCAGTCCACATTTTTTGTTGCCACCTCCTATGAATATGACTCATGGAATTCTGAGTTTAGAATTGGTAGTGATTTTTTCTTAGGAAGTGATTATTCCGTGTTTTGCCTGGTTGGGCAAGCGGACGGGGAGTGACAAGGCTTTAGAAAGCTACTGGCTCTTGAAATTCTCCAAATACCCCACGCAACACATCCGTTATCTCCCCGATTGTGGCATATGCTTCCACGGCCTCGGAAATCGGCTCCATGAGATTCTCGTCGCCCTTAGCGGCATCTTCAAGGCGTCTGAGACATTGCTCCACCTGAGAGGTATCTCGCTCTTTCTTCAATTTATTCAGTTGTTTCTTTTGGCGTTCTTCAAGTTCAGGGTCAATCGTGAATATCTCTTGTGAAGGGGGCTCGTCCTGTACGTATTTGTTGACGCCTACGATGGTCTGTTCTTGTGCGTCCACCGCCTTCTGCCAGCGGAAAGCGCTCTCTGCAATCCACTTTTGAACTACGCCTCTCTGGATGCACTCGACCATGCCGCCGCGCTCTTCCACGTCTTCGATAATCTGCGACATTCCATCTTCCATTCGAGCAGTCAAATTTTCCAAATAATATGAACCACCAAATGGATCCGCCACGTCTGGCACGCCGCTCTCATGGGCGATGATCTGCTGGGTACGCAGAGAGAGCAGGGCGCTTTCCTCGGTCGGCAACGCGAGTGCTTCATCGTAAGCACAAGTAAAGATGGTTTGGGCGCCGCCGAGCACGGCGGAGAGAGCCTCGTAGGTGACTCTAACGATATTGTTCTCGGGTTCTTGCGCGGTGAGGGTGCTTCCGCCGCAGACGACACCGAAACGGAAAAGCCAGCTTCTCTCGTTTTTGGCGCCAAAGCGCTCACGCATGATTTTGGCCCAAAGCGTTCGCATGGCCCTGTATTTGGCGATTTCTTCAAAAAAATCCATATGGGTGTAAAAATAAAAACTGAGTCTTGGGGCGAACTCGTCGATATCCAGCCCGCGCTCCAGGCATCTTTCCACATAAACAATAGCGTCCGCGAGGGTAAAGCCGCCTTCCTGGACGGCGGTGGCGCCGGCATCCCTGAAATGAGCGCCCGCAGCACTGATGGTGTTGAACCTGGGGGTGTTCTTCACGCCGTATTCGACGGTATCGACTATCAGCCTCAATGACGGCTCGGGCGGGAAAACCCATGTCCCTCGGGAAACGTATTCTTTGAGGATGTCGTTCTGGATAGTGCCGGTCAGTAGAGCGGGCGGAACGCCTTGCTTCTTACCGACCGCGACGTACATGGCATAAAGGATGGCGGCGGTTGAGTTGATGGTGAAGGATGTGCTGATCTTATCGAGTGGGATGCCTTGAAAAATGGTTTCCATATCCGCTAGCGAGTCGATGGCCACGCCGACTTTGCCGACCTCGCCGGCTGATTTTTCGCTGTCGCTGTCGAGTCCCAGTTGGGTCGGCAAATCGAGCGCGACGGAAAGCCCGGTGTTTCCCTCATCAAGTAGAAAGCGGTATCGCTGGTTCGTATCCTCCGCGGTTCCGAAACCCGAATACTGGCGCATCGTCCACAGGCGTTTTCTGTACATCTCGGGATGAATGCCGCGTGTGAGAGGATATTCGCCTGGTTTGCCCGGGGAATAGCCCTGAGGCATATCTCCAAGGCCGTAAGTGTTTTCAATGGCGAGGCCTGAGCGAGTTTTGATCTGTGGAGGTTTATTTGCCATTTCGCGATTATCTTCCCTTGAAAATGGGGCTTCGCTTTTCAAAAAACGCTTTTACCGCCTCATCATGATCTTCCGACACCCAAAGATCCGCAAATAGCGACGATTCCAAACCCGTCGTTTCATCCAGTGTATTTTCTAATCCGAACAAGAGCAATTCCTTCAATGAGCGGATGGCTCCCGGCGCGCTTTTAGAAATTTCCTTCACCATTGCCTTGGCGACTCGAAGACCGTCCCCTTTGGGTACGATGGCGTTTGCGAGTCCCATCTTTAGCGCATCTTCCGGGCTCAATTCTTTGCATGTGGTCAACAGTTCCAACGCTCGCCCATAGCCAATTGTGCGGAGGAGACGTCCCCCGCCTCCCCAGCCCGTCATGAGACCCACACGAGCTTGCTTGAAACTCATGTAGGCGTGCTCCTCGATGATCCGCATATCACAGGCCATGGCGATTTCGGTTCCACCGCCCAAGGCGTATCCGTTCAAAACGGCTATGACGGGCACAGGCAATGCAGACAGACGCCCCATGATTTCCTGCATCCGCCTGCTCATGCCCATCCCGGCCTCGCGAGATTCAAAAGACTGCAGCCATTTCAAGTCGCCGCCCGAGCAAAACGCTTCCTCGCCCGCGCCCGTGAGGATGACAGCTCTCCGTTCGCTCGATGCTTCCAGGGAGTCGAGAGCGTCTGTGAGTCCCTGCATGATCTCTTCGTTGATGGCGTTGCGAACGTCTTTTCTGTTGAACTTCAGTGTGGAGAGTGCGCCCTCAGCTTCATGAATAAGATCGGGCATAGGGCCTCCTGCAGATTTTTCTCTACTTGAGCCGAGGTGATGTGTGAGACGCAGGCCTTACCAATATTTCTCGTAATGGATGTTTCCTTTCGTACGTCCATAGTCCATCGTGAAGCCACGATCTTCCATAATCTGGATAACGCCCGGCGCGCCTTCCGGCCATATCTTCTCGCCTTCACGAACTTTGGGGATACCGATCATATCGGGGTTGCCGCACAAGAACAGATGTGTGTTCGCAGGGTCCATCTTGCGTCCGATGTTTTCTTCGAACATGCCCGTGGCCAGATAATCCTGCACGTATACTTTGTTGTTGATGGTATCCGCTTCGCGCGTGGTGAGCGCATGATATGAAAGCTGGGGATATTTCTTCTCGAGTTCTCTGTAGAGGGGTTCGTATGCTAGGTCGTTTTTGTAGCGTACGACATTGATGCTGGCGATTTGGCCTTTGTAGCCCGTGCGGAGAAGCTCCCATATCATATGGTTGTGCGGGCCCTCTCCCGTCCCCGTGCCGGCGAAGACGACGAGAGAGTTCTCGTCATCCCGAATATTGTTCATGCAATCGAGCGTGTATTCGCCAGTAAATTTTTGACCCATGTGAATGCGGTCGCCAAGTTTCAGAAGAAAGAGCCTTGGCGTGAGAAGAGGCGCAGGCTCGCCTTCTTCTCCGATGACCATAACGATGTAGAATTCCAGGAAATCCAGGTCTTCTGGCGGATATAGTTCTCCTGCTCCGTTGACTACCGGGTGTGACACGGAATAGGCGCGCCTGCCCAATCGCCTGATTCTCTTCTCGTCGAGTTCTTTCTCCTTGACGGCGTCTTCGTGACGGGGCTCCCAATTTCCTAAGCCCAGCGTCGTATATTGACCTGATCTATATTCAGGGAAGTCGAAATCGGGTTTTACGCGGAAACACGCGAGCGTCTCGTGCTGCCAGACGATATCCACGACCGTGGCGTTGTAGTGTTTTTCCCTCAACTCTCGTTTTGTTGCGTCGTCAAGCATTCATTTCCTCATCGAATGTATGAATCTACTTATAAGCGCATTACGGCCCAACCGCAGGCGAATACTACCCAATTCACTTGAGAAGATATAGCCTTGAGCGGCAATTTTTTTCAGATATTTATATCGAAATTACCTCGAATGATACTGCATATTCAAATCCGGCTTGTTTCCCTGTTTCGACGGCCGCTTGCGTGAGGAAACCGACAGGGTCGAAGCCTTGTGCGAGATTGTCGATGTAAAGTTTATGGGCCTGTAAGGATGCGATTCCTATATCGAGGTGCTCCGTGACGTCCACGGCATGCGTGGGTTCCGGTGAGCCGCTGAGCAATACCATGCGAACGCCCGTCCATGGTTCCAGTCCCTCGTCCAGCAGTTCGGGAAAAATCCAGCGGTTGCCCGCATCGCGGCTCGCGTCCATCACGCCATAGGCAAGCCATCGGTGATCCGCCATGTTCAAGGGGCCGCCCGGCCAGGTGAGGTGGTGGGAAAGCGTGATCACGATTTCAGGCCGGTAGGTTCTGATTTTCCGGGTGAGGTCGCGTCTTAGGTCTAGATTGTACTCGATGATCCCATCGGTATAGCCCAGGAATTCCACCTTCTCGACGCCGACGATGGCGGCGCTTTTTATTTCTTCCTCTTCTCTCGCGGGGCCGGCTTCTTCCGGCGACATCCCGTCGATGCCCGCCTCACCACTCGTCATCAGGATGTATGAAACTTCCTTGCCTTGGGCCGTCCACCTTGCGACTGCACTTGAGGCGCCGAATTCCATGTCATCCGGATGCGCCACAATGGCCAGCGCTCGCTGCCAATTTTCATCGAGAACAGGTAGTTTGTCCGCCGTCATTTTTTCGCCTTTTTTACAAAAATGGGGCTGCTCCAGGCCAATGCTCCGTCTTCTTGCATCAACCTGACGAAATAAGGGTTCCAGCCATCGTGAAAGTTGCTTTCATCGACGTCGAATGTGACGTTCGTGTGAGGGTTCCCGGGCGCCCGGCTGATGCGTTGCACTTCCACTTGTTGGCGAACGCCGCCAGCTTCTACCACATATGGAACGGCGCCGATGTCATCGATTTTCACCTCAAAGGAAACGATGTCGGTTTCAAAAAAAAGCGTTGCGCCATCTCCGCCCGACAGGCGGAATTCGACGCCGTCCGCATCCCCGGTCGTGCGGCTCAACCACCGGATGCTCTGCTCATCGGTCGATTGAACGCCTTCTTCAAGGTTGTCCACCTGCCAGTTTCTCGGTTCTTCAATCTTTCCCTTATCGACCCGTAGCCCCCCATGCCAGTGGGTTTGGCGGTTGCGCTGGTGTATGCGGGCGCCACTCCAGGAGACCCGGAACCAGTTTGTATTTTGGGCGGTCGCGTCTTTGGGGCGATAAGAGCATACGGTTTGCGAGGCGCGCTTAAGTTCTATTGACTCGATGCCGCATTCCCCCACTGCCCGGACTTTGAATAGAGGGGGATCGGTAGATTCAAATTCCTCCCCCATGAAATGATCCCCGGCCGAGAAGGAAAGATGAATTTTCTTCCCCGTAGTTGCATAAACGCGCCTCGCCAGAATCGCTTCCCAGAGACTCTCGCGCGTGAGTTCTGTTGCATAGATACAAGCGTAGCCGCCGTAGACGCCGAAAATGGCCGCACCCGGGTAGCTGGCTCCCGGACGACCCTTGTGTCCATCGCTTCCGGCCGTGATGCCCACGCGCCAGCCCTTTTCCAAGGCTTGTTCCACGAACCATTCGAATCGTCCCCAGGAAGAATATATCTCCATGACACGTTCGAGTTCTGCGTGGTGATAGTCCAAACTCGCTCGCCTGCCCCCGATGTGGGGGACCAGGGTGACGTCCCGGCGTCCATCCAGAGCGTCGTAGAGGGCATCGAGGGGGTATCTGTCCGTTTCCTGATCAGTCCAGTCATCCAGTTGCCAGTGGCTGGTCCGGTGCAAGGGTCCATCGTCGCCCAGATACATGACGTTTCTGTCCCCGCCCATGCCCGTCACGGCAGACCATTCTATGCCCAGGAAAGTAACGAACCGCCCTGGCTCGTTGTATTTCTTCGTGGCCGCTCGAATGGCGCTCCAGGTATCTTTCGTAACTTGAAAGTCGTTTCCCTGGTGGCAAGAGAATTGCGCTCCGGCCATATCGCGGGCGAAGGCGAAGTAGTCATCCACAGTGTTTGTGCCTACCGTTTCTTCGCTCTGGCCGTGCAAGTCGCCCCAGAATGGCCGCCATCGGTGAGTTTTCTCCATGGCGTGCACGTAATTGCTGTATGCAGGAGGGATGTCTCCCCCAGCGTCCCCTCGTATGCGACCCCATTTGCCTGGTTCCCAGCGCAAATTCTCAAGGCGGAAAACGGCGGATTCGTCATGGCTGAACTGAACAGTTCCGGGCAGGCCCTCGCAAATTCCTCCCTCGGTAGTAAGCGAAACTTGTGCATCTATGCCGTGGCATGGATTCCCCCAGATGTCTTCAAGTTTCACCTGCATCCAGGATGTCTCATCTGGTGTCTGTTCGGTGGGACCATGAATCACGAGGCGGGCGGGATTTCCGGGGTCGATGGAAAAGGAGGGCGTATCGGCTGCTTCGATGAAACGATTCGAGCCGAAACAATCGACAAAGAGCCGAAAGCGGAAATTTTTCTCGCAAAAGGTTTGAGCACGGGTTCCCGCGCCGCCCCCGCTTCGGTCTCCCAGAACGATGGTTACCGTATCGCCTTCCGCCAGATAGCTGTCAAAAACATCGATAGCCAAGCCTTGCTGCCAAGGCCTGACGTTCGATTTCGGGTCCCATCTTACCCTGAGCGATGCGCTTCCACTCGTTCTTACACTCGCATAGTGAGGCTCACCGGGCGCGTCGGTTTGCGGTTTGGCCCAGTCACTGGCAAAACGGCGAGAGAGGACGATAGTCCCGCCATCGTCCACGCCATATCTGCCAACGTGATAAGTAAGCTCCCACGTGCCCCACGCGCCCGCTTCCACGTTCCCGGCGGGAGCGAGTTCACTCCAACCCACCCATTCGCGCACCCAGGATTCGCTCTTTCCTTGTCTGCCGTCTGGTGTCGTATCCATGATGTGTCAACTATCTTGTTTATCGGATTCAGAATGAAGGCCGGCTCGTTTTTTTCTCACACCTTGCGCATTGGGCGGTTCTGTGGCTTGGGACAAGTGGTTTTTGAGGAAAATCAACGCGAGCCGAATCGAGTCTTCTCTTTCCCGGGGAGTTCTTCTTCTTAGAATGAAATTGTGGCCGGTTCCCTCATAAAGTTTCAATTGAGCGTAGCCTGATTCTCTCGCTCGCAGTTTTCTCATCATCGTGAATGATTGCTGGACCGGAATCAGCCTATCCGTCACGCCATGAAACATCAATGTGGAAGCTTTCGTATTCTGTATCTTGTTGGCGGGGCTGTGAACTTCCAAATATTCTTTCCAACGCAGCAAATCCTTGGTCGCCATAGCGAGGATCACGGCGTTGATGCGCTTTTTGATGAGAGCCTCATAATCGTAGGGACCATAATATGCAACCACGGCCTTCACGACCGGAAGCGACGCGGCCGCACGGAACGCCTTGTCCGCGCCGAGTGAGAATCCAATGAGGCCAACCTTGTTTTGTATGCAATGTGTGCTTTTCGCAAAGGCGGATACAGCTCGGTTGATGTCTTCATTCTGGCGTTCGAAATTTGATTTTCTTCGTATGAAAGGTGTTCTAAGACCTTCGAGATCCACTTGGTGCACCGAGTAATAATTGATGACTAAAGACGAGAATCCATGGCTCGCGAGTTTTCGGGCGTAACGGATGTATGCTCGCCACCAACCGCCTTTCCCGTGCAGCAATACGACGCAAGGATATCTCCCATCTTTCGAGGGACGCACCAGGTATCCTGTTATCGAGGCGTTTTCGATGCTCGATGGCAATTCGACATAGCTCTCCTGCTGGTCGAAGCTTCCAATGGGAGCAGGAGCCAGATTCAAGGTGCGGGGCCGAGCACAGCTTGTCACCATCAGTATGGTAAAGATGAAAAGCAAGAGATATCTGATGCGGATGACCTTGAAGAAGCGATGAATTATGCTAAGAACAGATCGAATCATGCGAAATCCAGTTTTTGCTCGGCGGCAAAAGAATTAGGCAGGCTCATACTATCTCTGAGAATAGTCCGGGCGGACAATTTCGGCAACATCTCGGCAAATAAAGCTCATGGGAAGGAGAATTGAATGTCGGCGGTCATTGATTTTCTGCGAGCGAGAAGGAAGCAGAGTCTGGCGGAACTTATCGAATACCTTAAAATGCCGTCTATCAGCACATTGGGTATTGGTGTCGAGGAGACGGCGGAACACCTGGCGGCATTGATGGCCAGTGCGGGTATCGAGGCGCAAATTCTGCCGACCGAGGGCATTTCTCTCGTATACGGAGAGGTGAAGGGGCCTCCGGATGCTCCCACGTTGCTCATCTATGGCCACTATGACGTTCAGCCGGCCGATATATCCGAGGGCTGGAGTTCCGAGCCATTTGAGCCCCAGGTGCGAGATGGCCGCCTCTACGCGCGTGGGTCGGGAGACAACAAGGGCCAGCATTTCGCGCAAATCAAGGCGGTCGAGGCCTACCACCGGACGAAAACGAAGATGCCCATCAACCTCAAGTTCTTGATTGAAGGTGAGGAGGAGATGGGTTCGCCCAACTTGAGAAAATTCATCCAGGCGAACAAGGGGTTGTTGAAAGCCGACATCGCCTGCTCCTCGGATGGTTCTTTGCATCCCTCGGGCAGACCGACGCTCTCTTTGGGCTGCAGGGGATTGCTCTATATCGAACTTGTCTCGCACGGCGTCGGAAAAGACCTTCATTCCGGGTCTTACGGCGGGTCGGTCCCGAATCCATTCTGGCGCCTCATGGAAGCCGTGCAATGTCTGCGCGACGGTGAGGGAAGGGTGCGCGTGCCTGGATTTTATGAATCCGTGCTCCCGGTCGGCGATGCGGACCAATCTGCATTGCAGGGAATTCCCGACCCGGAGGCGAAGCTTCGGGCCGTGATCGGAGAGGGAGCCGATGGCATTCCGGATATTCTCGCCTTTTATACGAAAACGCTCACCCAGCCGAACCTGAACATCTGTGGATTCCAAGGGGGGTATTCAAACGATGGCATGAAAACGGTCCTGCCGGGTTCCGCGAGTGCCAAGCTGGATTTCCGTCTTGTAGTGGATCAGGACCCGGACCAGCTGTTTGATGATGTGTGTTCGTTTTTGAAAGCAGAGGGTTTCGATGACATTGAGGTACGCAAGATGGCCACGTTCGACGCCAGTAAAACACCGGCGGATAATCCTTATGTTCAAATGGTGATCAAAGCCGTCGGCGGTTACGGGGTCGAACCCGTCATTTACCCCAACTTTGGTGGCAGCGTTCCCGACAGCATGTTCACAAGAGACTTAGGCATTCCTTCCGTCTGGTTCCCCCTCGCCAATGCGGATTCGAACGCTCATGCCCCTGATGAGAATATCGACGTGGAGATATTTCATCGTGGATGCGAGGTTGCGGCGGCTCTCATGGGGGGTCTCGCTTGAAACACCCGCTCTGGACGATAGGCCATAGCAATCATAGCGCGGAGAAATTCCTGGACTTGCTGAGCTGCTACGGCATCGTATGCGTGGTGGATGTGCGAAGCATCCCCTACAGCAGGAGAAACCCACAGTTCAACAAAGAAAAAATGAATCAAAGCCTATCATCGCAAGACATCGCATATATCTGGGAAGGTGAGGCTTTGGGCGGAAAACGCGATATCAGGCAAAATCCAGAATTTTTTGACGCCGAAGGCCGTATCGACTGGAAGAAAGTGAGACGCAGGGAAGATTTCATCCGCGCCATGAAGCGCCTGAGAGTGCAAGTGGAAAAAGAACCGACGGCGGTTCTTTGCGCGGAGGAGAACCCGAGAAACTGTCATCGTCTGCATCTGATATCCGCAGCCTGGGCGGAGAGTTGCGATGAAAACATATCGCACATTCGTGGAGACGGGCGTGTTGAGACACACGCGCAAATCTCTCCCCAGCCCGAATTGTTTTGTTGATCATTCTCCCATACCCTGTCGACAGGCATTTTTTCGTAACCGGCGTACTTTCATACACTCATGTGAGGAATTCATGAATCAGCCCCCGGAGAAGAACCGCCTCGCACAGGAGACGAGCCCTTATCTCTTGCAGCATCAATACAATCCGGTGCACTGGTACCCTTGGGGCGAGGAAGCGCTCCGCAAATCAAGAGAAGAGAACAAGCCCATTTTCTTGTCCGTCGGCTATTCCGCATGCCATTGGTGCCATGTGATGGAGCATGAAAGCTTCGAGGACGAGGGAATCGCCGAAATCCTGAATGAGCATTTCGTCTCCATCAAGGTGGATCGCGAAGAGCGCCCTGATATCGACGGCATTTACATGGAAGCGGTGCAGATGATGACGGGCCAGGGCGGTTGGCCCATGAGTGTCTTCCTGCTTCCGGATTTGAGGCCTTTCTTCGGTGGCACGTATTTTCCGCCGGATGACAAATGGGGCAGGCCCGGTTTTAAGAACGTACTCTTGAGGCTGGCCGAAGTCTACCGGACGAGACAGGATGATTTGAATACGAACGCGGAGAGCATCACGGCGAATCTTCAGCAAATGGGAGTCGTTACGGCCACAAAGGGTGACTTGAAATCGGAGTGGATCGACCAGGCCGCGAAGGAACTGACAGAGCGATTCGACTCAACCTGGGGTGGATTCGGGAGCGCTCCCAAATTTCCGCCCTCCATGGCGCTGATGCTGTTATTGCGAAAATGGAAGCGGTCCCCGGATCAGGAGTTGCTGAAGATTGTCGAGATTACGCTTCAAAGGATGGCGCTGGGCGGGATGTATGATCAACTCGGTGGAGGTTTTCACCGCTACAGTGTTGATAATTATTGGCTTATCCCGCATTTCGAGAAAATGCTTTATGACAATGCTCTACTGTCCAGAGTCTACCTCGAGGTCTACCAAGCGACGGGAAGCGCGTTTTACCGCTCCGTGGTCGCGGATACGCTCGATTACGTTTTGCGGGAGATGACCAGTCCAGGCGGAGGATTCTACTCCGCACAGGATGCCGACAGCGAGGGCGAGGAGGGCAAGTTCTTCGTCTGGCGTCCAGAGGAGGTAGAAGAGATTCTCGGGAAAGAAGAAGCCGAAATATTCTGCCGTTTCTACAGCGTGACGGAGGAGGGGAACTTCGAGGGCAATACCTCCGCTTTGTTCATTCAGAAACCACCCCGCGTTTTCGCCGAAGAACTTGGAATCACGGAAGAGAAGCTCTTTGATGTTTTACAAAGAGGTCGCGCAAAACTCTTCGCCGAGCGCGATCGGCGCGTGAAACCGGGTCTCGACGATAAGATTCTTACGAGCTGGAACGGACTCATGATCGGCTCGATGGCTTTGGCGGGCAGGATTCTGGAGCACCGCCCCTACGTGGAGGAAGCGGGCAAGGCGGCGGATTTTATTTTGAATAACATGCGCGATGAGCGCGGTTTGCTGAGAAGCCACCGGGAAGGCGTGAGCAAGTTCAACGCGTATCTGGATGATTATGCTTTTCTGATCGTGGGTCTGGTGGATTTGTACGAGGCGAGCTTCGAACCCCGGTGGATTCGAGCGGCCTCGGATTTGGCGCGGGAGATGATAACTCGCTACTGGGATGACGAAGGAGGCGCATTCTTCTTTACGGCCCACGATCATGAACAACTCATCGTGCGGAAGAAGATGACGCAAGACGGGGCCGTCCCAAGCGGAAATTCCATGGCGGCGCTGGGCTTATTGAAACTGGCGAAACTTTCGGGCGAGGCGGAATTCGCAAAGCGTGGCGAGGGCGTTTTGCGCTCGTTCGGCGATTACCTTGGGCGTGCGCCGGCCGCCTTCCACATGATGCTGGTGGCGCTGGATTTTCATCTCGATTCCCCGGTAGAGGTGGCGATTGTCGGCGGGAGAAACGGAGAAGATACACAAGCGGTTTTCAAAACCGTTGATTCCCGTTTCATCCCCAACAAGGTTTTGGCTTTCAAGTCAGAAGCGTCAGATGAAGATGCAGACGCCGCAGTACCCCTGCTCGATGGGAAATCCATGGTAGATGGACAGGCCACTGTATTCTTATGTGAAAATTTCACATGCAAGGAGCCGCTCACGGACTTGGAGAAGATTGAAGAAGCGCTCGATAGTAGTTAAGTCGTTTATTTCGCCCGCACGATGAATGCCCCGTACCCATTGTGCTGCAGCCTTTGCGCCAATCGCTTTGCTTTGCTTTCGCTGACTAATCCTTTGATCTGCACGTGGTAGTGTTCGTAGTTCCCGTGCCAGCCTGGTCGGATCTCAGAGATCGTGCCGTTGCGGTGAAAGTAATCGGCGAATTCTTGCGCCTTTGGCTTTTCCATAAAACCGCCCACCAGGATCATCCATTTCGGGTTTGGTTCCCGGGGAATGTAGAGGGGTTCGACGGAAACCTCGGTGGTGCCGCTGCGCAACATGCCGATTCTTCGGGCTGCCTCTTGAGAGAGGTCGATAACCCGGTTGATGAAAAAGGGCCCGCGATCGTTGATTCGAACTTGTACTTCCCGCCCGTCGTCGCTTCTGCGCACCTGTACCACAGAACCAAAAGGCAGGGTGCGGTGCGCAGCGGTGAGCGCGTGCATATCGTAAGTTTCGCCGTTCGCCGTTTTACGTCCGTGGTAAGGATTTCCATACCAGGAGGCGATACCGTGCAAATCGTCCCTTTGAATGTCGTAACTCCTCGGCGTAGGCAGAAAGCCACATCCACTCAGAAGAACAGAAAAAGCGAGACAAATGCTAAGACCCCGAAAGGGGACTACATATGAGGGATTGATTTTCGAATTCCTCGGGATATGTCCGGGGCGGATTTCGTTGAAGACGAGTCAATTATATCAGATTCACCTGGCGTTGCCAGATGGCTATGAAATTTAAGTGGTTATCACGGTTTCTTTCTAGCTCCGATACTTGGCGAACGTATCGCCAATGCTCGCGCCTTTTTCCAGTTCCGAAGTAATTCTTTCTTCGATTTCCGCCAACTCATCCATCTTGTCGATGACTTCCCCCAGCCTTTCCCTGGGGATGACAACTACGCCGTTGACATCGCCGAGAATGACGTCTCCTTGCCTTACCGCGACGCCCCCGCAATTGATCGGCTCTCCCACAGCAATGGGGACCGTATATCCGCCACTGCCGTGAACCGATACCCCTCTGGCGAACACGGGAAACCCCATCTGACGGTGTTCTTCGATGTCCCTTGCCCTGCCGTCGAGAACGACTCCGCCGAGGTTCATCACCTTCGCCCGTGTGGTCATCATCCCGCCCCAGTTGGCCGTTGTCACTCCGGGCGGGATGCTGATGACGACGATGCTCCTCTCGGGCGCCGCATCGATGTGGTGCACCTCGCGTTTGGGCAGAGGTCCGCCGCCGGCCGGAACCATTCGTACGGTATGGGCCTCTCCCACCATCCGGTAATCCGAATCGGGAGATAACAGGATGATGTCGGGCATGTGGCCCCTGATTTTCAATTTGTCAAAGGCGTCAGCCGCCTGACAGGTCGAATAGCTCCCCAGACGATTCATCAATTCGTTGTTCATGAAATTCTCCGTAATCCATCGCCCCAGAAGACATCGGCGTCTTGTGACAAATTGTGTGGTCGAATTCTCACTGAAAACCTGCGATTTATACACGAAATTCCGAAAATCGCACACCATCCGGATCGAGTTCCTCCAGGGCGCTCAGTTCTTCGGCGCTCGGCGCGGGAGTTTGCCGCACGACACTGGAACGCGCCAGATCAAAACCAGTTTTCTCGATCACTTCATCCACCAGATGGCCGGCGTGAACGCTGGCGATCTCGAGCCCGGTGGATTTTTTCTCGAGCAAGGCGATGGGCGTTACCACGTGGCTCAGATTGCCTGATTGCGTCGAGAAATCGACATGGGGTACGAGAAATCGTCTGTCGTGCACCGTTCGCCATATGACGGTTCGTTTCACCTGGGGCATGATAACGGCGCCTCCCCCTCCGCCGGGGAGTCTCACCTTCGGATGGAACGGGTCGCCGATGTAGCTCATATTGGCCCGCCCTTGCTTGTCGAGTTGAGCGGCGCCTAAAAAAGCCAGGTCCACCCCGCCGCGCGCAAAAAGATCGTACATGTCCGGGTTGTAGAACATGGAAGCTGCGCCGTGGCAGAGCTCGGGATCGGCCGTGCTGTTTGGCATGAAGCGCGGTTTGGGGTCCACCGAACCCGCGACCTCTACGAGCGAGCAGTTGGGGGCATGTCGTTTCTTGGCCAAAAAGATCGCGACCATGGGAAGCGGGGAGTTGACCCCGTGGAACACTTTCTCACCGTCTTCAATGAGGCGCGAGAGTGTGACAGCCATCTGGTTGCCGGCGCGAACCACGTGTTCTGGCAGCGAGGCCAGTCGGTTGCCCATGATTATTTTGTTACCGCATCTTGTTTGTGAGTGATGTCAGTGCTCGAAAGATATTTCCCAATCCCGCCCTTTTCCCGGGTCAGGCTCAGATAGCGGGCCATTTCATCCTTATCGACTCCGTAATATGGGTGGCAACTACAAGGAGACGCTCCGCCAGGTGTTTCCACGACAGCTTTGACGAGAAAGCCTGGAATGGCGGTTCTCTCCGGTTCCGTAGCGATCTCCTCCTGGGCTACGATTTTCTCAGTTGTGAGAATGACCCCTTTTTGCGCTGCGCGCGTCATTTCAACGTCGAATTGCTGGTTGCCGAGGATTTGGGCGTTTCCCTGTGGATCTGATTTCTGTACGTGAATCAATGCCCAGTCCGGCTTGAGGGCAGGAATCGCATAGAGTTCTTCTTTCGTGTAGGGGTCTTCAATTGTGAAGATACCGCTTTGCTCCGGAATGTCGCTCCCGTCGAATCCACGAATTGGCTGGAAGGGAACGCCGTAGGCTGCGGCCCGCAGCCCTGCCAGAACGCTGGCTCAGGCGTGTTCCGTAAGGCCGGTCAATCCTTTCTCTATCGATTTTCGATAGTGAGGCGCCAATCCGAATTCCGCCTCGAACGTAACGATGCCGCTGATGATTCTCTTCACGGCGCCTGCGGCGCAAAGGAGGTCCGCGTCGTAGCCGGGAGACGGCTTGATGAGCGTGAGGTCCCGAAGGCCCGCGCGCGCAATTTCACGGATGAGGGCGGCGGGCGTTCTGTGCAAAAGGGTACCGCCGGGACTAATCGCGGCGCCTTTTTCGATGAGAGAAACGGCATCTTTTATGGAAACTTGTTTTCTCATAAACAGGTTGAC
>VXPH01000256.1 GCA_009839615.1 Nitrospinota bacterium
GTTCGTCATTCCGGCGCATGCCGGAATCCAGGGACTTTGCCTTTTCGACTTTGCTCTTCGCCTTCTCCCATCCGAGCAGTGAGAACATGAAATACCGGATCACCTTGATCCTCATCGGCTCTGGATTCCGGCTTTCGCCGGAATGACGGCGGTGGACAACTCCGATCGAGCAGGGCATTTCCAACAGCCCCGCCCGCCTGGAATTGACACCGCGAAGCCCGTCTCCTTACCATGCCCCAAAAGCCCGAACTTCACGTTTCTCTTTCGGTGGAAAGCATCCCGATGGCGGACGCGCGCCGCATCACGGCGATCCTGCTCGCCGCAGGCTTATCTAAGCGCCTGGGGCGGAACAAGCTCCTCCTGCCCTTCGGGGATGAGACCGTCCTCCGCAAGACGGCGAAAGCGGTGCTCGCAAGCGCGGTTTCCGAGGTCATTCTCGTGACGGGCCATGAACACGAGAAAGTGAAACAGGCCGTGAGCGGCCTGAACGTGCGCCTCAAGCACAACCCCCGCTACGCCGAGGGGCAGAGCACGAGCATGATCGCTGGAATCGAGGCGGCGTCCGAAAACGCAGAGGCTTACCTGTTCGTCCTCGGCGATCAGCCCCTGCTAACGCCCGAGATCGTGAACGGGTTGATCGCTCGCTATGGGGAATCCCGCCCTGACGCACTGGTTGCAGCGCCCGTCTTCAAGGGCAGGCGCGGAAACCCGGCGCTGTTCGCAGCCTCGCTGAGAGACGAACTGCTCCGGGCGAGCGGGGATGCGGGCGGCCGGGGGATCATCAAAAGACTGGAAACCGAATCTCCCGGGGGAATCGTTTTTCTCGAACTCCCGAATGATGATATCTTTCTCGACATCGACACGGAAGAAGATTACGAACTCATGCTTCGTAAATTCCCGGAAACCTCATAAGAGCAGCGAAGGAGTGTATTCATGGTGAAAGCGTTTCAGATCGCATCCGGCCCGCGCGTCCGTTTCGGCCGCGGGGAAGCCGCCCAGGTCGGAGAGGAAGCGAAGAACCTGGGGATGGCGAAGCCGATGTTCGTCACCGACCCGGGGCTCGCGTCGAGCGGGGCGCTCGATTCGGTGCTGAAAGGCCTCGAAGACTCAGGTATCGACTTTCAGTTCTACGATCAGGCCGAGGCGAACCCTTCCGACACCAGCATCCTCGCGGCGCGCGATTTCTTTGGCGAGAACGGCTGCGACGGCTTCATCGCCGCGGGCGGCGGCAGCACGATGGACACCGCCAAGGCGACGCTGGCCGTCGTCGCGAACGGCGGCGTGCCGAGCGACTACTACGGGCGCGGCAAGGCCACGAAACCCGGCCCGCCGCTCATCACCGTCCCGACGACGGCGGGCACGGGCAGCGAGGTCACCATGAGCTCCATCGTCACGGACACGAAGCTCATGATCAAGACCGTCCTGGCGGACGACTCACTCTTCGCGAAACTCGCGGTCGTCGACTCCGCACTCCTGGCCAAGCTGCCCTCCCACATCGCGGCGGGAGCGATGATGGACGCCCTGACTCACGCTATCGAATCGGTCGGCTCACCCGCCTCCAACCCCTGGACGGAGGCGCTCGCGTTCGAGTCCATCGCGCGCATCGGGGCGCACGGCAGGGCCTACGTGGACGGCCCATCGGACCCCGAGGCCGCCGACGCCATATCGCTCGCCGCCATGCTCGCGGGCCGCGCGTTCACCAATACGGGCCTCGGCATCGTGCACTCGCTCGCGCATCCGCTGGGCGCCTACCACGGCCTGCACCACGGCACGGCGAACGGCATCTTCCTGCCGCCCGTCATGGAGTTCAACCTCCCCGTTATGCGGGAGGCCTACGCGCGCATGGCGCCGCTCCTGAAAGACGGCGCCCCGCAGGCGGCCGAGGCGGCGATAGACGCCATCCGCGAACTCAACACGGACATCGGCATACCGGCCAGCCTGAGAGCGGCGGACGTCGTGAACGAGGACCTCGACGTCCTCGCCAAGGACGCGGCGGAGAGCCACCAGGTCACGACGAACCCGGTCCCCTCCACCCAGGAGGACCTGAAGCGCCTGCTGCTGGCCGTACTCGAGTAGACAATGCCCGCTGACGAGATATTGATATCAGAGACCGAGATACAGAATCGCCTCCCGGAGCTCGCCGCCGAGATCAACGAGGCGCTGCCCGACGGGCCGATTCATGTCGTGATAATTCTCAAGGGCGCGATTATCTTCGGCGTCGACCTCGCCCGCGCCCTCATGCGAAACGCCACGCTGGGCTTCCTCGCGGCTTCGAGCTACGGGGCGGGCACGAAGAGCAAGGGCCGGGTGCAAATCGACACCGAACACCTGGGCGAGATCGAGGGGCGAAACGTGCTGCTCATCGACGATATTCTCGATACGGGCCACACGTTTGCGAAAACCATTGATATCCTTGGAGATAAGCGCCCCGCGTCTCTCAGGACGTGCGTTTTGATGGACAAGCCCGCGAGGCGGGAAACCGAGATACAGGCGGATCACGTGGGCTTCACGATCGAGAATCATTTCGTCGTGGGGTACGGGCTGGACTGCGATGAGGCCTATCGCACCCTGCCGGACATCCGCATCTATGCGCCAGAATGAGGCTGTCCCGAAAGAAACCAACAGGCAGAGGCTGGGGGGCTCACCCTTTTCTAAGCGAAGCCCCGGCCCACCATTGATACGGGAGATACGTTCATGCCGATTCAGGAAATGACGGTCTGGGATACCGCCGTGGAAGTCGCCCAGGGTTCGAGGAACCGCTACGGGGGCGCGACGACGCTCGAGCGGGTCGTGGTCCGCCTGACGGACGACGATGGCGCAGAAGGCTGGGGCGAGGCGGCGCCGCTCATGTACATCACCAAAGAGACCGGCTCGGATATGGCGGCCACGCTGCGCGGAGCCACCCCCCGCATACGCGGACAAGAGGCGGACGAGCTGCTCGCCGCGCTCGATGACGCCGCGGATTTTACCGGGCTGGGCGCCGCGCGCACCGCTTTGGAGATAGCCGCCATCGACCTGGCGGCCAAAATCAACGAGACGCCTTTCTCGCATGTCTTCGGCGGGCATAAGCGAACCTCCGTCGCGCTCGACGCTCCCATCGGCCTCCTCCCGCCGGATGAAGCCGTCAGGAAAGCCGAACCGCTCGTCGATAAAGTAATCACGACCCTTAAGGTGAAATCGGGCGTCGACGCCGAGGCGGACGCCGAGCGCCTCGTCCGGCTGCGCGAAAGGTTCGGCCCCGGGATCAAACTGCGCACCGATGCGAACGGCGGCTTCACGCCCGAGGAGGCCCTGTGGTTCACTGACAGGATGGTCGAGATCGATCTGGAGCACTTCGAGCAGCCCGTGCTGCCCTCGGAGGAGAAACACATCGACGTTTTCAGGGAAATCCGCGCCCGGGGAATGCAGGTCGCCCTGGATGAATCGCTCTTTTCCATCGACGACGCGCGCCGCCTCGTCGATATGGAAGCCTGTGACATCGGCCTCATCAAGATCGCGAAATTCGGCGGCCCCCGGAACGCCTGGGAGGTGGCGCGCGTGTTCGACGCCGCCGGGAAATCCGCTCTGCTCAGTTCGCCCTATGAATCCTACATCGCCAAGTCGGCCGGCTTCGCCCTCGCCCTATCCTTAGAGAACGCGGACAGGGCGCACGAACTCGCCCATCTGCTCGATGAGGAGCCGTACGCCGCGTGGAGCCACTCCATATCGAATGGTAAGTTCACGCTGGCGGATGCGACCGGGCACGGCGCCGTCGGCATCCCCGCCCGCGTCGAGAAGATTGCGAGAACAACGGTATAACGTATTGAGAATCAAACTCTTAGCCTGCTCAGGAGAATGAACCCGATGACTCTCCCCCCAAAGGTCAGCATCGTCGAGGTCGGCACGCGAGACGGCCTCCAGAACGAAAAAACCTACATCACGCCCGAGGATAAGATAAAACTGCTCGACACCATCACCGACGCGGGCGTCCGCCGGGTCGAGGTGACGAGTTTCGTAAGTCCAAAGCACGTCCCCCAGCTCAGAGACGCGCAGGAGGTGCTGGCGGGCTGTAAGCGCAGCCCCGAGGCCGAGTATGAGGCCCTGGTTCCCAACGTGCGCGGCATGGAGCGCGCCTTGGAGTGCGAACTGGACGGCGTGATGCTGTTCGTCGCCGCCAGCGAGACGTTCAACCAGAAGAACATCCGCGCGAGCCGGGAGACGATGCTCGGGGTTGCCCGCGAGGTCGCCAGGATGGCGCTGGACGCGGGGCTGAAACTCCGCGGCGGCGTGGTCGCCACGTTCGGCTGCCCGTATGAGGGGCGCATCTCCTACGAGGACGTGGAGTGGATAGTCAACGAATACGTGGACATGGGCTGCGGGGAAATCGGCCTGGCCGACACCGTGGGCATGACGAACCCGGCGGAGATCAAGAGGCTCACCACGTACATACGCGAAAAATTTCCCTCCGTGCGCTACGCGCTCCACCTCCACAACACGCGAGGGGCCGGCCTCGCCAACCTCCTCGCGGGCCTGGAAGTGGGGATCGATACGTTCGATGCCTCCATCGGCGGCCTGGGCGGCTGCCCTTTCGCCCCGCGCGCCACCGGCAACATCGCCAGCGAGGACACGATCAACATGCTCCACGAGATGGGGATCGAGACCGGCGTCGACCTGCCGAAGCTGCTCGAAGCCGTCGCCCACGCGGAGAAGGTCCTGGACCGCCAGCTTCCGGGGCAACTCCTCCACGCCGGCATCCCCGAATGGGAAATGGCGTCGTAAAACGACTCCGGGCGGATGGCGTGTGTAGGGGCCGCAGGCGGGTTTTTTGAAAAAGTCCCCTCACGGGCGGCGAACGCTCCCTCTCCGGTCACGTCAAATCCTCGTCTTGTATGGCCACCTTCTCGACCTCATCCTGAGTAGGCGCGCATGCGCCGTATCGAAGGACAGGAGGCGCACAAACACTCATTCATCGTCGTGTTTGACCCCGCAAACTTGAACTTCGCCCTTCGATACGCGGCTTCGCCGCTATTCAGGGTGAAGCGGAGGGCGGGCCATACAGGAACGAGGAGGAGGAATTGACGCGAGGGGAATGTAGGGACAGGCCTCCGGGAAAAATCGCTTCCCCCTTGAAGGTCAACTCTTCCCCACCACGCCGGTTTCTCCTCCGAAACCTCGCCGGTGGATTCGGAAATCCTTGACTTTATGGCCCAAAGCTGATTGTATGCAATATACACTTTTTCAGGAGACGCATCGTGCCGCCCGATTCCGAACGGCCAGACCCCATAGATGAACTGAAAACCCTCACCTCCAAGGCGCAGGCGCTGGGCGGCGTAGCGTCCGAGGAGCGCCAGCACAAGCAGGGAAAGCTCACCGCCAGGGAGCGCATCGACCTGCTGCTCGATGCGGAAAGTTTTTCCGAGCTCAACCTTTTCGTGGAGACGCGCGCGACGGATTTCGGCATGGATGCGCGCCGCACGCCGGGTGAC
The DNA here is from genome assembly GCA_009839615.1 of Nitrospinota bacterium. Classification (GTDB taxonomy): domain Bacteria; phylum UBA8248; class UBA8248; order UBA8248; family UBA8248; genus Bin107. Next base: position 5,466 of record VXPH01000256.1, read on the forward strand.
GGCGTCATCACGGGCAGCGGATACGTGAACGGCCAGCTCGTTTTCGTGGCCTCGCAGGATTTCGGCGCCCTCGGCGGCTCGCTGGGAGAGATGCACGCCGAAAAAATCGTGAAGATGCAGGAACTCGCCATGAAGGCGGGCGCGCCCATCGTCACCATCCTCGATTCGGGCGGCGCGCGCATCCACGAGGGCGTCCTGGCGCTTCACGGCTACGCGCAAATCTTCCACAACAACACCCAGGCGTCGGGCGTGATCCCGCAGATATCGATCATCGTCGGCCCCTGCGCGGGCGGCGCGGTCTACTCCCCCGCCATCACGGACTTCGTCTTCATGGTCGACGGGCTGAGCAAGATGTTCATCACCGGCCCGGAAGTCATCAAGGCGGTGACGGGAGAGGACGTATCCGTCGAGGAGCTGGGCGGCGGCGCGGTGCACAGTTCCACGAGCGGGAACGCGCATTTCCTCGCCAAGGACGAGCACGAATGCTTCGAGATGGTGAAAAAACTGCTCTCCTTCCTCCCCTCGAACAACCTCGACGACCCTCCCCTCTCCGATACGACCGGGTGGCCGCCGGATGAGAATCCCGAGCTCGACGGGGTCGTCCCGGCGGACGCCACGCGCGCCTACGACGTGCGCGACCTGGTTGCCAACGTCTTCGACGACGGCGATTTCCTGGAAGTTCACGCGGATTTCGCCAAGAACATCGTCGTCGGGTTCGCGCGCCTGGGGGGAAAACCCGTCGGCGTCGTGGGAAACCAGCCCACGCACCTGGCCGGCGTCCTGGACATCGACAGCTCCGACAAGCTCGCGCGCTTCGTGCGCTTCTGCGACGCCTTCAACCTCCCCCTCGTCAACTTCGTGGACGTGCCCGGCTATCTGCCCGGCACCCAGCAGGAATACGGCGGCGTCATCCGCCACGGGGCCAAGGTCCTCTTCGCCTACAGCGAGGCGAGCGTGCCGAAAATCGCCCTCATCGTCCGAAAGAGCTACGGCGGCGCCTACATCGCGATGAGCGGGTTCGGCCTGGGGTACGACCGTGTGCTGGCGTATCCCTTCGCCGAGATCGCCGTGATGGGCCCCGAAGGGGCGGCCAACATCATCTTTCGGCGAGAGATCGACGAAGCCAAAGACCCCGAGAAGATGCGGGGGGAGAAGATAGAGGAATACCGAAGCCTTTTCGCCACACCCTATACGGCGGCGAAATACGGGCTGGTGGACGTCATCATCGAGCCGCGCCACACGAGGAGCGCGCTCATCCGCGCCCTGGAGACGATCGCGCACAAGCGCGAGGACAGGCCGCGGAAAAAACACGGAAACATTCCGCTGTAAGCATAAGGATTTCCCCGTGGACGCATTCATACCCGGAATCATGTTGACGATCATCGGCATGGGCGTCGTATTCGGCTCCCTGATCGTACTGATGGTGGTCATCCTGCTCCTGGAGAGATTCGTCGGTTCCGGGCGGCAGGAAGCCGACCCAGGCGCCGAGGAGCAAGAGGCTGCGCCGCAAAGCGATGATCTGGACCTCGTCCTGGCGGCGGCCGCCGGATACTTTCTGGAAACCGAATCGCCCGAGGTGTACGTCCCCGAGGTGCGGCGAAACGCGAATTCCCTCTGGGCGCGATCCGCACGTGTGGGGCGCCTCGGCCAGCGGAGGCGGCGGTGAGAAACTTCCATCTGACCATCAACGGAAAGCGCTTCGCCGTGAGCGTGGAGCGCGACCCCGGCTCGAACGAACTCGAAATCACCGTGGACGGGCAGACGCACCGCGTGGGGGTGGAAGAAGAGGAAAAGGCCACACCCTCAACTGCCCCTGCTCCCCGCCCGGCCGCCGCGCGCCAGCCTGCACCCAAGGCGACGAGCGTCGGCGGGAAGATTCTCGCCCCCTTGCCCGGCGTGGTGCTCTCCGTCGAGGTCTCAGCAGGTGATTCGGCGCGCGCCGGAGATACGCTCCTGGTCCTGGAAGCCATGAAGATGGAGAACGTGATTCAGGCGGATTCGGACTGCGTCGTCCAGGCGGTTCATGTGCGTAAGGGCGACAAGGTGGAAGCCTCTCAACTGCTACTGGAGGTCTCATGAGCCGCCTGTTCCATTCTGTCGCCGAGTTCATCTCCCTCACCGGGTTTTCGGCGCTGGGCGCAGGCGACGTCCTCATGCTCGCCATCTCCTGCCTCCTGCTCTATTTAGCCATCCACAAAGGCTTCGAACCCCTGCTGCTGGTGCCCATCGGATTCGGCATGCTGCTCTCGAACCTGCCCGAAACCGGCATTTTCGATGAGGGCGGCCTCATCAACTATTTCTACTTCGGGGTGAAGGCGGGCGTATTTCCGCCGCTCATCTTCATGGGCATCGGGGCGCTCACGGACTTCGGCCCGCTGCTCGCGAACCCCAAGACGCTGCTCCTGGGCGCCGCGGCGCAGTTCGGCATCTTCGCCACGCTGCTCGGGAGCATATTCCTGGGCTTCAACCTCTCCGAAGCCGGCGCCATCGGCATCATCGGCGGGGCGGACGGCCCCACGGCCATCTACACCGCCTCCAAGCTGGCGCCCCACCTGCTCGGCCCCATCGCCGTGGCCGCCTACAGCTATATGGCGCTCGTGCCGATGATACAACCCCCCATCATGAAGGCGCTCACGACCGAGGAGGAGCGCTCGCGGGAGATGCTGCAGCTCAAGGAGATCGAAAAGCCCGTCCGCATCCTCTTCCCCATCGTCACGACGCTACTCACGGGCCTTCTCCTCCCCTCGGCGGCACCCCTCATCGGAATGCTCATGCTCGGGAACCTCTTCCGCGAGTGCGGGGTCGTGGAGAGGCTCCTCAAGACCTCCGAAGACGCGCTGCTCAACATCGTGACGATATTTCTCGGCGTCTCCGTGGGCGCTTCGATGACGGCCGAGACTTTCCTCAAATGGGAGACCATCGGCATACTCCTGCTCGGCTTCATCGCCTTCGGCATCGGCACGGCCACCGGCGTGATCTTCGGCAAGATAATGGCCGCGTTCAGCCGAACGCCGATCAATCCCCTCATCGGCGCGGCGGGCGTGAGCGCGGTTCCCATGGCGGCGCGCGTCGTCCAGAAGGTGGGGGCCGACGAGAATCCGGGGAACTTTCTGCTCATGCACGCGATGGGTCCCAACGTGGCGGGCGTCATCGGCTCGGCGATAGCGGCCGGCGTGCTCATATCTCTCATCCGAACCTGAAGGAGCGGGATTCATGGCTGGACCACTGGAAGGAATCCGGGTAGTCGACCTCACGCGCATTCTCGCGGGCCCTTATTGCACCATGATGCTGGGCGACATGGGCGCGGAAGTCATCAAGATCGAACATCCCGAGGGCGGGGACGACACGCGCGGCTGGGGTCCCCCTTTTCTGAACGGGGTGAGCACGTACTTCATCTCGATCAACCGCAACAAGAAGAGCCTCACGCTCAACCTGAAGGACGAGCGCGGAAAGGAGCTTCTGCGGGATCTGATCCGCAAAGGCGACGTCGTCGTGGAGAACTTCCGGCCCGGCGCGCTGGACAAGCTCGGCTTTTCCTGGGAGGAGATTCACCGCATCAACCCCGCGGTCATTTTCGCCTCGCTCTCGGGCTTCGGCCAGACGGGCCCCAGAAGGAGCGAGCCCGGCTTCGACGTGGTCATCCAGGGCGAAGGCGGGATCATGAGCATCACCGGAGAGCCAGACGGCCCGCCCAGCAAGTTCGGCGCATCCATCGCGGACATCACGGCGGGAATGCTCGCCGCCCAGGGGGTTCTGCTCTCCCTCTACCACCGCGAGAAGACGGGCGTGGGACAGATGGTCGACGTCGGCATGCTCGACGGGCAGGTGGCCCTGCTCACCTACCACGCGAACAACTACTTCGGAACCGGAAAGCTTCCCCCCCGGCGGGGGAACAAGCATCCCTCCATCACGCCGTACGAGATGTATGCGTGCAAGGACGGATACTTCAACCTCGGCGTGGGCAACGACAGCCTCTGGCGCAGGTTCTGCGACGCCATGGGGCTGGGGGATATCAAGGAAGACCCCAAGTTCGCCATCAACAAGGACCGTGTGGACAACCGCCTGGAGCTTCAGGAGATTCTCGACGCCTTCTTCGCCGAGAAGACGGTGGGAGAGACGCTCGAAACCCTGCGGGGAGCGGGCATCCCGTGCGGCCCCATCAACAACCTCGCCCAAGTGCTGAGCGAGCCCCAGATTCTCGCGCGCGAGATGGTGGTGGACGTCGACGTGCCCGTCGCCGGCCCCACGAAGGTGACCGGCGTGCCCATCAAGCTCTCCGAAACCCCGGGCGCCGTGCGGACGCCGCCACCCACCCTGGGCCAGCACACCGACGAGGTGCTCGAATCCGTCCTCGGCATGGACGAGGCGCAAAGAAACGCCCTTCGAGAAGATGGCGTGGTGTGAGGCAGGAAAGATGAACATTTTAGCGAATTACTCCGGCATCGGTGTGTTGACCCCGTGCAAGAGCTCATGGGGGGATTGAGGTGCGGATACCGGGCGTTCAGATCGAAAAACCCAAATCCCTGAGCAAAATGGTGTCCGAGCAGATAAAGGACGCTATCCTGAGCGGCATCTTCCAGCCGGGAGACAAGCTGGTCGAGACGACGCTCACCGAGTCGATGGGCGTGAGCAGGACGCCGCTGCGCGAAGCCTTCCGGGAACTCGCGGCGGAGGGCTACATCACCGTCGTCCCGCACAAGGGGGCGCACGTGAGCCTCGTGAGCGAGGACGAGGTGCTGGACATCTACGCCATCACGAGCGTGCTGGAGGGACTCGCCACGCGCCTCGCGACCCCGAACCTCCGGGAAGGCAGGGCGAACGGAAAGCTCCATGAGCATTTCGAGCAGTTGAAGCGCCACCACGAGCGCGGCGAGGTGGACGCCTACTGGGCGGCGAACCGCGATTTTCACCGCCACATCACGAGCGCCTGTGAGAACTCGAGGCTACAGGGGCTCATCGGGAACCTGAGACAGCAGATCATGAAGACCCGCGTGGTGACGCTGCACGCGCCCGGGCGTCTCGACAACTCCATGGCAGAGCATCGCGAAATTCTCCAGGCGATTCTCGATGGCGACGGGAGAAGCGCCGAACGCCTGGTGATCAGGCACCTGGAGATTCAAGGAAAATTCGTGCTGGACCTCATCAAGAGAACATCTGAAAACGAAAGCGCCCCGGTGGAGAGTTGCTAGGCGAGCGCCTCCTTCACGTTTGCGCTATCCATTTGGAGGGCTTCCGCCACGCCCGCGTGCGTGATGCGCCCCCCGGCTACGTTCAGGCCGTCTGCGAGGTGCGGATTGCGCCTCACCGCCTCCTTCAATCCAGAGTTCGCCAACTCCAGGGCGTAGGGCAGCACGGCGTTCGAGAGCGCGATGGTGCTCGTACGGGGGACGACCCCCGGCATGTTCGCCACGCCATAATGGACGATACCCTCGACGAGATAGGTGGGCTCCGAATGATAGGTGGGGCGTATCGTCTCCACGCAGCCGCCCTGGTCCACCGCCACGTCGACGATGACGGCGCCTGGGTTCATCTCGCGCAGCATCTCGCGCGAAACCAGAACCGGCGTTCGACCACCCGGCACCAGAACGGCGCCGATGACCAGATCCGCTTCACGAAGCGCCTCGCGTATGGTAAAGCGCGTGGACACCAGCGTCTTGACCCGGCCGTCGAAGATATCGTCGATATATTCGAGGCGCGCGTGATTGATGTCGAAAACCGTGACGCCCGCGTGCATGCCGACCGCTATCTTTGCCGCATTCTTGCCCACGATGCCGGCGCCCAGGATGACCACGTTCCCCCGGGGAACGCCCGGCGCCCCGGCCAGCAAAACGCCGCGTCCCCCTAAGTTTTTCCCCAGATACTTGGCCCCTTCCTGCACGGCCATCCTGCCCGCAATTTCGCTCATGGGCTGCAAGATGGGCAAAACGCCATCTGGTGACGTGACCGTCTCGAACGCGACGCCGTATGTTCCACTATCCTGGAGAGCTTGCGCCAGAGGTCCGCAGGCGGCCAGATGCAGGAAGGCGAAGAGAATCTGGCCCTCGCGCATGAGCGAGAACTCAGGCTCCAGGGGTTCCTTGACCTTGACGATCATCTCCCCTTCCGCCCAGAGTTCCTCGGCCGAAGCGACTATCCGCGCGCCCACCGACTCGTATTCCGCATCCAGGATGCCCGCGTCGAGGCCCGCTCCTTCTTCCACCATTACGGCGTGGCCCGCCTCCACAAAAGCCTCTACGGCCCCGGGCGTCAAGGCGACCCTGTACTCATCCTGTTTGATTTCCCTGAGCAGCCCGATTCTCATGAACCGTCCGCCTCCTCTGCCACGATATGGAACGTACTCTCCGCCTCGGCGACGGCCCGGCCGTCTTCCGCCCTGGTCGCTTTCCCCTCCAGGACGACGAACCTGCCCTTTTTCCTTTTCAGCCTGCCCTCGAGCAGCAAAGGGGTGCCGACGGGCAGGGGGTCGCGGTAGCGGATTTCGCTTCGCGCCGAGTAGGCGCGTATTCCTTTGAGGAAAAGCCAGTTCGCCATGACGTCATCGAGAACGCTGAAGACGATGCCGCCGTGAGTCACGCCGTCGTAGCCCTGGTGGACGGACTTGGGCGTGAACTCGGCGCGGCAGACGTCGCCATCGAGCCGGAATGTGATTTTCAGGCCAATCGGATTCGCGGGGCCGCATACAAAACAACCGTCCGCATCCGGGCGTCCTCTCGAATCAGACAATTCTCAAATCCCCACATGATTTCAGGCAAACAAAAAAGGAGAGCCTCGGCGGCTCTCCTTTCGGGAGTATATCATATCGAGGCCTCTAGGCTTCTCCTTGCGCCTCTTTTCTCTTCTGGCGGCGCTCACGCCTTTCCTCTTCTCTGGTGGTATCTCTGTCGATCAACTCGAGGAGCGCCATGGGCGCAGCGTCCCCCTGTCTCGGTGGAAGACGCAGAATCCGGGTATAGCCGCCGGGCCGCTCCGCGTATCGCGGGGCGATGGTCTCCATGAGTTTGGCGACCGCGGCCGGGGTTTTGAGATAAGAGGCGACCTGCCGCCGCGCATGGAGCGTGCCCTTCTTACCCGTGGTGATAATGCGTTCGGCGTGGCGGCGAACCTCCTTGGCCTTCGCCAGCGTCGTCCGCACCCTCTCCTCGTCGATCAGAGAAGTGACCATGTTCCTCGTCATCGCATCGCGATGTTTCGAGGTGCGTCCCAGTTTTCTACCGTGCCATCGGTGCCGCATCTGTCCATGTCCTATTCTTGTTCGGAATCATCCTCCACGCTCAAGTCGCGTGGCGTGAGATCCATGTAGCTCAAATCCATTCCGAGGGACAAACCCATCCCCGTGAGAATATCACGAATTTCATTCAAACTCTTGCGCCCGAAGTTCCTGGTTCTCAGCAACTCGGCTTCCGTTTTTTGCACCAACTCGCCCAGCGTGCGGATCCGCGCGTTTTTCAGGCAGTTATAGCTGCGAACCGATAGTTCGAGTTCCTCCACGCTTCTGCTGAGGCTCTCCACTATCCTCTGCTTGCGCTCATCCACCTTGGGCGCCTGGGGCACAGCCTCTTCTTCGAAGTTGATGAATATCTGGAGATTGTCCTTCAGTATCTTCGCCGCGTGGGCGACCGCATCCACGGGAACGATGGTTCCGTTCGTCTCCACTTCGAGAATCAGCTTGTCGTAGTCCGTAATGTCGCCCACCCGGGTTTTCTCCACCTGGAAGGTGCAGCGGCGGATGGGAGAGAAGATGGAATCCATCGGAATGAACTGCGGGCCGAGGCTCAAATCCACGTTTCTCTCCGCGGGAACGTAGCCGCGACCGATGTTCGCCACGAGTTCCACATCGAGTTCCGCCTCCTCGTTCATGTTGGCGATCTCGATGTCGGGCGTCATCACCTTGACGCCCGCAGGGACTTCGATATCTCCCGCCTTGAATACCCCGGCGGAACCCGAATGTTGATAGTGCATGTGAACCGGCAGGTTTTCCGATTCCACCTCGATGACGACGTCCTTGAGATTCAGGATGATCTCCGTCACATCCTCCATGACGCCGGGGATGCTCGAAAACTCGTGAAACACGCCCTCGATGCGCACTCCCGTGAAAGCGGCTCCCTGCAGTGAAGACAAGATCACGCGGCGGAGCGCATTGCCCAGCGTAACGCCATACCCGCGCTCCAGGGGCTCGGCGATAAAACGGCCGAAAGTATCGGTCAAACTCTCCGGCTGGGGTTCCAGGCCGGTTGGTTTGACCAGATCAGCAATGGCTGTCATTTCTATTGGTCCTCCGTTCGGCGGTTGACCACTTTTTGAAACAAGTTGGTCGAAGCGGGTCCGTCATTTATTTGGAATACAGTTCCACAATTTGTTGCGCGTTGATGTCAATCTGGGAGTCAACCAGACTGGGCAACTCCAGGACACGCGCTTGAAGATCGGCATGATCCACGTCGAGCCAGGCGGGAGCACCGCGCACTTTTCCCTTCTCCACGCTTTGCACGATCAGCGCAATCTTCTTGCTTTTCTCTTTAATCTCGACGACGTCTCCCTTTCGCACGATGAACGCGGGGCGATTCACCTTCCTGCCGTTCACACGAACGTGGTTGTGAGTCACCAGTTGACGCGCCTGATTGCGCGAATCCGCGAAACTCGCCCGGAACACGACGTTGTCGAGCCTGGACTCGAGCAGGGAAAACAGGTTGTCACCGGTGACGCCCTTGCGCCGCGCGGCTTCTTTGTAATAAAGCCGGAACTGCTTCTCCAGCACGCCGTATACCCGGCGCGCCTTTTGTTTCTCGCGAAGCTGCAACCCGTACTCGCTCAGTTTTCCGCGCGAACGCGCCGCGCCGTGCTGTCCCGGCGGAAAGCTCCGTTTCTCGAAAGAGCATTTATCGCCGATGCAGCGATCGCCCTTCAGGAAAAGCTTCATGCCCTCTCTTCGACAAAGCCGACAAACCGAATCCTTGTATCGCGCCAAAATTCAAACTCCCTCTTGCCTTGACCTAGACCCGACGCCGCTTACGCGGACGGCAACCATTGTGGGGAATAGGCGTTACGTCACGAATGAGACTCACCTCGAGCCCCGCCGCGGCCAGCGAGCGTATCGCCGCCTCCCGGCCGGAACCGGGGCCGCTCACGTATACTTCGACCGAAGTCACGCCGAGGTCCAACGCTTTTTTGGCGACATCCGCAGCAGCCATCTGCGCGGCGAAAGGCGTGCTCTTCCGGGAACCCTTGAAGCCTTGCCCGCCGGCCGTCGACCAGCAAACCACGTTCCCGCCCGTGTCGGAAATCGATATCATGGTGTTGTTGAAGGTCGCCAGAATGTGAGCCTGTCCCTTGCCGATGGCCCTTCGCTCACGACGGCGTTTTCCACCGCGTTTTCCTCTGCCTGCTTGCGCCAATTGAAATCTCCTGCCCTATAGAGACGAAATCAAAAAAATCAGTTGTCCTTTTTCTTGGCGCCCACCGTCTTACGCGGCCCTTTGCGGGTGCGCGCGTTCGTGTGGGTTCTCTGCCCGCGAACGGGCAGTCCGCGGCGGTGCCGGAGTCCCCGGTAGGTGCCGATGTCCATCAATCTTTTGATGTTCATCGTCACCCGGCTCCTCAAGTCGCCCTCCACCGCATAGCCGCGCTCGATGATTTCGCGCAAGGCCTGGACCTCGGCTTCGGAGAGATCCTTCGCCTTGGAGAAGGCGTTGATATTCGCTTCTTCCACTATCTTGTTCGCGGAAGTCCGCCCGATCCCATAGATATACGTCAAAGCGATGTTGATGTTCTTATCGTTGGGAATATCCACTCCGGCAATACGGGCCATTCACGCTCTCCTTTAATTTCCTCGCCGCCGACTCAGCCTTGTCGCTGCTTGTGCTTGGGGTTCGAACACAATACGCGCACGACACCCTTGCGGCGGATAACCTTGCACTTGTCACACATCGGCTTGACGGAACTTCTCACCTTCATGGCCTGACTCCAAATCTCACTTGAAACATCTACTTGTAGCGACTCGTTATCCGCCCTCTCGTCAAATCGTAAGGGGACAGCTCCACCTTGACGTTGTCCCCCGGGAGAATCCGGATGAAGTGCATCCGCATTTTCCCCGAGATATGGGCCAACACCTTGTGGCCGCCTTCGAGTTCAACGCGAAACATCGCGTTCGGCAAAGGCTCAACGACGATTCCATCCACCTCTATCACGCCTTCCTTGGGAGCCCTCTCCTCGCGCTCTGCCTGATCGCGCTTTCTCTGCTTCCTGCTCCCCCCTCGACGCGGTCTTCTCATGCGGCCAAACTCAGAATATCCGGGCCGTCTTCGGTGATGGCGACGGAATGTTCAAAATGCGCGGAGAGTTTCTCGTCCGCCGTAACGACTGTCCATTCATCGCTTAAAACCTTCACGTCATGAACTCCCATATTCAGCATCGGCTCAATCGCGAGAACCATTCCCGCCTTAAGCTCCGGCCCCGTGCCGGGTTCGCCGAAATTCGGAACCTGGGGTTCTTCATGAAGATTCGTTCCCACCCCATGCCCCACATAGGCGCGAACCACCGAAAACCCGGCGCTTTCTGCGTGCTTTTGCACGGCGTGTGAAATATCAAACAACCGGTTGCCCGGCTTGGCCTGCTCGATGCCCTTGAAGAGCGACTCCTCGCAGTATTTCAACAACTTTCTGGCTCCGGGATCAACGTCGCCCACGGGAAACGTGACGGCATGATCTCCATAGTAGCCATACAGCTTCGCCCCGACATCCACGCTGACGATATCCCCCTCCATGAGCTTCTTTCCGGAGGGCACTCCATGAACCACCTCTTCGTTGACCGAAGCGCATATCGTGTGCTGATAGCCCCTGTACCCCTTAAAAGCGGGTATTGCTCCTTGTTCACGAATAATCCGTTCCGCCAAAGTGTCCAATTCCAAGGTGGTAACACCCGGTCGAATCGCCTCTTTGAGTTCCGACATGACGCTCATCACTACCCGGTTGCTGGCCCGCAAACGCTCTATCTCTTTTAGCGAACGAAGGATGATAGCCATCAAGCAAGCACCTGGGCAATACCTTCCTCCACCCTCTGCGCAATTTCCTCGACGCTGCCCTCACCGTCGATTTCCGCGAGCTTGCCCTTGTCACTATAAAAAGCCACCAACGGTTCGGTATGTTCCCGGTACAGCTTCAGGCGCCGAAGCACCGTGCTCGTCATGTCGTCCTCACGCTGGTAGAGGTCTCCTCCACAAACGGAGCAAAGCGAGGTGTCCATGTTGGGATAGACGGAGCCGCATTTCCTGCACGTGAGTCTGCCCGCCAGCCGAGCCACCACGGCCTCGCTCGACACATTGAAATAAATAACCACATCCACGCTGTCCGGCAAGACTTTCTCGAGGGCTTCGCCCTGTTCAATCGTCCTGGGAAAACCGTCCAGGATGAATCCATTCTCGCAGTCCTCTCGGGAAATGCGCTCCTCGATCACCGAAATAATGAGGTCATCGGGCACGAGACAACCCTGGTTAATGACATCCCCCACCTGCTGGCCCAGCGCCGTCTTCTCCGCCACCGCCTGACGCAACATGTCTCCCGTCGAGATTTCAGGTATCTGCAGGGATTTCGAGAGCGCGGCGCCCTGGGTGCCTTTTCCCGAACCGGGAGGGCCTAAAAGAATAATTTTCACGCTAGCCCGCACGCCCCCGTATACGCCCGCGGCGCAGGAAACCTTCATAATTCCTCATCACCAGGTGAGATTCGATCTGCCGCTGGGTATCGACAGCCACGCCCACGACAATCAAGAGCGCCGTTCCGCCGAAAAAGAACGGCACGTTGAACCACTGGATAAGATAAGTCGGCAAAATAACGATGGCGCTCAGATAAATGGCGCCGAGGAACGTCAGCCGGCTCAGGGTGCGGTCGATGAAATCCGCGGTGGGCCTGCCCGGGCGCCTTCCCGGAATGAAGCCCCCATATTTTCTCAAATTCTCCGCCACGTCCATCGGATTGAAGATGATGGCGGTATAGAAGTACGCGAAAAAGAAGATCAGCACGACTGTCAACACCACGTACCAGGTGCTCGGCGGCGTGAGCGCCGCGCTCAACTGCTGCAGCCAGTCCACGTTCGAGAACTGCGCGATGGTGGCGGGGAAAAGAATCATCGAACTCGCGAAGATCGGCGGAATGACGCCCGAGGTGTTGACCTTCAAGGGCAGGTGCGTCTCCTGGCCGCCCGCCATTTTCCGGCCCACCATCCGCTTTGCGTATTGAACCCTGATCCGGCGCTGTCCCGCTTCGAACCAGACCACGAGGCCCACGACGGCCACCATCCCGACCGCCAGCACGATCATCACGAAAGGCTGCAATTCGCCGGTGCCCAGCAGACGGAACGTGTTGATAATCGCGCCTGGAAGACCTGCGACGATGCCGGCGAATATGATGAGGGAGATGCCGTTGCCGATGCCGCGCTCGGTGATTTGCTCTCCGAGCCACATGATGAACGAAGTACCCGCCACCAGCGTGAGAACCGTCATCAACCGGAATCCCCAACCCGGATCCGGTACCACGAGCGCTCCCGTGGGAGCGGCCATCTGCTCGATGCCGATGGCGATGCCGAAACCCTGCACCGTCGAGAGAAAGACCGTGCCGTAGCGCGTGTACTGGTTGATCTTCTTGCGCCCCGAATCCCCTTCCTTTTTCAGACGCTCCAGATGGGGAACCGCGACCGTCAGCAACTCCAGAATGATGGAGGCGCTGATGTACGGCATGATCCCCAGGGCGAAAATCGTCAACTGGCTCAGGGCGCCGCCCGTGAAGAGGTCGAAAAACTGCATGAGCGTGCCGCCGCCGCGGCTCAACTCGGCGAAGAAGGCGGCCAGCGCCACGGTGTCGATCCCCGGCGTGGGGATATGCGCCCCGACTCGGTAGACCGCCAGAATACCGAGCGTGAAGAGGATCCTGTTTTTCAGCTCGGGCACCTGGAAAATGCTGGGAACGCCGCCTTCCCTCACTCGCTTTTATCCTCCGGCTTCTCGGCGAGAATTACGATCTCGACGCTGCCGCCCGCGCTCTCGATTTTCCGGCGAGCCGATTCGCTGCATTTCTGGACTTTGAGGTGAATCACGCGATCCACTTCACCCTCGCCCAGGAGCTTGACGCCGTCTTTGGCAATTTTCCGGACCAGGCCAGCGGCCCGCAGGGCATCGGCGTCGACGCTCGCGCCCTCCGCCAGCACGCCCAAACGCCCCACGTTGAGCTCTGAGAACGCTTTTTTGAAGCGGTTGTTGAACCCGCGCTTCGGCAAGCGGCGCTGGAGCGGCATCTGGCCACCCTCGAAACCGACTTTTCTGCTATAGCCGGAACGGGATTTCTGGCCCTTGTGCCCGCGCGTCGAGGTCTTGCCCCTTCCGGAGCCCGTACCACGGCCCACGCGCCGCCGGGCCTTCACCGCCCCCTCCGGGGAGGACAAATCGCCCAGGCCCGTAAATGAATTTTCCGGCTTCGCGTCGTTCTCGGACATATGAATCCGGGGCGCTAGGCCCCCTCCTCCACTTCTACGAGATGCTTGATCTTGAACACCATGCCGCGAATACAGGCGTTGTCCGCCTTGACGACCGTCTGGTTGATCCGCCTCAAACCCAACCCATGCAAAACTTTACGCTGCTTCACGTTCGATCCGGACGTGCTCTTCCTCAAGGTGATCCTGATTTTATCCTGCGCCATCTCTTCCTCTACTCTTCTTTCGCGCCGGCGTCTTCGCCATCGCTCTCATCGGCAGCGTCACCCGCCTCGGCGGCAACGGGGTCGCCATCCACGGCGTCTTCCGCAGCGGCCTCCGCATCCGTCGCCTCGGCCTCCACCGCCGCGACTCCGGCGTCTTCCGCCTGCGCAGCTTCGACTGCATCATCGGCCGATACGATTCCCCGGAGCGCCAAAACCTCATCCCGGTTGCGCAGCGAGCACAAGCCCTGCAGCGTCGCCTTGGCCGCGTTGTGCGGGTTGTTCGTGCCGATGCACTTCGTCAATATATCGCGCACCCCGGCGACGTCCAGAACCGCGCGGACGGGGCCGCCTGCGATAACGCCCGTTCCCCGCGCCGCAGGCTTGAGCAGCACGCGGCCCGCGCCGTATTTGCCCATCGTCTGATGGGGAATGGTCTCATGGTCGAGGGCCACCTTTACCATCGCCTTGCGAGCCTTCTCCACGCCCTTGCGAATAGCTTCGGGCACTTCATTCGCCTTGCCCATCCCGATGCCCACCTGCCCTTTTCTGTCGCCGACGGTCACCAGGGCGCTGAAACTGAAGCGCCTGCCGCCCTTCACCACCTTGGCCACGCGGTTCACGTAGATGACCCGGTCGATGAATTCACGCTCTTCAGGATTCTCGGGCTCTCTGTCCCGGCCTCTTCTCGCCTCTCGCGCCATCAGAAACTTACCCCCGTATCCCTTACGCTATCGGCCAGCGCCTTCACGCGGCCGTGGTAGAGATAGCCGTTGCGATCGAAAACCACTTTTTCCACGCCCTTGGCCTTCGCGCGAGCGGCCAGCAGCTTGCCGACGATGACGGCACCCGCCATGTTGCTACCGCCCGCGTCTTCGGCATCCTTCGCCTCGGTTGCGAAATCCTTTTCGCGCGAGGAGGCCGCGGCCAGGGTTTGGCCCGAGACGTCATCTATCACCTGGGCATAGATGTGTCCGCCGCTCCTGAAAACCGTCAGACGCGGACGCTCGCTCGTTCCGCGGCTCTTCTTGCGGATTCTCACCTTTCGCTTGAGCCTCGCCTCGAATTTACTCAGTCGACCCACTTCCCAAACCTCCCGCGCTACACGCCAGCCTTGCCGACCTTGCGGCGAACCGTCTCGCCCGCATAGCGGATACCCTTGCCCTTGTACGGCTCCGGGGGCTTCACCTTCCTGATTTCGGCGGCCACCCAGCCTACCAACTGTTTGTCGATGCCCTTCACCTTGATCGCCGTGCGGCTGCGGTCGCTCTGCACTTCGAAGGTGATGCCCTCGATCGGTTCGATGCTCACCGGATGTGAATATCCCACGTTCAGGACAACGCCTTTGCCCCTCTCCTCCACGCGGTATCCCAGGCCGATAATCTCGAGTTCCTTCTCGAACCCTTTCGTCACGCCTTCGACCATGTTGGCGATCAGCGAGCGCGTGAGGCCGTGGAGCGATTTGTCCTGCCGAGATTCACTGACGCGTGAGACGACGATGTTCCCATCATCTATCTCCACCTTCGGCCTGTGGTGCAACTCGATCTCGAGTTCTCCCAGAGGGCCCTTGACGAATATCTGACGCCCGTCGAGCTTCACGTCCACGCCCGAGGGTATGGGAATCGGCATTTTTCCGATGCGTGACATTCAAACCACCTCACCAAATTTCACAGAGAACTTCACCGCCCACACCCAGATTTCTCGCTTCCTCATCCGTCACCACGCCTCGCGACGTCGTGAGAATGGCGATCCCCATGCCGTTGAGCACCTTGGGTACCGATTCTTTGTCCACGTACACGCGAAGACCGGGCTTGCTGACGCGCTTGAGTCCGCTCAGCACCAATTTTCCGTCCTGGGGCGGTTTGAGTTCCACCTTGATCCGGGTCTGTCCGGTCGGCCCGGGCTCGACGTCGTATCCCCTGATGTAGCCCTGGGACTTGAGGATGCCGACAACGCTCTCCTTGAGCTTGCTGCCCGGAATCACGACGCTTTCATGACCCGCGCGCACCGCATTGCGAATGCGCGTCAGAAGATCGGCAATGGGATCCGTCATGCTCATATTCTTCGCTCTCCGGCTACCAACTCGACTTCGTGACTCCCGGAATCTCGCCCTTGAGCGATAATTCACGGAAGCAGATTCGACAAATCTTGAAACGCCTCATATAACCCCGCGACCGCCCGCAACGCTGGCAGCGGTTATACGCCCGTACGCCGAACTTCGGCGGCTTCTTCTGTTTCGCGATCAAGCACTTTTTGGCCACTGTATTTCCTCTTAATTCACCCGGAAGGGGACGCCCAACTCGCGAAGCAGCGCCATGCCCTCCTCGTCCGTGTTCGCCGACGTGTTCAGGACCACCCCGATGCCCCGGGATCTCTCCACCTTGTCGATATCGATCTCGGGAAAAATAATCTGCTCTCGAATCCCAAGGCTGTAGTTTCCGCGCCCGTCGAAGGACTTCGGGCTCAGGCCCCTGAAATCACGCACGCGGGGGAGAGCCACGTTCACCAGCCGGTCCACAAAATCCCACATCCGCGCGCCGCGAAGCGTCACCATCGCTCCGATGGGCATGCCCTCGCGCAGCTTGAAATTCGCGATGGATTTCCTCGCACGGGTGATGACGGGCTTCTGGCCCGCGATGCTCGTCAACTCGGCGACGCCGTTCTCAAGAGTCGCCGCGTTCTGTACGGCTTCTCCGAGTCCCATGTTCAGAGTGACCTTCAGAAGCCGCGGAATCTGCATGACGTTGGCGTATTCGAACTCCCTGCGGAGTCTTTCCATGATTTCGTCACGATAAAGCTGCAACATTCTGGGCACGTACGCCATTTCGATTAAAATCCTTCTCTCTTCTATACCGTGTCGAGCAATTCGCCGCTGCTGTGCGTCACGCGCACATGGGCGCCGTCTTCGAGCCGCTTTCTCCGAATCCGAGAGGGCTGGTTGGTCTTCGGGTCCACGGGCATGACGTTAGAGATGTGAATCTTGCCCTCCCGCTCCAGGATGCCCCCTTGCTGCTGCCCCTGGCTGGGCTTCGTGTGTCGCTTCACGATATTCACCTTCTCGACGATCACGCGGTTTTCATCTTTGAGCACCTGAAGCACCTTGCCGGTCTTTCCCTTCTCGCGGCCGGCGATCACCTGAACGATGTCGCCCTTTTTCACATGCGTTTTCCTGGAATTCGAACCCATCTCGTTCCTCACAAAACCTCAGGGGCGAGCGAAACGATGCGCATGAACCGCTTACGTCTCAACTCGCGAGCCACGGGCCCGAAAATGCGCGTCCCCATCGGTTCGCGCGCCTCATTGATGATGACGACGGCATTGTCGTCGAAGCGAATATAGGTGCCGTCCTCGCGCCCGGTCTCCTTGACGGTCCGAACAACGACGGCGCGTCTGACTTCTCCTTTTTTCACGGGACTGTTCGGCACGGCTTCCTTAATCGCCACGACGATGATGTCGCCGATCCGCGCGTATCGCCGTCGCGAGCCGCCCAACACCTTGATGCACTGGGCGCGCTTCGCTCCCGAATTGTCCGCCACGCTGCACATTGTTTCGACCTGAATCATTTTCTCCGTTCCCTACTTGCTGCGCTCGATCACGTCCAGAAGACGCCAGCGCTTCCTCCGGCTGATCGGCCTCGTTTCGATGATGCGCACCCTGTCTCCCGTATTGAGGGAGTTTTCCTCATCGTGAACCAGATATTTCTTTCTCCTGCGCACGACGCGCTTGAAGGTCGTATGCTTGAACATACGCACCACCTCGACGGTGGCGGTCTTGTCCATCACGTCGCTTACGACCCTTCCTTCTCGAACCTTGCGCCTGCCCCGAACCTCACTCATCTACGATTCCTCTCCCCCGGCGCCTGCGGTCTGCGCGCCTTCGCGCTCACGTTTTGAAGTCAGCACCCGAGCCAAATCCCGCTTGAGCAGACTGATGCGCGCCGTGTTGTCCAGTTGGGCCGTCGCCTTGCGAAAACGCAGGTTGAACAACTCCTGACGCAATTCCCTTTCCTTGAATCCGAGTTCATCATCGCTCAACTCAAGGACCTCGCTGTATTTCACGCCGTCATCCCCCTCAGGAAGAGGTCACAATCCTGGTTTTGCACGGCAGCTTCTGGGCAGCCAGACGAAGGGCTTCGCGCGCGATGTCGTCGGCGACGCCATCCATCTCGTAGAGAATCCTGCCCGCGCGCACGGGCGCCACCCAGTACTCGGGCGAACCCTTGCCCTTGCCCATCCGAACCTCTGCCGGTTTCTTGCACATGGGCTTGTCGGGAAAAAGACGAATCCATATCCTTCCGCCGCGCTTGACATGGCGCGTCATGGCAATACGGGCCGCCTCGATCTGGCGCGCCGTAATATGCGCCGTCTCCAGGGTCTGAAGCCCGTAGGAGCCGAACGAGAGCGTCGAGCCGCGCTGGGCCTTGCCGTCCAGGCGCCCCTTCTGCGTCTTTCTGAACTTCGTTCTTTTCGGTTGCAGCATGTCTCGCTCCTAAACTCCCGTTACGAACCCAGGGTCTGCGAAGGCGTTCTTCTCGCTTGGCGGATCATCTCGCCTCTGAATATCCAGACCTTTACGCCGATGATCCCGTATGTCGTCTTGCCTTCGGCGAACCCGTAGTCGATGTCCGCGCGGAGGGTCTGGAGCGGCACGCGGCCCTCCCGGTACCACTCGGTTCGCGCTATCTCGGCGCCCCCGAGCCTGCCGGAACACTGAATCTTCACGCCCTTGGCGCCGAAGCGAAGGGCCGAGGTCACCGCTTTTTTCATCGCGCGGCGAAAGGCGATCCGGCGCTCGAGCTGCATGGCGATGTTCTCGGCCACGAGCTGGGCGTCCATCTCGGCCTTTCGGACTTCCTTGATGTTCACGTTCACCTGGTTGCCGGTGAGTTCCTGCAGATCCGCCTTCAGCCTGTCGACCTCAGCACCGCGCTTTCCGATGATGATCCCCGGCCGAGCCGTCCAGATGTTGATGCGCGCACGCTCGCTGGCGCGTTCTATCTCCACGTTGCTCACGCCTGCGTGCGAGAGGCGCTCCTTGACGTACTTGCGGATGCGCAGATCGTCCAGAAGCAGGTCGCCGAAATTGTGTTTGGCGAACCAGTGCGAATTCCAGCCTCTGGTGATGCCGACCCGAAAACCGATGGGGTGAACCTTTTGACCCATTTGTATCCCCCTAATTCGCTTCGCCGATATCCACGCGAATGTGGCAACTTCTGTGTTTGACGCGGCCGATGCGTCCACGCGCGCGCGCCCGGAACCGTTTGAGCGTCGGTCCTCCATCCACCCGGACACTCTTCACGATGAGACCTTCGGGGTCGTCGTGCTCCCCCTTGTCGGTGGCGTTCGCCAGCGCGGAGAGAAGCACCTTCTCGACCACCTTGGCCGATGAGCGTGTGGACAGGCGCAAAAGGTTGAGAGCGTCCGCCACCCGCTTGCCGCGGATCATATCCGCTACCTGGCGCGTCTTGCGCGGCTTGGCACGGTAATACTTCAAAGTCGCCCTGGACATGTCGTTTCCCTTGCCTGTTTCGTCTAATCCACAATAACTACTTCAGCGTTACCTGCCGCTTCGTCATTCCCGAGTGCGAGCGGAACGTGCGGGTGGGAGAAAAATCCCCGAGCTTGAAACCCACCATGTTCTCCGTCACGTACACGGGCACGAATTTCTTGCCGTTATGCACGGCAAAAGTATGACCAACGAAATCCGGGATGATGGTGGAACGCCTCGACCAGGTCCTGATCATCCGCTTCTCACCACTCTCATCCATCGCTTCCACTTTCTTGCGAAGGTGAGCGTCTACGAATGGGCCCTTATGAAGAGAACGTGGCATCGCTATCCAATCTCCCTCGATCCGGCTACCTGGATTTTCTTCGCCGCACGATGAATTTAGAAGAAGGCTTATCCTTCTTGCGCGTCTTGTATCCTTTGGTCGGCTTGCCCCACGGGGTCACCGGGTGCCTGCCTCCCGAACTCTTGCCCTCGCCGCCGCCCAGGGGATGATCCACCGGGTTCATGGCCACGCCGCGCACGTTGGGACGCCGGCCCAGCCAGCGCTTGCGCCCCGCCTTGCCGAGGCTCACGTTGCTGTGGTCGGAATTTCCCACCTCGCCAATCGTGGCGTAGCACGACAGATGAATCATTCGCACCTCGCCGGATGACAGCCGAAACTGCGCGTAATTCCCCTCCTTCGCCATGAGCTGGGCGCTCACGCCGGCGCTGCGGGCGATTTGTCCGCCGCGTCCGGGCTTCATCTCGATGTTGTGGCACGTGGTGCCCAGCGGAATCCGCTCCACAGGCAGCGCGTTGCCGGTGCGGATCTCCGCGTCCGGTCCGGAACTGACGGTCGCGCCCACCTCCAGGCCGTCCGGCGCGATGATGTAGCGCTTCTCTCCGTCCAGATAGACGATGAGCGCCAACCGCGCGGAGCGGTTCGGGTCATATTCTATGGAGCGCACCTTGCCGGGCACGCCGGTTTTCTCGCGCCGGAAATCCACCACCCGGTAGCGGCGCTTGTGGCCCCCGCCCCTCTGGTAGGTGGTAATGCGGCCCCGGTTGTTTCGCCCGCCGGATTTCGACATCCCCTTGGTCAGGGACTTCTCGGGCCGATCCGTCGTAATCTCATCCCGGAGGAGAACATCCTGGAATCTCCGCCCCGGAGAAGTCGGCTTGTATTTTTTTACCGGCATAGCGCACTCGCCTCAATCACTATGTAGATTCAAAAAACTCAATCGTGTCGCCTTCACGCAGCGTCACAATCGCTTTTTTCCATGCTGGCTTGGTGCCCTGATACCGGCCCATGCGAACCTTCTTGCCGGGCACCCGCATCGTGTTCACGTTCAGCACCGTGACGCCGAACAACTCCTGCACCGCCTGTTTGATCTCTATCTTATTCGCTCCGACGGCAACCTCGAATACGACCTTGTTCGCCCCCTCGGTGCTCGCGATGCTTTTTTCCGTCACGCAGGGTCTGCGGATGATGGATGTGCTCTCCATGACCTAGCCCGCCAATCTTTCCGAGATGCCGCCGAGCGCGCCCTTGGTGCAAACGAGGTGCTCGTGGCCCATGATGTCGTAGACGTTCAGACCCTCGGGCTTCATCGGTTTCGCGCCCTTGATGTTTCTCGTCGCCAACTCGAAATTCCGCTCATCCCCGTCATCCACGATTAACGCCTTGCGCTCCAGATTCAGGTTCTTGATGACTTCCGCCATCAGGCGCGTCTTGGGCTCGGGCAGACTGAGGTCACACACGATGAGCAGTTTTCCTTCTTTCCATTTCAAGTTCAGAGCGCTCCTGAGCGCGCCGCTTTTCATCTTCTTGTTCATCTTCTGGCTGTAATCGCGCGGCTTGGGGCCGAAGGTGGTTCCCCCGTGCCGCCATATGGGGGATTTGACGTCGCCCGCGCGCGCGCGGCCCCCCCCCCCCCGGCGCAAAGGCTTCGCGCCCGGGCCGGGCACTTGTTTGGCTGTCTGATATACAAA
>VXPH01000020.1 GCA_009839615.1 Nitrospinota bacterium
AACTCGTCACGCAGGAGCCGCAATGGATGCAGCGCTGGATCATCCGCCTGTCGGGAGCGTCCGGGCCGATGAAGGGGTTCTCGTATTCCGGGAAACCTCCCGCAAAACCTGTTTTTTGGTCGGTGGCCACGGGATTCTACTTCGTCATCCCCCCGCCCATCCGGGCGAGGGCGCCGCCGGAAGCGATCGGGAAGACGTTTTCCTCATCGGGCATGATCTTGCCGGGGTTCATCAGGCCGCCCTGATCGATCGCGTCGCGCACGCGCTCCATGATATCGAGGGTGGGTTCGTCGAACTGCTCCTTCATCTCCCGGATCTTCTCGAGGCCGATGCCGTGCTCACCCGAGAGCACGCCCCCCGCGCGGATGCACGCGCGGAGCACCTCCGCCCCGCATTCGATCACCCGCTCGGTCTCCCCGGGCGCCTGATCGTCGAACAGGACGTTGGGATGCAGGCTCCCGTCCCCGGCGTGGAACACGTTCGTGATGCGCAGATTATAGCGGGAGGCGATTTCATCGAATTCTTCCAGGACCTGGGCGAGTTTCGAGCGGGGCACCGTGCCGTCCAGGCAATAGTAGGCGGGCGCAATGACCCCGAAGGCGCCGAACGCCTTTTTCCGGCCCATCCAGAGGTTCTCGCGCTCCTCTTCTGTCTGCGCGATCCGGAACGAGGAGCAATGGTTCTTCTCGCATACGTCGCGAATGAGGGTCTCGAGCGGCTTGATGGAGGACGGCAGGCCGTCGAGCTCGATCAGCAGGACGGCCTCCGCGTCCCGGGGGTAGCCCGCCTGGACCACGGTTTCCACCGCCTCGATGGTGTAGCGGTCCATCAGCTCCATCGCGGCGGGTACGGCGCCCGCCGCAATGACGTCGCTCACCGTCCGGCACGCATCCCCCACCTTGGAGAAACAGGCGAGCATGGTGGGCACGCTCTCGGGGTTGGGCGTGAGCCGCACGGTGAGTTCCGTGATGATGGCGAACGTACCCTCCGAGCCGATGAAGAACCCGCGAAGGTCAAGGCCCGGCGCATCTTCCCCGTCCGCGCCCAGGCGTGCCACCTCGCCCGTGGGCAGGACGACCGTCATCTCCAGGACGTGATTCGTCGTCATCCCGTATTTGAGGCAGTGCGCGCCGCCTGCGTTCTCGGCCGCGTTGCCGCCGATGGTGCAGGCCGCCTGGCTCGACGGGTCGGGCGCGTAGTGGAAGCCGTGCGGCAGCGTCTTCTTGGTGAGGTGGAGGTTCACCACCCCCGTCTGCACGCGCGCGAGGCGGTTCTCGTAGTCGATTTCCAAGATCCTGTTCATCCGCGTGAAGACGATAAGCACGCCGCCCGGAAGCGGCGTCGCGCCTCCCGAGAGGCCCGTGCCCGCGCCCCTCGCGATCAGGGGTACGCGGTACTCGCGGCAGATCTCGACGATCCGGCGGACTTCTTCTGTGCTCTCGGGCAACACGACGGCCGATGGCACGCCCTTGTAGATCGTGAGGGCGTCGCAGTCATAGGTCCTGAGCGCCACCGGAGTGGTGTGGATGAATTGCTCCCCCACCACGTCGGTCAGTTTTTGGATGAGGCCGGCGCTGTCCATCCTGAAACCCCCGCGGCGCTTGGGTGAAAGAAAACCCTTTGGAGTGACGCCATTATACCCGTGCTTCAGAAAAAAACGAAGAGAGGGCGGCTCCCCGGACGGTTCGGCGGCACTAGTAGCCGGTGAGCGTCATCATGGGGGAGATATCCGTGATGATGACCTCGACCTCATCCCGGGAGAGACTCTCGAAGGCGAGGCACATCGCCACCTCCTCCCAGGAGTCGAGAGGGCCGTGCTCGACCCCCGTGGTGAGTTCGACCACCGTGTAGCGCGGCGGATGGACGGGCATTCCCTTGTGCTCGCCGGAGGAGTGATATGATCGCCTCGCGCAGCGCTCGCACCTGACGGCTCCGTTTACCGGCTCTGAGCAGTCCACGCAAAGCGACCGTGCGCGCCTTGCATGATACCGTGCCCGGCTCGCGGCGTTCTTGCGCGGACGGCGTTTTATGTCCCTTGCGGCGCACGAGGAGCACGTCGAAGCCTTGTCGATAACTTCCGCCCCGCATCTGCCGCATCGCCCGGAGGCTCTGCGCCTGGCGTAGAGTTCCCTCTCTTCCGCTCGCCTCGCTTCCCGGCACGTCTCGCAGACGGCGCCGCCCTCTACGGGCTTTCGTTCGCCGCAGGTCGTGCACAACCCGGCTTTGGTGCGTTCGCGCCTTCGCCTCCTGCTCCTCTCCCGCGCCATGCGGCGGCGGCTCTCTGGATCGCGCCCGCCATAAGCCGCTCCCTCAAGTCTGGCCCTCTCGTATCGAGCGCGCTCGGCGGCACGGCTTCTTTCAAGGCAGACCTCGCAGATACTTTGCCCGGGCGCAGGGCGGCCCTTCCCGCATTTTGGACAAAGGCCCATCTCCCTGCGTTCAGCCGTCCGTCGCCTGTGGCGCTCGCGCTCGTACTTGCGCCTGGCTTTCGGGTTCTTATAGGGCATCCTGTCTCCCTCCCTGGCGTGGACGAAATCCGTCCGGCCGGCGCCCGGACGGCAAGACGTCTTGCGGCAGGCCTCACCGGCACAGCATCTTGCCCCACACGAGGTGCTCGCCCCACAGCTGGAGCCCGCTGCCGGGGATCTTGAGCCCCGTGCAGACGATGAGCTCATCCCGCGCGGGCCGCATCTCGCGGACGGCTCTCCGGGAGGCGGTCGCGCGCTTGCTCTTGCACCTGCCCTTCTCTCCTGCGGGTACGGGCCGGACCTCGCCCCCGCTCGATTTGTATCGCCTGACTTCGTACCGCTCGTCGGCCAGTCCCCGGCTGAGGAGATGGGTGAGGAAGGTGTTCGCTTCTGGTCTGGGTTTCCGCATCGCGCGCCTC
>VXPH01000268.1 GCA_009839615.1 Nitrospinota bacterium
CCCGGGGATCCCCACGGCGGGTTCCCACACCCCTTGCCCCGCGCCCGTGCCGGCCGCGAGTTCGTGCATCGGGCCCAGCATCCCGCCCAGCATCATCATGGTCATCTACGCGAGCATCGCCGAGGAATCGGCGGGGCGGGTCTTTCTGGGCGGCGTGATTCCCGGATTCTTCATGGGCGGGGCGATGATGGTGATCGTTTATTTCATCTCCCGCAAACGGGGATACAAGAAATATCCGCGCGCCTCCCTCATCGAGATTTGGAGGAGCTTCCGCTCCGCTTTCCTGGCGCTCTTGACGCCGGCGATTATCCTGGGCGGCATCGGCTCGGGCGCCACGACGCCCACCGAGGCGGCCGTGCTGGCCGTGGCGTGGTCGCTCTTTCTCGGAATGGTGGTCTACAAGGAGGTGCGGCCATCCGATCTGCCCCGCATCCTCTCCACGGTGATCATATATACGGCGGTGGTGCTGTTCATTTTTTCCGCCGCTTCGGTCTTCACGCGCCTCATCACCATCGAGCGCATCCCCTTCATCTTCGCCCATTTCCTGATGACCGCCTTGCAAGAGAAGTGGCTCATCCTCTTTGTGCTCAACATATTCCTGCTCATCGGCGGCATGGTGATGGAACCCACACCATTGCTGCTTATCGTCACGCCGGTCATGCTGCCCATCGCGCAGGCGCTGGACATCGACCTCGTGCACCTGGGCGTCTTCATGGTGCTGAACCTCGTCATCGGGAACCTCACACCGCCGTTCGCGCTCGCTCTCTACGTGGTGTCGGACATCACGAAAGTGCCCTTCTGGACCATCGTGCGGGCCACTGCGCCTTTTTATATTCCGCTCATCGTCACGCTGTTCGCCATCGTCTACTACTCGCCGCTCGTCATGTGGCTGCCGAACCTGCTGCTGCCCGTCGAATAGGACGACGCAAAAAACACCGCCGGCTCACCAGAACCGGCGGTGTTTTTTCTGCTGCGCGCCGTAGGTCTCAGCTTGCGCGCATCGGGAAATTACCCCTTTAGAACTTCGCGCGCGTCGCCTTGACCTTCGCGAAGAAGTCCTTGCCCCACCCCTTCGTGCCGATGGTTTCCGCGGCCGAGGCGGTCTTCTTGGCGAATTCATCCACGTTGATGTTGTAGATATTCACGCCCTTTTTCTTGAACTTGTCTAGATAGGCGTTCTCGAGGTCGGTGTATATCTTCTGCGCGTGGGCGATTCCCTTTGCCAGCGCGTCGTCGAACCATTTGCGCTGCTGTTTGTTCAGGCCCTTGTGCCACTTGTCGTTCACCATGAAGTACGACGTCGAGGAAAGATGCGAGGTGAGCGTCAGGTGTTTGCCCACTTCGTAGAACTTGTTGGTGTAGAGCGTTTCCAGGGTGTTCTCCATGGCGTCGACCGTGCCCAGCAGCATGGCGTTATAGACGTCCGCCCAGGACATCGGCGTGGGTTTCGAGCCGAGTCCCCGGAAGGCCAGGACCCAGGGAGGCGCCTGGGGAACGCGGATTTTAAGCCCCTTGAAATCGGCGAGCGTCTTGAGCGGCTTCTTGCGCGATAGCACGTGCCGCGCGCCCCGGTTGATGACGCTGACCATGATGGTGCCGCGCTTTTTCAGGAAATCCTTGCGCCAGCGCTCGAACAACGGCCCGTTGGCGACGGTGCGCACGTGCTTGGTGCTCTTCCAGAAGTAGGGGAGGTTCAGGCTGTCATACGCCGGAAACTGCGTGAGCCCCTGGAACGTCGCCTGAATCGCGCCCAACTGCACGGACTGCAACTGGGTCTTGCCGTCACCGACCTGACCCTTCAGGAACACCTGCACCTCCATGGTGCCCTTGCTCATTTTGTCGAGCATCTTTCCGAATTCGATGGCCCCGTAATGAGTGGGGTTCTTGTTGCTGTACATGTGGCCGACCTTGATGACGACCTTCTTGGCTCCCAGGGCGGGCGCCGCTCCCTGGGCGAGGAGAAACGCTGCGGCAACGAAAACGACGGGAATGAGTCTTCTGGCCATTGGCACTATCCTCCCTGAACAGGAATGGAAAATATCCCCCTTGCGGGGATACCGAAGAGCGCTACGCGTAGAAGCGTACAAGACCAGTATGAAAAAGTTTCGAATGGATGCGAAAATTCTACTCTTCTTTTCCCCTGCATACAAGAAGGTATAATTCTTCATCCCGGTGAAAAGCAGTGCCAGAGGAGAAAGCCCGTGAATGAAGAATGGAGCGAACTCAAGGTAGCCCTCGAAAACTACCCGGACCTCGTCTATGGGGAAGTAGAGGGGCTGACGCACGAGCAGATGTGCTACGCGAACGAGGAGCCGCCATGGGCGCGCTGGTCGATGGATTTACAAATCCGCCACATCGCCCTCTTGACGCCCGTGTGGCTCTATCTCCGGGCGGGCGAGATGCTCAGCCGCGAAGGCTATTCGTTTCCCGATACCGCAGGCCTCATCGCCGATCTCATCGCCGGCGGAATCCGCCACGTCCCGCCCGAAGCGGCAGGTGATCGCGCCGCCCTGATCGACTTCATGCGTCCCTGGGCCGCGCTTTGCTGCGAGATTATCGACCGTGAAAACGAGGAGAGGCTGCGCTCCTTGACGTTCACCTACTATACGGACCCGGATGCCACCCGCCCGGGAGACCCCCACAAGCCCGTCGACTACCACAGAATGTCCATCCGCCTGCATCCTTCCGGTTTCTCGGAAGACGAAGCGCGCCCCGGCCTTTTTCACCTGGAAATCGGCGCGGTCCTGCGCCACGTCTACTGGAACGTGCTCGCGCACTTGCGGACCGTCCAGAGGCTGAAGCTGAGGCTGGGCCTTCCGCTCATAGTTGAACTGCCGCGCGAGGGCTATTTAACCCTGCCTGAGTTTTACGATCTCTGAGGGGTCTTTTCACTACATCTCGACGCGCATCTACATGACTTTGGGGTATAATGCGCAGCAGGCGTAACGGGCTGACCGGAAACGCCGCCGCCGCTTTTTCAGAGGATGATTGAATAGATGCGAATAACGAATCGAACGCCCCGGAGCTTGCGAAAAATAAAGGCATACGCCGCCATCTCGCTCATCGCCTTCTTCCTCGCTCTGCCAATCTCGGCGGAAGCCATCACGCCCGTTTACTCCACGTTGCTGGGCGGCGCCATCCGGGGATACGACCCGGTGGCCTATTTCACCGAGAAAAAACCCGTCGAGGGGGAAAAGGCCTTCTCCCACAAGTGGAAGGGCGCGACATGGTATTTCTCGAGCGAGCGAAACCGCGATCTGTTCCGCGCCGACCCGGAAAAGTACGCCCCTCAGTATGGCGGCTACTGCGCATACGCCGTGAGCCAGGGCTACATTGCGAGCATCGTCCCCGAAGCCTGGAAGATCGTGGACGGCAAGCTCTACCTGAACTTCAGCCTGGGCATTCAGCAGACATGGGAGGAGGACATCCCCGGCTACATCAAATCGGCCGATCAGAAATGGCCCGGGATCATTAAAAGGAAATAATCCTCTCCCCGAAAAACAGCGGCTCCCTAGTGCCCCAGATCGCTCGGCTCTTTCCCCTCGACCGCATCGAACGCCCGCTTCGCCGCCCGGAGCGCGTGGTTCGTCTTGGGCAGCCCGACGTAGGGGGAACACTGCACGATCGCTTCGATGATCTCTTCCTGCGTGAGGCCCAGGTTCAGAGCCGAGCGCACGTGCCACTCCAGTTCTCCGGGCAGATCCTGCGCCACCATGGTGGCGAGCACGATGATCTCGCGCGTTTTCAAGTCGAGCTTCTCCGACTGCCCCCACACCATGCCGAAGCAATACTCCATGATGGTCTGTGTGTGCGCCGGAGATATCTGCAAAAAATCGCTCGTGGTCTGCCCGCCTTCGCCGTAGATTCCCATCGCGCGGCGTATTTCGCCCGCTTTTCGGAACCGCTCCTGCACGTCGGGGTTCTTGTCGACGTAGTTTTCCATGATGTCTTCGGCCATTTCTTTTCTCCTGAATTAGAACGGGTATTCGCTAGCGCGTCCTCAGACGCGGGTCCAAGACGTCTCTCAGCCAGTCGCCCACGAGGTTGGCTCCCAGCACGGTGAGGGTGATGGCGAGTCCCGGAAACGTGACGATCCACCACGAGACATATAGATAAGAACGACCTTCGGCCAGGAGCCCGCCCCAGGTGGGCGTGGGCGGCGGGACGCCCAGCCCCAGAAAACTCAGGCCCGCCTCGATGACGATCAGCCGCCCCAGGTAGAGCGAGCCGATGATGATGACGGGCGCCAGCACGTTGGGCAGAACGTGGCGGAAGATGAGGCGCAAATCGCTCCCCCCGACGGCGCGCGAAGCGATGACGAACTCCTGTTCGCGAATCGAGAGAACGTTGCCGCGCACCACGCGCGCGTATACCGTCCACTGGCGAAACGAGATCAAGGCGACGATCAGCCAAAGGCTCGGCCCCAGAATGGCGATGGTAGCCAGGGCCAGCAGAATGAACGGGAAAGAGAGGACAAAATCCACCAGCCGCATGAGCAGATAGTCCACTCGCCCGCCGAAGTAGCCCGCCATCATACCGAGAATGAGGCCGATGCTCCCCGCCATGAGCGTCGCGGAGAGTCCCACGATGAGCGATACCCGCGCCCCGTAGATCAACCGGCTCAGGAGGTCGCGCCCCAGGTGGTCGGTGCCAAGGAGGAAGATATGCCCCTCCCCCTCCCATAGGGGCGGTTTCATCACCCGGGTGAGGGATTGCGCCGTGGGGTCCAATGGCGCAAGCACCGGAGCCAGAAGTGCGGCGATCAGCACGATGAACAGTATCACGGCGCCCGCCATCGCCGACTTCGTGGAGAGGAGCGAGCGCGCGAGCCGCCGCCACCAGGGAGTCTCGTCGAAGTGCTGGAACTCCTCGGCCGTCATGAGAACTT
This sequence comes from Nitrospinota bacterium, assembly GCA_009839615.1. Classification (GTDB taxonomy): domain Bacteria; phylum UBA8248; class UBA8248; order UBA8248; family UBA8248; genus Bin107. The sequence goes on from VXPH01000268.1 coordinate 4,889, forward strand.
CATCGCCTTCATGTCTCATCGGTACTGGATCCTGGGATCGAGGTAGGTGTAGATGATGTCCACCAGCAGATTGATGACGACGAAGCCCAGGGCGAGAAGGAAAACCGCCGCCTGGACGATGGGGTAGTCGCGGTGGTGGATGGCGGCGACCGTGAGCCGCCCCACGCCGGGCCAGGCGAACACGGTTTCTGTGATGACGGTCCCCCCCAGCGTGAGGGCGAGGTCAAGGCCGAGTATGGTGACGATGGGGATGGCGGAGTTCTTGAGCGCGTGCTGGAACAGCACGACCTTCTCGGCCAGTCCCTTGGAGTACGCCGTGAGAATGTAGTCCTGGCGCAGTACTTCCAACATCTCGGAGCGCATCAGCCGCGCGAGACGGGCCGTGTGAAAAACGCCTGCGGCGATAGTCGGCATGATGAAGTGCATCGGCTCCCCGTAGCCGAACGGCGGAAGCCACCCCAGCTTCACGGAGAAGAGCAAAATCATCATCAGCCCCAGCCAGAAATCGGGAACCGCCTGGCCCAGCACGGCGCCGAACATCAGGCCCTTGTCGTAGACGGTGTTCTCCTTGAGCGCGGCGATGCACCCGAACGGAAGCCCGATGATGACGGACATGATGAACGCCGCCGAAGCGAGTTCGATGGTCGCAGGCAGGTGTTCGAGCACGACCTTGAGCGCGGATTCTCCGTGCTCGAAGGATTCACCGAAATTCCCGCGCAAGACGTTGCGGAAAAAAATGAGGTACTGCGTCAACAACGGCTTGTCGAGACCCATTTCGTTTCTGAGTTCGGCGATGTCTTCTTCGGTGGCGTCGTCGGGAAGCATGATCCGGGCCGGGTCGCCCGAGAGGTGCAAAAGCAGGAACACGAATATCAGGACGAACTTCATGAGCACGATGGCCTGAAACATCCGCCGAACGATAAATCCCGTCATTGCGCCCCCCGTTGCAAGGCGAAACCAGAGCCCTGTCCCTTACGCCCGCCCGAGGCCGCGCATTCGGGCATCAGGCGCCGCCCTCTCCCGGATTCACTGAACGAAATCCGGGAGTGAAACGCGGAATCGCCTTTTATTTCCAGCCTGCGTCGGTTGCGATCACGAGGCCCGTGGAACGCATCTTCCAGTCGACGGCTTTCTTCTTCCCGGAAATCTCATCGAGGTGATACAAAAAGCCCAAGAAGGCCTGTTCCCTGATGTATTCGGCGAGCTTCCGGTATTTTGCGGCCTGCTTGGCTTCGTCCGGCTCGGAGCGGGCGCCCACGATCATCTTGTCGAGCTTCTCGCTCCGCACGCCGCCGTGCGTCGATTTGCTGTAGAGAAGGCCCGAGTACATCCAGGCCGCGTGAAGCGCGAGATCGTTGCGGCAGGCGTAGTTCCAGTAGGGCTTGTAGCCTTTCTTCCATTTGGAGCGGCTGTTCCTGCGCCAGGCGCCGTATTCGAGCGGCTTCACCTTGACGTTGATGTTGATCTTCTTGAGCTGTCCCGCAATGGCCTCGGCTCCCTGCACGCCTTTTAGATAACGCCCCAGGGGAACGACCAGCGGAACAGTGAAGCCCTTCTCGAAGCCGGCCGCTTTCATGAGGCTCTTCGCCTTGGCCACGTCGTAGGGATAGGGCTTGAGGGCCGGGTTGTGGCCGAAACTGTTCGGGCCGACGACGGTTCCCATGGACGCCGTGGCGTGACCTTGAAGCACGTTCTTGATGATGCTGTCCTTGTCGATGGCGTAGTTCACCGCCTGGCGCACACGCACGTCGGACCAGGGAGCGCCGTCCTTGAGAACCATGATGAGCGAGCACGCCTTGGGGCCGGGGCCTGCGACCACGTCGACGTCGGGGTTCGATTTCGCCATCGGGACCGTCTGGGGCGGAATGTCCTTGATCATGTCGACCGCGCCCGAGACGAGCGCGGAGACGCGCGTCGTCGGCTCGGGGATAACCTTGACGATCACCTTCTTCACGCGCTGGCGGGATTTGTCCCAATACCCCGGGGCGGCCTCGAACACCATCTCGGAGCCCTTGCGCCATTTCGTGAGGCGGTAGGGACCGCTGCCGACCGGCTTGCGCGCGAGATGTTTGAGTTCGTTGCTCCCGTAATGCTTCGGCGGGACCACCGCGCTGAAATCCGCGAGAGGCGAGAGGAGATAGCGGTCGGGGTGTTTGGTGTGGATGCGCACGGTGTGCGAATCGACCACCTCGACTTTTTTGACACTCCTGTAGAAATTGCGGATTCGGCTTTTGATCTTCTTGTCGAAGAGCCTGTCGAGACTGTACTTCACGGCGTTCGCGTCGACGGGCTCCCCGTTATGGAACTTGACGCCCTTGCGGATCTTGAGCTCCAGCACCGTGGGAGAAACGTAGCGCCATGACGTCGCCAGGGCGGGGATGATTTTCCCCTTGATGTCGCGCGCCAGAATGTTGTCGAACACGAGGGGCCAGGACTGAAGCATGGGAAGCCCGAGCCGGATGTGGGGGTCGAACGTCGTCGGGTCTCCGGGCATTCCGATGAGAAGCTGATCTTTCTTGGCCGAAAGCGCGTCTCCAGACATCAGCGTAAGCGACATGCAAACAGCCATTCCGAAAATCATGAACTTTTTCATCATCTTCACTCCTCCTCTATGCGGTCTCCGGTCGATGTTGATTTGCTCAGAATTTCATATGGTTATTCTCCTGCTTCACCCGGTGCGGCAGCCTGGGAGACTGTAAATGCGCCGACCCCTTTCCGATTGCCGACTCGAAAAAGTGAGGCAACTCCCCTCCGCAGAGTCCAAAAACAGCCCGCTTTCCAGCGGTAAAAAACGCCGCGCGCAGTTATTGTCTTCTTTTTTTAAGATTCTCTTCATGATTAGTGATTGCTATCTGCGTGTCAACCAATAGCCGGGCGGGTCCACGAAAACACCTCCATGCGGCATACGCTGGATGAACCGAATCCGCAGGGGTCGTGAAACCGGCGCGTGGCGTGCTACATATGGTTTCATCCGGGAATCGTCAGCGGATAAGAACCCCGGGAGGGCAAGAGATGTTCGATAAGATCGCCGTGTTCGGAACCGGAGCCATCGGCAGCAGCGCCGCCGCAGACCTGACCGATGCGGGCTATGACGTCACCATCGTGGATCAGTGGCCCGCGCACGTAGAAGCGATGAAAAAAGACGGGATCCACGTCCAGATGCCGGATATTGACCTCAAGGTTCGCGTCAAGGCGCTTCACGTGTGCGAGTTGGCCTCAGCCAAACCTGAATTCGACCTCATTCTCCTGGCGGTGAAATCTTTCGACACGCGCTGGATGGCCGAACTCATGGCGCCGCACCTAAAGCCAGGCGGCGTGCTGGTGGGACTCCAGAACAGCATGAACGAGGAGGAGATAACGACCTCCATTCTCGGCGCAGAGCGCATAGTAGGCTGCTGCATCGAACTTTCCGGGGAAATCTTCACCCCGGGTTTCGTTCAGCGCAACACGCCGCGCACCGGCACCTGGTTCGCCGTGGGCGAACTGGACGGTTCCATCACCCCGCGTCTGGAGGAAATCCAGAAAATCCTGAGCCGCATCGCCAAGGTGGATATCTCCACCAACATCCGGGGCACGAAATGGACGAAGCTCGTCGTCAACTCGATGAGCATGGGGCCCTGGGGACTCATCGGCCTGCACAACAGAGAAGTCGCGAAGCTCCCCGGTATCTTCGACATTGCGGTGAGTCTCGGCAAGGAGACCGTGGCGGTGGGCACGGCGATGGGAATCAACATCGAGCCCGTGTTCGGACTGAACGCGGATGATTTCGCGGGTGATGAGGACAAGGTGCTGCTGAACGCCCTCACGACCATGACGGGCCACACCGGCCCCCGCGCCCGCACCGCGCCCATTCACGACCACATCAAGGGCCGCAAGAACGAAATCGAATTCATCAACGGCCTCGTTTCACGAAAGGGAAAGGAACTCGGGATTCCCACTCCCTACAACGACGCCGTGAGCGAGCTCGCACGCGCCATCAACCGCAAGGAACTGGAAATGGACCCTTCGAACTACGAGCTCCTGAAATCGAGGCTGGGAATCGCAGGTTGAGCGAAAGGAAGTAAACACGAACCACACAGGGCCGGGGATGCGGCTGCGCGGCGATGACAGGGATTAAACGAGTTCACGCCTCGGGTTTCTGCCTTCGACCATGAAGAGAACGGCCTCAGCGATGTTCGTCGCATGATCGGCGATTCTCTCGAAGTATTTCGAGATGAACGTCAGGCGGGTCGCGCGGCTGATGTTGCGCGGGTTGTCCAGCATGTAGGTCAGCAGTTCGCGGAACAACTCCTCGTTCATGTCGTCCACCTCGTCGTCGCTCGCCATGACCTTGCGCGCCAGGACGACGTCTTCCTTGATGAAGCTGTCGAGGCTCTCGCGCAGCATCTGGCTCGAAGAACTTGCCATTCGGGGCAGTTCGATATAGGGCTTGAGCGGAGGCTCTTCGTTCAGTTCCAGCGCCCGCTCGCATACGTTGACGGCCAGATCGCCCACCCGTTCGAGGTCGGAGGCGATTTTCACACCCGTCGTGATGAAGCGCAGGTCCACCGACGTCGGCTGCCTGAGCGCCATCACCTGCAGGCTAAGCTCGTTCACGTCGACTTCGAGTTGATTGACTTCCTGATCGCTTTCGATGACGGTCTGAGCAATATCGGAGTCACGCCGGGTGAGGCTTTCGATGCTCTTCGCCATCATCGACTCCACCTTGGCGCCCAATTCCAGAATCAGGCGGCGAAGTTCCTGGAGTTCGTTCTCGAATTCCGAACTAGTGTGTGCTTTTCCGCTCGTGAGTGCCATGCCGAATCTCCTACGGCGGCCTATCCGAACCGGCCGGTGATGTAATCGGATGTGCGAACGTTCATGGGATTCATGAATATCTTCTTCGTTTCCCCATACTCGATCAATCGACCCAGGAACATGAAGGCCGTGTTGTCCGATACGCGGGCGGCCTGCTGCATGTTGTGCGTCACGATGACGATGGAGAAATGCTCCTTGAGCTGCGCGATCAGATCCTCGATGCGGGCCGTGGCGATCGGGTCGAGCGCCGAACATGGCTCGTCCATCAGGATGATCTCCGGCTCCGACGCAATGGCCCGGGCGATGCACAATCGCTGTTGCTGCCCGCCCGAGAGGCCGAGCGCGTTGTCCTGGAGCCGGTCGGACACCTCGTCCCAGAGCGCGGCGTCGCGAAGGGTGCGTTCGCATGTTTCCTCCAGCACGCGCTTGTCGCGAATGCCGTCCACCCGCAGGGGATAGACCACGTTCTCGAATATCGACATCGGGAAGGGATTGGGTTTCTGGAACACCATGCCGAGGCGCTTGCGAAGCTCGATGACCTCCACGCGCGGATCGTGAATATCGGTTCCCTCGATAGCGATGGTCCCGTCCCGGCGGATGCCGTCTATCAGGTCGTTCATGCGGTTGAACGAGCGAAGGAGCGTGGATTTCCCGCAGCCCGAAGGGCCGATCAGGGCGGTGACGAGTTCTTTCTGGATCTTCAGGGTGTTGTCGAACAAAGCCTGTTTCTGTCCGTACCACAGGCTGAAGTTCTCGACGTCGATCACGGTGCCGAGTTCGCTTTCGACGGGGTGGTATGCCGTCGTTTCGAATTCGGCTTCCTGCTCGACTACTCCCGCGTTGGACACCATTTTAATACGTCTCCACTAGAATTGGCCTTCCACGAACTTCCGGCGAAGGCGGTTTCGGATCATGATGGCGAAAGCGTTCATGAGAGCGATGATCGTGATCAGTAAAAGCGTCGTGACGAAAACCATCGGCTTTCCGGCTTCTGAGTTCCGCGACTGGAATCCCACGTCGTAGATATGGAAACCCAGATGCATGAAGCTCCTCTCCGGGTGCAGGAACGGGAAGAAAGTGTCGAAGGGAAGCTCGGGCGCGAGCTTCACCACCCCCACGAGCATGAGAGGCGCCACTTCGCCCGCGCCACGCGCCATCGCCAGGATGAGGCCGGTCATAATACCCGGCATGGCCTGGGGCAGAACGATGTTCCGGATGGTTTGCCATTTCGAGGCGCCGCAGGCGAGAGAACCCTCCCGCATGGAGCGGGGAACGGCGGCGAGCGCCTCCTCGGTCGCCACGATCACCACGGGTACGGTGAGGAGCGCGAGCGTCAGGGACGCCCACAGAAGGCCGCCCGTGCCGAACGTCGGGTTGGGGAGCCTTTCAGGATAGAACAACTGGTCGATTCTCACCCCGATGGTGTAGGCGAAAAACCCCAGGCCGAACACCCCGTAGACGATGGAGGGCACGCCCGCGAGGTTGTTCACGCAGATGCGCACGATGGAAACCAGAGTCCCCTGCTTGGCGTATTCACGCAGATAAAGGGCCGTGACCACGCCGAACGGGGCGACGAAGACGACCATGAGCAGCGTCATCATGACGGTGCCGAATATCGCCGGCAAGACGCCGCCTTCGGTATTCGCCTCGCGCGGGTCGTCGGTCAGAAACTCCCCCCACCGGGAGAAATAGACGCCAATCTTGCCGAAGAACGAAAGGTTGTTCGCCGGGTAGATGCGGACGATATCGGAAAGCCTGAGAACTTTCTCGCGGCCGCCGATCTCGCTGAGGGTGATCTTGTATTTCGCATCCTCTTTGTTGATCGCGGCGATTCTTTTCTTGAGCATCGCGAATCCGGCCCGCCTCTCCTTCGTCCGGCGTTCGAACTTCTCCTCCTCGGCGCGATACTCCGCACTCTTCTTCCCATAATCCAGTTCGGTACGCCGCATGGCGAGCCGATCTTCCTCGATGTAGTAGTTGATGGCGCCTATCTCATCCACTTCGATGGAGCGAACAGCTTCCCTGCGGTCGACCGCCTCATCGTGGGCCGCGTACAACGCATCCAGAGAAATCTCTTCTCCCGGGATCCGGCGGCCATCGAGCGTCAAGGATTTGATGAAGCCGATGAAAGGCCCCCACTCCCTGCGCTCGACGAAGAATATGCCGGGCGGCGCCTCGGTCCTGGCGACCTGATGCGCCACCGCCCACTTGAAGTCCTCGTTGTAAATGTCGAAATTTCCGATACGGTAAAGCGTTCGATGCGCAAATCCGCCTGACGCCTGAATGGTGCGCCGGGATTCCGTATCGAGCCCCTTCAACTGTTCTTCGGATGGCCGGAAACTCTCCGAGCGAAAAGGCTCGCCGGCGATGCGTTGGCCGTTCTTGAGCGTCACCACTTCGACGGGTCCTGGATAGAACGTCACGATGCCGTTCCACAGGACGAGCGCGAGGAAACCGATGATCATCAGGACACCCAGGGCGAGCGCGCCTCCCATGACCCAGACGAAAGGCTCGCCCCTGGCCTTGAAATCAATCGATGCGCGAAGACCCGTCCTGCCGGGCGGGCTTTGTTCCGCTTCGGCGGTCGGCGCCACTACGGGCGGGAGCGCACTATGGTTACCCAAGTCATCTTCCAGGCTTGGTATTTCCTCTTCTCTTTTTTCTTTTGGCTTCTTTGGCTCTTTCGCCTTCATCCCATCCTCACAACTGCGAAGCGCGCTTGCGGAAGCGCAGGCGAACCACCTCTGCAATCGTATTGACGACGAACGTCATCCCGAAGAGAACGAGGGCCGCCAGGAACAGCACCCGGTAGAGCGTCCCGTCCTTGACGGCTTCCGGCAACTCCACCGCGATGTTCGCCGAAAGCGCCCTGAGTCCCGAGAAAATGTTCCAGTCCAGAACAGGGGTGTTGCCCGCCGCCATGACGACGATCATCGTTTCGCCCACCGCGCGGCCCATTCCGATCATCACGGCGGCGAAAATACCGCTGGCGGCCGTGGGCAGGATAACCCAAAGGGCCGTCTGCCAGGGCGTTGCGCCGCAGGCCAGGCTTGCCGCCTTGAGGTGGCTCGGTACGGAATTGAGCGCGTCTTCGGCGATGGTGTAGATGATCGGGATGACGGCAAAGCCCATCGCAAAACCCACGACGAGGGAGTTGCGCTGGACGTATGTGTCGATGACCCCGCCGCGCGCGTCCAGACCAAGCGCCGTGAGCACCACAGCCGTCACCCAGCTAAGCACTCCGGCGGCGACCAGCGTACCGCTCCAGCGAAGAAGCTCGTAGAGCGCGCCCCGCGAATGAGCCATTTGCCTGAGTTTTTGTCTCCATCCATATCCCAAAACCCGCTCGGAGGCGAAAGCAATGAGCAAGAATGATACGGGATAGAAAATGATGAACAACATCGGCGTCGCTATGCCGATGTTTCCGTTCGCCCAGGCCTTGAAGTCGCCACCGAACAAAAGTCTTTCGAACCCAGGACCGATGAAGTAACCAAGCAACGAACCCAGGATGATCACGAAGAACACAAGGCCCAGCTTGGGAAATCCCGAAAGAGGGAGGGAGACCCGGGGCGGCATCACCTGCCATAAATACGCCGAAAGCAACAGCAGTAACGGAATCAGCATGAACGAGAGCAAGACCGCGGCTATCCACGTCTCCACGATGGGCGCCAGAATCAGGGCGGCCACGAAACCGAGGACGACCGAGGGCAGCGAGGCCATCATCTCCATCGCCGGCTTCACGACGGAGCGGACTGCCGGGCCGATGAACTCGGATGTGAAAATGGCGCCCAGAACCGCGATGGGTATCGCGAAGATGAGAGAGTAGACCGTTCCCTTGATGGTCCCGAATATCAGGGGGATGAGGGAAATCTTCTCCTCGAACGCATCGTCTCCCGAGGAGGATTGCCACGTATACTCGGGCTTGGGATAGCTTTCGTACCAGACTTTGCCGAACAGCGTCTGGAAGGTCGTCTCGGGGTGTTCAGCCTCGAATTTCCAGAAATTCACCACGCCCTTCTCGTCTGTAGCGACAATTGCGTCATCGCGCGGGGAGAGGCGGATGAAGCGCCTCGGGCCGATCATGTCCTTCATTTTGAAGCGCAACAGCGTCGACTCGCTCGTCGCATGGCGAAGCCAGATATTCCCGCCTGAATCCATCGTGGTGAACATCCGGCTCCGCTGGGAGGTGGAAAAGCCCGAAACGCTCGCAGCGTGTCTCTCCAGTTCATGCCCGCGCACCAGTACCAGTCCGTCCGAGGTGGCGGCGCCCGGCAGGCGCGCCTGGAAAAAGATGCTTAAAGATCCCTTGGAGCCACCCACGACGATGGATTCCTCGCCGATCAGGGCCTTGAACACCGTCAATTTTTCGTCCATGGGCAGGAGATCACGCTTTTCCACGAGGGAGATGGCCTCGAAGTCCCTGGTGTCGTAGCGAAGCAGGAACCCTTTCTCGACGCCGATGTACACCTTGTCGGCTTTTTCCGTGAGGAGTATGTCGACGATGCGCGCCTGCCGGGGCAGATCGGGCAGAACCACGCTCTCCACAGATGAAGTAGTCTGGCCCGTCAGGAGATTGACCTTGGTCTCCGTCAGGCTCAGGCGCGCCACGCCCTTGGCGTCCACCGTGGCGAAAGAAATGCTCGGGCGCTCGGGAGTCCCGCCCACCTTGTAGTCGAGTTTCACGATGGGCGTGCCCACGGGCGCAATCTCCTTCGGCTCCTTGAGTTCCGTCTCCACCCAGATTTTTCGTACCTGGTCACCGGGAATTTTCGAGAAGACGACTTTTCCGTCGGTGAGGTCGCGTTCGTTGATCTTCGTAAGACCTTCGGGCGCCCTTTCGGCGGGCAACACCTGCGTGCGGAAGGCGATCTTGCCGAACCGCACCGTCCCGTCGGGGAAGCCGAAGGCGACGTTTCCGCCCTTGAGCGTGCGTCCGAAAGCGCTCGCCTCAGCGCCCTCGAAATCGAGCTTCAGCGGAGTGAGCGGTTTTCCTGTCGATGCGTGGACGGGCGTCAACACGCCGTCTTTCGAAACCAGGACGGCGATGGTGTTGTAGTCATCCACCTCGACGCTTAAGAGATCGCTTCTGGGCGCGGCGACCCGGAAGGCACCCGAACCGGTTATCGTTTCTCCGGCGAACAGCGGCAAGGCCACCGCGACGAGGAACGCCATGATTCCCAGAACGGCCAGGATCACGAAAAGCCCGCCGACGGTGATCACGTTCGTGGCGATCTTGTCGATGATGCGGACGGATTGCCTGGCGCTCAGGTCGCGTGTCCGGCCCGGCCTGTTCTGTTCATTATTCTTTTCGTCTGAAACCCGGCTTTCGCTCATATCTCTCGTCTTAAAAAGCGGGGGAACGGTGAATCCGGTCCGCCGTACCCGCCGCTGTACTGCACCGGAAAACTAGTTGCTGCCCAATGCCATGCCGAGAGCGCCGAGGTCCTGCTTGGCGATGGCCGCGTTCACGGGGAAAAACCCTGCCTTGATGACGGCCTGCTGACCTTCTTTCGAGAAGATGTATTTCACGAACTGGGCTCTCAGGGGGTCGAGCACCTGGTTCGGGTTCTTGTTGACGTAGATGTAGAGGAAGCGCGCGATCGGGTAGTCGCCCGAATAGGCGTTCTCGGCTGCAGGGCCGTGGCACTTGCGGCCGGTCTTCTTGGAGACAGGAAGCGCAATGACGTCGGCGGTCTTGTAGCCGATGCCCGAGTAGCCGATGGCGAACTTATCAGATGCCACGCCCTGCACCACCGCCGAGGAACCCGGCTGCTCTTTCACGGAGTCTTTGAAGTCGCCCTTGTAGAGGGCCACTTTCTTGAAGTAGCCGTACGTGCCGGAAGCCGAGTTACGGCCATACACGGAAATCGGCTTGCTGGTCCACATGCCCTTGAGGCCGACCTGACCCCACGTGGCGACGTCGGACCTCATGCCGCCCTTGCGGGTCTTCGAGAAGATGGCGTCGACCTGCGCGAGGCTCAGGCATTTGAGGGGGTTGTCCTTGTTCGTGAATACGGCCAGGGCGTCAACGCCGACGCGGATGCGACCCGGCTTGTATCCGAACTTCTTCTCGAAAGCATCCACTTCCTTGGATTTCATGGCGCGCGACATCGGACCGAAGTTTGAGGTGCCGGCGATAAGCGCCGGAGGAGCCGTGGAGGAGCCTTTGCCCTCGATCTCGATCTTCACGTCCGGGTAGGAGCGCCTGAAGCCTTCGGCCCAGAGCGTCATGAGGTTGTTCAGCGTATCCGATCCGACGGACTTCACGTTCCCGGAAACGCCGCTCGTAGCCTTGTAGGCGGGTAATTTCTTGTCCACCATCAGGGTCGCGCCGGCGGGCTGCGCTACGAGCGCGAGGCAAAACGCAGCCACTACGACCAAACCGCAAATCTTCGAGAACCTGCTCATTCTGACTTCCTCCTTTAGGTGGATTGAAACTACAGGAAAAAACGAAAGACTTTGTTACATTCCGGTGACAAACAGGTGAACATACCGCGACACGGGCGCTCCCCACCTTCTGACTGACGAATCTTGACCTTCCCCACATTCCCCATGGACTGCTTGCATCAGCGCCCGGAGCATCCCGTCGCCTCTTCCGGGGGTGCGCTTCGGCAACCGTGAGTGTAGCCACTCAATCCCGCGACTGCTCTCCGAACGAAGTCGGAATATAGAGAAAATAGGAGCCGGGAATGTTACGAAAAGATGAAAATCACATGACTTTTGGGACAATTCCAGGCGTCAAAAATTCGTCTTTCCATAACCTATTGAAAAGGTTCAGAATCACTCCCGATAGAGCGGACATGAACAAAAACAAAGAACCCCAACAAGAGGGGGATGTTTGACCCACTCAGGGCGTGGGAACGGTGAAGCGGAAGGTGGAACCCCGGCCCGGCGCGCTCTCGACCCAGACGTCCCCACCCATTTCCTGAACCAGATGCTTCACGATGGAGAGCCCCAGGCCGGTTCCCCCGTTCTCCCGGGAGCGGGCCGAATCCACCCGGTAGAAGCGCTCGAATATCCTGGGAAGATGCTCGGGGGGAATTCCCTCCCCCTGGTCAGCCACCGAAACCTCGACGAAGCCGTCTTCTCGCAGATGCCCCGAAACGGTGATCTCGCTGCCCTCGGAACTGTGGTTCACCCCGTTTTCGGCCAGATTGATCAGAATCCGCTCCAGTGCCGCCGGGTCCGCCCGGACGCGGTCGGCCTCCTTGGGAATTTCCATATCCAAGCGAACGCCCCTTTTCTCGACGACGGACGCCAGGGTATGGGCGGCCGAGTCCATTGCGCTCCGAATGGAAACTTCCTGGAGACGGACGTGCTCTTCCTTGGATTCTATCCTTCCGAGTTCGAGCAGGTCCTCGACCAAGGCCGAGAGACGCCGGGCGTGCCGGTTGATGGTCGAGGCGAACCGGCGCGTCGCTTCAGGGTCGGAGCCCGCCGTCACCTCGAGCGTCTGGGCGGCCCACTGTATCGCCGTCAAGGGCGTTCGCAATTCATGAGAGACGTTGGCGGTGAATTCTCGCCGTACTCCCGCGAGTCGCTTGACCTCGGAGACGTCGTGAAACACCAGAACGAGGTTTGATTCTCCTTCCGCCCTCGCGCGCTTGGCCTGAAGGGCCAGCGTGCGCGCGGGAAGCACCTCCACCTCGCGCTCCAAACGGGTGGCGGAGCGCGATAGCATGTCCCTCACCGCTTCCTGCACCTCGGTGGCGCGTACGGCCTCGAGAGGAATCGGCGCGCCATCCTCGAACTCGGGAAGCGAGGGAAAGAATTCCCGGCACGCGGAATTCACGAGAAGGATGTCTCCCGAGGCGTTCGTCACCATGACGCCCTCGGCCATTCCCTCCAAAATCGCCTCCAGCCGGTCGCGCTCGTTGCGCAACTCATCGAGATGACCCTCCACTTCAGAGGCGAGACGGTCCATCGTCCGGGCGAGTTCACCCAACTCATCCTGCCGCCTGGAAGCGATGCGATGGCTGAAATCGCCTCGGGCGATCTTCTCGCCGGCGTCGTATATTTCATCGAATCCCCGACGCGCGATCACGCCGGCTCCGAAACTGACCGCGATGGCGAGCAAAAAAGCAAACGCACCGGCCACAAGCAGAAGACCTCGCATCTCGCCTATCGTCTCTTCGATTTCCCTTAAGCTCATGGCCAGGCGAATTACGCCGCCGGAAATCGGGCCGGCGTCTACCGGCAGGGCCAGATAGAGCCAATCTCCATCACCCCTCGGGCTCTCCCGAACACTCGTGCCGATTCCCTTCTCTCTCGCAGCGATGACCTCGGGCCGGTCGGCGCGGCTATCTACATCCCCTGGTGCGCCGGGAGCGAGGCCGGAATCCGCGAGCAAACGCCCCTCGGCGGATATGACCGTCACACGCACGCCTAGCGCTCGGTCGATCTCATCGGCGAGTTCACCCAATCGATAACTTGGCGAATCCTTGGAAGTCGAGGAAACCAACTGGAGACGGGCGAGGCGCGCGTTGCGGGCGAGGTTCTCCTCCGCTTGCTCCATCAACTGGGCGGAGAGGCCGAAATGGAGATAGATCATCCCCGCCGTGAACACTACGGTGATGACCACCAGATAGCTCGCCGTCAGCTTCTTGTAGAAGGATCTGCGCATACGCGGGTCTCCTCCGGGTGACAGAAGGAACTATTCTTCGGACACCTTCTTGAACCGGTACCCCACACCCCGAAGCGTCTGGATCATGTTCCCCGCCGTGCCGAGTTTCTCCCGGAGGCGGCGGATATACGTGTCCACGGTGCGGGGGGTGACGAATTTGTCTTCCCCCCAGATGATGTCGAGCAATTCATCGCGATTACGAGCATGCCCCGGGTGGGCCGCCAGGTGGTGCAGGAGGCGGAATTCCGTCGCCGTCAAGGAGAGTTGGCGCCCATCCAACGTCGCTTCGTATTGCTCGGGGTCGATGGTGAGCGGCCCGCGCCTGAGCGCTTTGCCCGCAACCGGCGTCGTTTTCGATCGCGCCAGCACCGCCTTCACCCGCAGGATCATCTCCCGGATGTTGAAGGGTTTCGTCACGTAGTCATCCGCGCCCAACTCGAAGCCGACGATGCGATCCACTTCTTCGCCCTTGGCGGTCAGCATGATGACGGGGAGCCGGCTCAGGTTGGAATCGCGCCGGATGAAGCGGCAAATCTCGAGGCCGGAAACGTCAGGAAGCATCAGATCGAGAACAACCAGTTGAACCGATTCACTCTTGAGCGCCATAAAGGCTTCTTCGCCGTTGGCCGCTCCCACTACGTCGAATCCCTCGCGGTCGAGGTTGTAAGTAAGAAGCTCACGAATATCGGACTCGTCTTCGATGATGAGAATCTTTTGCGCCAATGTCGCCCCCGCCGTCATTCCGGATATCCATTTGGTTTGAACGAGGCATAGTTCTACTAATCAATTATGCAGATAAATTCAACAAGGGGAAAATGAAGACTTGCCACACATACTCATGCCGAAGCCATTTTGTGCCTGGTCATTCAATAAAGCGTTCTGATGAACCAGCGAGAGAAAACCATTTGGCGCATGCCTGCATCTCCTTGGGTTCATGAGTCCGCTGGATTTGAAACCCGAAGTTCTCCCTCCGCCAAGTGGACTTTACAAACACATATAAAATATGAAGAATTTGATAATCAGAACAAACAAGTGCATAATGGGGATATAAAGAAAAATCAGGCGCATCGTTCAAGTGATTCAGTGCGTTGTCTATTGACCATCCAATTTGAAGGGGAAGATTGCGGTGGCTTCCATTTCGCTCCAAAACCTGGTTAAAAAATTCGGTGAGACCGTCACCGCAGTGGCAGGGGTCGACCTCGAGGTGAGTGACGGCGAATTCATGGTGGTGGTGGGGCCTTCCGGCTGCGGAAAAACCACCACGCTCAACATGATCTCCGGATTCGAGGAACCCACGAGCGGCACGATGTTGATCGGCGAGCGCGTGGTGAACCATCTCGAACCCGGTGACCGCGGCCTGGGGATGGTGTTCCAGGACCTCGCCCTGTTCCCCCACATGACCGTCTTCGAGAACATCGCCTTCGGTCTGCGTGTGGACAAGACCGCAGATGCAGAGGTGAAAGAGCGGGTATCGAAAGTCGCCACAACCATGAAGATATCCCACCTGCTCGCTAAAAAACCCGCCCAGTGCTCCGGCGGCGAGGCGCAGCGGGTGGCCCTGGCGCGAACGATCATCACCGAGCCCCAAGTCCTGCTCATGGACGAGCCGCTCTCCAGCCTGGACGCCAAGCTGCGCATCGAGATGCGCACCGAGCTCAAGCGCTTGCACGAGGAGCTCAAATCCACCTTCGTCTACGTCACCCACGATCAGGCCGAGGCCATGACGATGGCGGACCGCATCATGGTCATGGACAGCGGTTACGTGCAGCAGATCGACACCCCGCTCGGCATATACAGAAAACCAACAAACCAGTTCGTCGGCACGTTCTTCGGCCAGCCGACGATGAACATCATTCCGGGGCGCATCGAGAACGGAGGTTCGCCCAAGTTCGTCTCTGAGCATTTCGAGATGGACTTCGCACAGGACGCCGTGCCCGGTTCTTCCATTGGGAAAGAGGTAAACCTCGGAGTGCGCTCCGAGAACGTGACCATCGGGGATGAAGGCGCGGCTGCGGAGGTCAGACTCATCGAACCGCTGGGAGACGAAACGCTGGTGTTTTTCTCCTGCGGTGATGAGGAATTTTTGGTGGCCAAAGTCGACGCCGAGCGCGAGTTCAGCCCCGGCGATAATATCCGATTCAGCTTTCAACCGGGCGGCATGCACTTTTTCGACGCACAGAGCGGTGGGCGGCTGGAATGACGCTATGCCCCACCCGGAGGTGGAATAGACAAGAGTACGGAACACGCCGCATCACATGAAAGTTGCAACACCGTTCAGGAGATGGAAGCTGCTGAAACAAGTAGTTTTGTGTTCGACCTCGGCGATTTGCAGGCAAGGCATCGCCATTCCTAACTCGGAGGGAGGAGGAATCGAGATGAAGAGAATTATTCTCGCAACACTCATTCTGATGGGCGTCACGGTCTTCGCGGCCTCGACGGCCATCGCCGCTATGATGGTGCACCCCGGCAAGACGGTCGAGGAGCGCGCCATCAACGGAGCGAAAGCGTACATCAAGAAGCATAATCTGAAGAACCCGAAACAGACGATGCTTCTGATTTCGCTCTTCAAGAACTCCCAGCCGAAATACCTGAGACAGTGGAAGAAGCTCACCAGCGTCGACATGGGCTCCATCCAGTACGGCTACACCGACATTCCCGCCAAAATCATGGCTGAAGCCGTGGCGAAAACGGGGCAGTACGACGTCATCAACCACTTCCCCTACGTCATTCCCGACGCCGTGGGCGCAGGCACGCTTCAGCCGCTCGACGCCTACATGGCCAAGGGGAAACCCGATTTCACGGGCATCGACTCAGGGCTCCTGGCGCAGCAGAGTTACAAGGGGAAAACCTACTGGTTCATCCTCGACGGCGACCACATCGCCTTGTTCCTGCGCTCGGACGTCATGAAGGCGGCCGCGAAGGAGTACAAGGCCAAGTTCGGCAAGGCTCCCGGGTGTCCCGACACGATGGCAGAGTGGGAACAGATGGCCAAGTTCTTCCACACGAAAAAGGGCCAGACCCGCTGGGGCATGAAGTTTGACCAGCCGCTCTACGGTGCGCAGGCCTACCGGAGCATCAACTTCTCCTACAGGCATTTCCCGGCCTATATGGGCGGACTGCTGTTCGACAAGAACATGAAGCCCCTCATCAACACGCCGAACGGCATCCGGGCGATCAAGGAGTTCACCTCGATCGTCAAGTACATGCCGCCCGACGTGCAGGGCTGGGGAACGCCGCAGTTGTATCCCCACTGGGGTAGCGGACGGGCCTTCTCGTTCATGTCCTTCCCCTCGGCGATGGGCTATGCCAACCGCAACCCGAAGAGCAAGATCAGCGGTAAGCAGCTGGCTTGCCCCGTTCCCGCCGTGAAAGGCGCGAGCGGCAAGATGGTGCGACGCGCTCCGCAGGCGGCCGGCACCGGCTACATGGTGAACGCGCACAGCAAACACCCCGAGCTCGCCTACTACTTCATCCAGTGGTTCACGGGCCCGACCCAGGGCGACATCGCCATCGCCGATCCCGCGGGCTTCTGGGATCCGATGCGCATGTCGAACCTGACGAACAAGGCCGTGCTCGCCAAGCACACGGAACCCTTCGTCAAGATGACGATGAAGAACGCGAAAAACGCCATTTCCCTGCTCATGATCGAGGGTAACTATGAGTACTTCAACGTGCTCGACAAGAACATGGCGCAGGTGATGCAGGGCAACATCTCCGCCGAGCAGGCGGCGAAGAACGTCGAGAAGGGCTGGAACAACATCACGGACGACATCGGCCGGAAAGAGCAGATCGCGGCTTGGAGAGCGAGCGTCGCCAGCGGCGCTTATATCGACAAGTTCGCGCCGACCAACTAGACACCGCGCACAAGAGCACCAGCCCCGGCCTTTACCCGCCGGGGCTGGCGCCCCGCGCGATACGCTTTGACTCGAGTTAAGACGAAGAAACAATGGCCCAAGCAACAGTAAAAGAACGCAAGAGTCTCTCCGCCTGGCTCTCCCAGGAGAAGGTGTTCCGCCTGATTCCGTTCATCATGGTGGAGGCGACCTTCCTCCTGCTTCTGGCCGTCCCTTTTATTCTCACCATCTACATCAGTCTTCTCAAATGGCGCGCCAACCGGCCCTTCGAGCAGGCCTACTTTCACGGCTTGTTGAACTACGTCCGCGTCCTCACGACTGAAGATTTTTGGTGGGCGCTCGGGCGGACTTTCTACTTCGCGGGAACGGCGGTCATGCTCGAGCTTCTCTTCGGTTTTCTACTCGCCATGCTGGCCTACAAGCAATTCCGCGGCAGGCGTATCTACATCACGATTTTCCTGGTTCCCATGATGGTGGTGCCGGTCGTGGGTGGTTACAACTTTTCCATGATCTACATCGACTCGGGTCCCCTCAACCAGATTCTGTCTCCGATTACCGAAGCCATGGGAATCAACCCGCGCATCCGCTGGCTCTCGCACCCCATTGCCGCGCAGTGGGCGATCATCCTCGCCGACGTATGGCAGTGGACGTCGCTCACGTTTCTGATTTTCCTCTCGGGCTTCGCCGCGCTCCCGCAGCAACTCACCAACGCCGCGCGCGTTCTGGGAGCAAGCAGGTGGCAGATATTCTGGAAAGTCCATTTCCCGCTGCTGAAACCCGCGATCATGATTGCCGTCATCATTCGCTCGATGGAGGCGCTCAAACTCTTCGATCTGTCCGTGCTGCTCACCTTCGGCGGGCCGGGCACCTCGACCGAGACCATCGCGTTCTTCCTCTGGCGGCAGGTCTGGCAGTTCAACAAGTACAGCTTCGGTGCGGCCGCCTCGATTCTGTTGCTCTTCATGTTCGGAGCACTCATCTTCTATGGCATTTATCTGCTCGTGCGGGAACGTTCCATCGTCGAAGAGGAGCGAATGGGATGACGAACGACGCAGGCGCGCGCGCGGAGATGTCCTTCGCCAAGCGCTACAACCTCTTCTTCTGGTTCCGCCATGCCGCACTGATATGCTGGGCGGCGATGATCATGTTCCCGATATTCTGGATGGTTTCGACTTCCTTCAAGGATTCGGGCGACTGGGTGGCCTGGCCGCCGAACTGGTTCCCGAGCTTCATCGGCGGGGGATACGAACCCACCATGCACAACTACCGGCAGATTTTCAGCGTGGTCGGCCACGGCGAAGGCCTCAGCCGCGAATACGCCGAACAGGCTTTCACGATCTGGGGGGCGGTGCGCGATTCGATGGTCGTCTCCTCCATCAGCGCGCTGATCGCGCTCCTGCTGGGCACGTTCCTGGCCTACTCGATATCGCGCTTCAACGTGGGCGGGAAGTATTTCCGCTACATGATCCTGACCATCCGCATGGTCCCGCCCATCATCATCGCGATTCCCGTCGTGATGTACTACGCCATCCTGATTCCGTTCGCGACCCAGACGGTTCTCAACTACCGGTTCAGCCTGATCGATTCCTACACCGGCCTGTGCCTCCTCTATATCGCGACCACGCTGCCGTTCGTCATCTGGATGATGCTGAACTTCATCGAGGAGATCCCCAAGACCATCGAACACGCCGCGCAAATTATGGGCGCGGGCCGCATCTACACGCTGCGCCGCGTGGTTATGCCCCTGGTCGCGCCCGGCATGGTGGTCACTTTTCTCTTTATCTTCATCCTGAACTGGAGCGAGTTCCTGCTCGCACTGACGCTCACCCAGCCGAGAGTCATCACGCTGCCCATCCTGCTCAACAAGTTCCAGAGCGCGATGGAGGGCAGGCTCTACGGACCGCAGGCGGCGATAGGAACCGTCATCACCGTACCGGTGGTCATCCTCGGCGTCCTGATCCAGAAACACCTCATCACGGGATTCAGCTTCGGCACCATCCGCAAGTAGCCCATCGCGCAAACGCGGGCAGTTGCGGGGAAATGCGCGGGAGGCAAAAACTTTTTTGAAGCTGAATCTGAGTGCTTTTCACTCATATTTGCATGATAACCCTTTTGATTACAATCAGTTGTCAGGAACATGCCTTTCGGAAATTTATCGAAAAACCCCGTGAATTTATCGATATTTATCGAATTTTTCGGAAATTCCCGCCAATCCACGATTCCCGCCTCTCACATACATCCCGCTCTGGTTGAAAGCCGCGAGCGACTCGTCGCCCACACCGCGACCGCCCATTTGAAAATCCTCGAGAAATTTCTTCACCTCATCGACTCCGATTGCGCCGGAATGGCTGCGAGCGATACGGGCTCCCACCCGGCCCGCCTCCGTCAAAGGCAGTGAGAGACGCGGCGCCCCGCAGGGTCCACCCGCATGAAATCCTACGGGAGCGTCCCTTCAGGACGACTACGGCAAATGCGGGGAAATGCGGGTCGGCGTGGCGTACGGCGGCGTTCACCCGCCCATCAGCCTTCCGGCGGTTCCTGGACGAGATGACGGCTCGCCGCCGCCTCCCGGGCATCTTTCAGGGTCTGGACCTGGCGGATCAGCGTCGCCCCGGCTACGCGGCTTCCATCATCTGGCGGACGTGATCACCGACGTGAGGTTCATCAACGGGGTGAACGAAAAAGAAACGGGCAGGAAGGCCGCTGGGGAGGCGAAGAACGCCCTGTCGCTCAAGGCGGAAGTGGCGCGAAATGAGCGGGCTGCGCCTGCGTGGCTCGACCCACGAGCGGATAAATTATAGGATTTATCTGCTCGTGCGGGAGCGGTCCATCGCCCGAGAGGGGGGAATGAGATGGCGAACGAGGCCAGCAGGCGCGCGGAGATGTCCTTCGCCAAGCGCTACAACCTCTTCTTCTGGTTCCGCCACGCCGCGCTTCTGCTCTGGGCGCTCATGGTCATGTTCCCGATATTCTGGATGATATCGACTTCCTTCAAGGATTCGGGCGACTGGCTGGCCTGGCCGCCGAACTGGTTCCCGAGTTTCATCGGCGGGGGATACGAACCCACCCTGGACAACTACCGGCTGATTTTCAGCTTGTTCGGACAAGGCGATCGCGTCGACCGCGATGTTCTCGAGCATGTCTTCACGATCTGGGGGGCGGTGCGCGATTCGATGGTCGTCTCCTCCACCAGCGCGCTGCTCGCTCTCCTGCTGGGCACGTTCCTGGCCTACTCGATATCGCGCTACAACGTGGGCGGGAAGTATTTCCGCTACATGATCCTGACCATCCGCATGGTCCCGCCCATCATCATCGCGATTCCCGTCGTGATGTACTACGCCATCCTGATTCCGTTCGCGACCCAGACGGTTCTCAACTACCGGTTCAGCCTGATCGATTCCTACACCGGCCTGTGCCTCCTCTATATCGCGACCACGCTGCCGTTCGTCATCTGGATGATGCTGAACTTCATCGAGGAGATCCCCAAGACCATCGAACACGCCGCGCAAATTATGGGCGCGGGCCGCATCTACACGCTGCGCCGCGTGGTTATGCCCCTGGTCGCGCCCGGCATGGTGGTCACTTTTCTCTTTATCTTCATCCTGAACTGGAGCGAGTTCCTGCTCGCACTGACGCTCACCCAGCCGAGAGTCATCACGCTGCCCATCCTGCTCAACAAGTTCCAGAGCGCGATGGAGGGCAGGCTCTACGGACCGCAGGCGGCGATAGGAACCGTCATCACCGTACCGGTGGTCATCCTCGGCGTCCTGATCCAGAAGCACCTCGTCACGGGATTCAGCTTCGGCACCGTCCGCAAGTAGGATCGTTACGATACCGGAGCCCGCCCATCAGCCTTCCGGCGGTTCCTGGACGAGACGACGGCCCGCCGCCGTGAGCGCGTCTATCGTCTCGCCGACGATCCGCGCAACCAGCGCCCCCGCGCCCGGGCGGTCCGCGCTCAGGGCCAGCCCCTCGCCGGCGAAGGTGT
>VXPH01000082.1 GCA_009839615.1 Nitrospinota bacterium
GTCCGGGAGGGGCGTCCCGCCGTGGAGCTGGCGAGAGGACTCGAACCTCCGACCTGCTGATTACAAATCAGCTGCTCTACCAGCTGAGCTACGCCAGCCAACAAAGGCGGGTTAAATTAGGCCCACCGGCCCACCTTGTCAACCCCCTTTATCCCCCTTGAGGGAGCGAAACGCAAGGAGTACGCGGGATCGCGAATTCGACCGCGGATATCGAGGTGCTCACGAGGGAGAGGCCTGAACCCGGGCTACGCCCTCGTCCTCCGCGCGATCCTTGCGCACCCCATGCAGCAGGATGGCCGCGGCGACCGAGGCGTTCAGCGAAGACACCGCGCTCTCCTCGATGGGGATGCGCACACGCGCGTCGCAAGTTTTGAGCACGAGCGGGCGCACGCCCCTTCCCTCCGCCCCGATCACCAGACAACAGGGCCGGGGCAACTCATCGACGCCCAGCGTCTTTTCGCCACCCGCATCCGCCGCCAGCGCCCAGTAGCCCGCCTCCTTGAGCGCAGAGACGGCGCGGGCCAGGTTCGTCACCCGCGCGAGGGGCACGACCTCCAGCGCTCCTGACGCCGCTTTCGCCGCGACGGGCGTAAGGCCCGCGGCGCCATCCTTCGGCCAGACGACGCCGCCCGCTCCCAGGGCCGCAGCGCTCCTTAATATCGCGCCGAAATTCCTCGGGTCCTGCACGCCGTCGAGCAACAGAATCGGCGGAGCCGACTCGGGCTGGGCGTCAATGAGGTCATCCAGCGAGAGAAGCGGCGTGGGGAAAACCTCCGCAACGAGGTTTTGATGCTGCGCCGTGGCGGCTTTTTTCGTGAGCCCTCTGGCGTCGAGCGCCTCGATGGGGATACCGCATGACTCGGCGAGCCGCGCCGCCTCGGCCACCCGGCGATTCCGGCGTCCTTCAGCGATAAAAAGACGCTGGGTGCGCTCCGGCCCGCGTTCCAGGGCCGCAAGGACACTATGTGCGCCGCAAACGTATTCGGGTTTGCGCTTCAAGGGTTATGCTCTTTGGTGATGGGATGAGACCCGGCGAGCGCGAAACCTTCGGCCTCGCCCGCCCGAGGCATCACGGCGCTCGTCTCTTCCAGAGAGTACCATCCGGACCGTCTTCCAAAACGATGCCGGCCGCCGCGAGTTCTTCCCGGATCCGGTCGGCCTCTGAGAAATCCCTGCTCGCCCGAGCCTGCGAGCGACGTTCCAGCAGCGCTTCTATCTCCTCATCGCGCAGGACGCCGTTTTGGTCCTCTTCTCCCTCTGCGGGCGAGACGCTCGCGGCGCTCCGGAACCAGTCCTCGGGCGAGCGGGCGAACAGGCCCAGCACATCGCCCACTTCTTGGAATACCTCGCGCGCAGGCTGTGCTGCGGATTCGGGTAGCGCGCCCGCCTCGTTGATGAAGCCGTTCACCCTTCGCGCGAAATCGAACAGATAGCCCAGGGCGCGCGCGGTGTTGAAGTCATCGTCCATCGCTTCCGTGAACTGCGCGCGGAAGGAGGCGGCCGCCTCCTCCACCCGCTCGCGCCAGCCGCCTGTGTCCTCCCCGCCGCTTCGCGCGAGTCTCAGACGCACGTTGTAGAGCCTGTCCAGCCCCTTTCTCGCTTCGGCCACCACCTGATCCGAATAATCCACCGGGTGCCTGTAGTGCGTTCCCAGCAGGAAATAGCGGATCACCTCGGCGGGGTGGTCCTCGAGGATCGCCTTGATGGTGAAGAAATTGCCCTTCGATTTGCTCATCTTCTCGTGGTTGATCTGCACGAAGCCGTTGTGCACCCAGTAGCGCACCCACTCGTGCCCGAAACAGCCCTCGCTCTGTGCGATCTCGTTCTCATGGTGGGGGAACACCAGATCCTCCCCCCCGCCGTGGATGTCGAAGCGATCGCCCAGGTAGCGGCTCGACATGACGGAGCACTCGATGTGCCAGCCGGGGCGGCCCATTCCCCACGGGCTTTCCCACTCGGGCTCGCCGGGCTTCGCCGCCTTCCAGAGAGCGAAATCGAGCGGGTTGCGCTTGCCCTCGCCCGGTTCGATGCGGTAGCCGGCTTCCAGTTCCTCGGTGTTGCGGCCGGAGAGTTTGCCGTAGCCTGCAAACTTTTCGATGTCGTAGTAGACGTTGCCCGCGATCTCGTAGGCGATTCCCTTATCGATGAGCTTCTCGATCATCTCGATCATGCCCGCGACGTTCTCCGTAGCGCGCGGGGCGGCGTCCGCCCGCCGGACGCCGAGCGCGTCCATGTCCGTGTAGTATTCCTGGATAAACTTTTCGGTCAACTCGCCGATGGGAACCTTGAGGCGCCTGGCGCGGGCGATGATCTTGTCGTCCACGTCCGTGAAGTTGCACACGAAGTTGACTTCGTAGCCCCGGTACTCGAAATAGCGGTGAATCACGTCGAAGACGATAGCGGCGCGCGCATGCCCCAAGTGGCAATGGTCATAAACCGTCACGCCGCAGACGTACATCTTCACGCGCCCCGCTTCCAAGGGCACGAAGGGTTCTTTTTTTCTCGTCAACGTGTTGTATAGCTGAACACCCAAGTAGCTTTCTCCAGAACCCATATGATCGAGGGGTAAAACGTGTTCCGGGCCAAGTCCGGGCAGAAATTTGTCATGCCCTGAGGATGAGCGTCAAGGAGACTCCACGCTTATCGTGCAAACTGCATGCGCCGCGAGGCCCTCCTCGCGCCCCGCGAAGCCCAGCCCCTCCCCCGTCGTGGCCTTGATCCCCACCCGATCGGGCGGAATTCCCAGAATGGAGGAGATAACCTCTCGCATCCCGGGGATATGGGGAGCGAGTTTCGGTCGTTGCGCCACGACCACGGAGTCCACGTTGCCCGGCTTCATGCCCCGCTCGGCGAGCAGCGCCTC
>VXPH01000254.1 GCA_009839615.1 Nitrospinota bacterium
GGCGGGGTAGGGATCTAACCCGTTTGATGAGGTGGTTGTTCAAAAAGCCCCCGTTTCTGGGGGTAGGGGGGGTTGCTTTTATGGGATTTCCTACGGAACCCTGCAATGTCATGAAGGTGTAGGCGGACAGGTCGCGACCTGTCCCTACGGAGAAACGGAAAAACTTCGTAGGGGCGGGCCCCTGTGCCCGCCCATTCCCGGACAGGCACGGGGACCTGTTCCTACGGGATAATGGCGAATAACATCACCCCATCGTCGAATCGACGGCTTCGAGGAATTTCACGCCCACGGGCTCGGCGAGCAGGTCCGGCAGTTTCTCGCGGAAATTCTTGTAGTGCGGCTCTTCGCGGTGCGCGTCGAGCGCGGCCTGTGATTTCCAGCACTCGATGAAGTGAAACGCGCCCGCCTCGTCCGTCGCCCGGTACAGGTTGTAGAAGACGCACCCCTCTTCGGCGCGCGAGGGTGCGCACATACCGCCTAAAAGTTTGGCCATCTCGTCTTCTCGTCCTGGTTTCGGTTTGAGCCACGCGATCAGGAATACTCTTTCATCCGCCATTTTCCGCCTCCGGGTTCATGGAAAGAAAAACAAAAGTGTCTTCAGGAGCGCATTCTATCCGTCGAACCGTCTTCTGACCAGATGATTTGCTACTGCCTCGCCTCACCGGGGTCTGGGGTGTATAGTCCGCCCCATGGTCGAGTGGATATCATCGTGGGGAAGTCCCGAGTTTCTCGCCGTGGCGACCTCGTTCAGCTATTCCATCACGCTCATCACGGTGCGCCGGGCGATGACGACCGGAAGCCCCCTGATGAGCATCATCGTCCTGAATTCGCTGGTAAGCCTCGCGGGGCTGGCGACCGCCGCGATGCTGGGCACCCTGGCGTCCACCAACATGAGGGCGCTCGGCTGGTTCGCGCTCACGGGCATGGCCGGCCACGGCACGGGGAGCCTCATCTTCTTCTCGGCCATCGAGCGTCTGGGCGTTAGCCGGGCCACGGCCGTCCATGCCTCGTCTCCTTTGTGGGGCGTGGTCTTCGCGGTCATCATTCTGGGCGAGCAGCCGGGGATATATGTACTCCTGGGGACCTTAGGGATAGTGGGAGGCGTCTTTCTGCTCTCCTGGCCGGGGAGGGGGGGCGGAAAAGCCGGACGCGGGGAGCCGGTTCGCAGGGACTACCTCCTGCCGCTATCCTCTTCGGTGTGCTATGCGACGGTGCCCGTGTTCGCCAAGCTGGGCCTGGCCGAGCACGAGGCGCCTTACCTGGGATTCGGCGTGGCGTTCGGCTCGGGCCTTTTGCTCATGCTGGCCGCGAGGCGCATGATGCCCGGCGGCGGGGTGATACGGGGCAACGTGCAGACGATAAAGGCCCTCCTCGTCGGGCTTCCGTTCAACATCATCGCCGCGTTTTTGATGTGGACGGCGTTCGTGGCGGGCATGGTGTCGAGCGTATTGCCGCTGAGCCGGATGACGCCCCTTTGGGTGATCCTGTTCAGCTTCCTGTTTCTGGGGAAAATAGAGCGCGTTGTGCGTAAAACGGTGGCCGCAGCGTGTCTCGTCGTGGCCGGCGGTGTGATGATCACCCTGTTCCGCTAGCCGTTCCGGCGGCGGGGCGATGCGTATTATCGAGGAGCAGTCAGTCATAAAATGTCGGGTCTTTTCGCACAGGCAGGTTGGGGAGAGTTGTTCGCGGTAGGCGCGTCTCTTTGTTATTCGACGTCGCTCATCGCCATCCGCCAGGGGGTGCGGAGTGCTACGCCGATTGCGGGCGTGCTGATCCTGAGCGGCACGGTCTCCGCCCTGGGGCTCGTCATCGCGGCCGCCCGCGGCACGCTCTTTGAGTCCTCCCTCACGCCCGTGTTGATCTTCATGCTGGGCGGCTGTCTGGGGCAGGGCGTGGGCCAGCTCACGAACGCCATCGGCATCGAGAGGATGGGCGTGAGCCGCTCCGTGCCGATTCAATCCTCAACGCCCATCTTCTCGGTCACCTTCGCAATGATGTTTCTGGGCGAGCGGCCCCGCGTCGCCGTCATCATGGGGACGCTCCTCATCGTGGCGGGCGTCTGCCTGCTTTCCATCACGGAGCGTCGCAAGGATCAGAGTTTCAAGAACTTCTTTCAGGGCGGGCTCGTCTATCCGCTCACCTCGTCGCTCTCCTACGCGCTGCTGCCCGTTCTGGCGAACGTCGCGTTCTCCTACCAGAAAACCCCCATCGTGGGCTTCGCGTGCGCCTTCACGGCGGGAACCGTGCTCCTGGCGGTGACGCGTCCTCTCCTGCCCGACGGCGGCAAGCTCGTGGTGGACCGGAGGGCCGCCTGCTGGTTCCTGGGCGCAGGAATCACGACGACGATCGCGGCCATCTTTTTCTGGACGGCGATGAGCATCGCGCCCGTCTCGACCGTGCTGCCGCTGAGCAGGCTCGTGCCCCTGTGGGTGGTGTTGTGGACGTATCTGTTTTTAGGCGGGCTCGAGCGGATCACCTCGCGCATCGTCCTCGCGGCGGGGATGGTGGTGGCGGGCGGGGTGCTGATCACCGCCTTCAAGTAAACGCCCATGCGCGGCAATAAATCATAGGAAACGGGCAGAAGCGGGTTAAACCGATCGGGTTCGCACAGAAATAAATGTCCTGGGAGAACCTCTCGATTTTCCAGCCCTATTCCGCATGGGGAAAAGGGCGATTTTCGGATCATTCGCAACTATTTGGGGTTGTTGAAAAAGTCCGTATAGAGGGCCACTGCAAGTAGAGGGTTTGTAGGGACAAGCCCCCGTGCCTGTCCATGCGAAGCGCAATCACGGGGATGGACATATTCGATACGGGCGGCCACGGGGGGCCGCCCCTACGAACACCACACGCCTCGAAACG
>VXPH01000091.1 GCA_009839615.1 Nitrospinota bacterium
CGTCCACGTCAAGAGCCGGGGGAAGTAGAGGGGAAACGATGCAGCCCAAAATCAAAACGCTTTCGAACCGCGCGGTCGGCAAGCTCACGGTCGAGAAGGACACCGTGTTCTGGGACCGGGATCTCACGGGCTTCGGCGTCAGGGTCTATCCCACGGGTTCCAAGGTTTACGTCGCGCAGGCGCGGGGGCCCAAGGGGCCCAGGCGCGTGACGGTGGGCCGCCACGGGGTGATCCACGCCGATGAGGCGAGAAAGCGCGCCGCCATGGTCATCGCGCGCGTCAAGGCGGGCGATGCGCCCGTGGCCGAGCCCATGAAGCCCGTGAGCGGACCCACGGTGGCCGAACTGGCGGAGCGCTATCTCGAAGAACACGTCGCGGTGCGGTGCAAGCCCTCGAGCGCCGCGCTCTACCGCTCGGCGATCCGGCGCCATATCCTGCCGGCCCTGGGCAAAATGCAGATAGAGGCCGTGGAGCGTGCGCAGGTGGTGGAACTGCACCAGGGACTGTGCGAGGCGCCCGCCGCGGCGAACCGGGCGGTGCGCGTTCTCTCTACGATGTACCGCCTGGCCGGTGAGTGGGGCATGGCGCCCGAGGGTACGAACCCGTGCCGCGCCATTGCGAGGTATCCCGCGCGAAGGCGGGAGCGGTTCCTGACGGATGCGGAATTCACCCGCCTGGGAGAGGCGCTCGACGAGACGGAGGCAAGTGGAAGCGCTTCCGCTTCGGCAGTGGCGGCGCTCCGGCTTCTCGCCCTGACGGGGTGCCGGAAGTCGGAGATACTCTCGCTGCGCTGGGAGGACGTGGCGCTCGATGAAGCGGAACTGAGGCTCGCCGATTCGAAGACGGGTGCGCGGGTGGTGCCCCTGCCGCCCCCTGCTGTCGAACTCCTCACACGGCTTCCCCGCACGCCGGATGTCCCCTGGGTCATACCCGGCCAGAAGCCGGGGACACATTTGCGAGACGTCGATCACGCATGGCGCATCGTCCGCGCGCGGGCGGGACTCGGTGGCGTGCGGCTCCACGATCTTCGCCACTCCTACGCCAGCCGCGCGCTGGCGCTCGGCGAGGGGCTTCCCATGATCGCGAAGCTCCTGGGTCACGCCCACGTCGAGACCACGGCGCGCTACGCGCACCTCGCGCGGGACTCGGTGCGGGAATCGGCCGAGCGCGTCGCCCTGAGCATCGCAGCGGACGTGCTGGAGCGCCGGGCGTGAGCCGGGATTGAGGACCCCGCGCCGGGCCGCCGCATGCGCTGCGGTTTCCTACAACTCCAACCCCCGATCCGATCGGTTCTTCTCCATCACCGGCGTCCGCCTCTCCATTGCCTGCGTCGCCTCGTTCTGCTTCCCCGCCCCGATGCTCACATCCTTGCCCTCTCCTGTCGCCTCCAATGCCGCGATGCGCTCCCCCGTCGCGGCTTCGAGCCGCTCACGCAGGGCCTTCGCGTCGTCGGTCACGAGTTCCGCCCTGTCCCGGGCGCGGCTGATTTCGACGTAGAGCGTCTTCTGGTTGGTGAGGTCGGGGTGGTTGGCCTCCATGGCGGCGATGACGGTATCGACCGTCCGGCCCTGGAAGGCATGGACGGTCGAGGCCCATGCGCGGTCCACGTGGCGAAGCTGGGAATCGTCGCTCGTCATGTCGAGGATCCTCCCGTCCTCGATGCGGAAGGTGACGCGCTTGTCCCTGACGCTCAAAACCTCGGCGGCCTGGCTGTTCATGAGGCCGAGTTCCGGGTCGTTGCGTGTCCAGCGGACCTTGTCGCCCTGACGCAATTCCATATGCTCGACGCGGTATACCTCGACACCTCCGGTGCGCGCCGCCAGACGACCAGGCTCCCAGCGTACTTCCCCTCCATCCTTCCCTTCCAGGATGACCGCGTCGTTCGCGTGATCGACGCCCGCCACGCGCAACTCGTCCCCCTTTTCGACGCCCAAGCGCTTGTAGGGGCGATGGAAGGCCACCACGTCGCCGGGTGAATAGTTCGCGGCGAGCGATTTCTCGGGGTTGGTGTAGCCGCGCGAGACGAGGCGTTCCGTGAGGAAGGAGGGACCGCGTACGACGCCGTCCCTGACCAGGCGTTCGCGGACAATAGCGTTGATCTTCTCGCGGATCGCGTGGCTCGGCGCCATGAGTCCGGCGTTTGCGCGCGCCTCGGGCGGGAGCGCGAGCCAGCGCGCGGCGGCGGCGCCCGCCAGGTTGTCGGGCTTGACCTCGGCCACGTTCGAGCCGAGCTTATCGAAGGCGCGCCTGACGTCGCCCGCGAGCGTGGCCTCGACGGCCGCTTTCAGGTCCTGGTCGCGCTGGCGCATGATCTCGTTCATGGTCGCCGTCTTCATCCCCGCGGCCTGCAGCTGCGCGAAGGGTTTGCCGGCGTCTACGGCGTCAAGCTGTTTCGCGTCGCCCACGAGCACGACCCGTGGCAGGCGCAGGACCTCCGAGATGCGGAGCAGTTCGCGCATCTCGCGCGTGGAGGCGAGCGAGCCCTCGTCCACGACGAGGGCGGTCTTCCCGTAGGCGGCGCGCATCTTTTTCTCGCCCCCTCTCGTGAGGCGGCCCCGGGCGACCCCTGCGTTTCGCGCGAGGAAGCGCTGGAGCGTCTCGCTCCCGATCCCCGCTTCCGCTTCGAGCGTCCGCGCGGCGGAGGCCGAGGGCGCGAGGCCCCGCACCTCGTAGCCGCGTTTTTCGAGGAGCGCGCGGGCGCGCCTGAGCATCTTCGTCTTGCCCGTGCCCGCGTAGCCCTGCACGCCGACGACGCGGTCGGGGTCGGTGAGGATCAGCTTGACGGCCTCGCGCTGGCCGTGGGTCAGCGGGCCGTTTCTGAGCGCCTTGTCCACGGCGCGGCCGCGCATGGCGGG
>VXPH01000099.1 GCA_009839615.1 Nitrospinota bacterium
TGGACAAGCTGGGGTGGGTGAAGGTGGCAAATCCGGGCGGCGGGCTGGATGAGGCGCTGGTGGAGAGAAGAAGCGTCGTGTTCGAAGAGGAAGTACCCGACTGCCCCGTCTACCGGCGTGATTCCCTGCCTACGGATGTTGAGATAGAGGGTCCTGCGGTAATCGAGGAATACGGCTCGAACACCCTCGTGCCCCCCGATTGGTCAGCGAGGCAGGACGCGTATGGACACCTTCACCTGAGCGCATCGGGCTGATTCAATTTTGGGAAACGCATGAGCGAGACGGTGAAATACGGATACGGCTACGGGATGCAGCCGGGCGAGCCTCCCTCCCACACGGATTTCCTGAGTTTCATCGAGAAAGTGGAACAATGCGGCTTCGATTCCTTCTGGCTGGACGATCACATCGCCTTTCGCGGCAATTTTCTCGAAAGCCTCGCCGCGCTCGCCGCCGCTGCGGCCAGAACCGAGCGCATCACCCTGGGCAGCCTCGTCTATCTCCTGCCACTCAGGCGCCCGGCCATCGCGGCGAAGGCGGCGGCTACGGTGGATTACCTGAGCGGGGGCGGGCGCTTCATCTTCGGCGTGGGCGTGGGGGGCGAGGAGGCGCGCGAGTTCGAGGTCTGCGGCGTAGCGCGCGGGGAGCGCGGCGCGCGGACGGACGAGTCCATCGAGGTCTTGCGCAAGTTGTGGTCGGGGAAGGCGGTGAGTCACGAGGGGCGATTCTTCCGCTTCAAGGATGCGCGGCAAAGCCCACAGCCGCCGAGTCCGGGCGGCCCGCCGATATGGGTGGGCGGCAGGAGCGAGGCCGCGCAAAGGCGCGCCGCTCTTCTGGCGGACGGCTATGCGCCCTATCTGTTTTCTCCCGCGCGCTACGAGAAGGCGCTGGAGAACGTCCGCCGCCTGGCCGCCGAAGCGGGACGCGCGCTCGATGATCCCCAAAAGCCCTGGACGCCCGCGCTTCATTTGTTCGTGAACCTGCGGGAAAAGGAGAGCGATGCGCTCGATCAAGGTGCGGAAAATCTTTGCGTAAGGTATGGGATGGATATGCGCGATGCAGCGAAGAGATACCTGCTGCGCGGCCCGGTTGCGCGTTGCGCCGAGCGAATCGGCGCGTACCGGAAGGCGGGCGTTCGGCACTTCATCTTCAAGGTCGCCGCACCTGCCGGTGAGGAGGCGGAGCACATGAGCAGGCTGGCAGAAGAACTCCTGCCCGAGGTGAAGCGCCATGCCGGCTGAGGCGAGTGGGCACCTGGATACCTTCACGCGGGACAACCTGCCGCCTGAATCCCTGTGGCCGGAGATGGACTACGGCGTGCTGCCGGAGTTGGCGGCCTATCCGGCGCGGATCAACGCGGGCGCCGAGTTGATAGACAAGATGGCCCAAGGCGAACAGGCTGCGCGGCCCGCGATTTATTACGGCGATGCGCTCCTGAGCTATCGCGACCTTTTGGAGAGCGCGGGCCGCATCGCCTCGGTATTGCGCGATCGCTTCGGTCTCGTGCCCGGAAACCGCGTGCTCCTTCGCGCATCGAACCATCCCACCCTCGTTGCCGCGAGCCTGGCGGTCCTGAAGGCGGGCGGCGTCGTGATTCCGACCATGCCCGTGATGCGCGAGCGCGAGCTGGCATATGTGCTGGAAAAAGCGCGGGTCGGCTTCGCGATTTGCGACGAAAAATTGAGCACGGATTTGCTGGCGGCGGTCGAGTCTTCCAAATCGCTGGAACACGTCGTCCTGTTCGGGGGTGATGCGCCAGGCGACCTCGAAGCCCTGATGGCCGAAGCATCGCCAGAATTCGATAACGCGGACACGGCGGCGGACGACGTGGCCCTCATCGGTTTTACTTCCGGCTCGACGGGAACGCCCAAGGGCACGGTGCATTTCCACCGCGACCTGCTCGCCGTGGCGGACACGTTTCCGAAATATCTTTTCGGTCTGGGTCCCGACGACGTCGTTTGCGGCAGCCCGCAGATCGCCTTTTTGTACGGGTTTTGCGCCTTCATCACCGACGCCCTGCGCTTCGGGGCCTCCTCGGTCTTGCTCGAGCGGGGAACGCCGCGCGATCTGCTGGAAGCCATCGACAAATACAAGGGAACGGTGTGCTTCAGCACGCCGTCGGGCTACAGGCAGATGCTCGACATCGCGGGAGGGTATGATCTCACCAGCCTGCGCGCCTGCATCGCGGGGGGAGAACCCCTGGAGCCTTCGGTGTTCCGCGAGTGGCGCGAGCGCACGGGTGTTTCGATTATCAACGGTCTCGGCATCTCGGAGCTTTTGCACATCTTCATCTCGGCGAGCGGCGAAGATATCCGCCCCGGGAAGATCGGCCGTGCCGTACCCGGCTACGAGGTGCGCGTGGTGGATGAGGAGATGCGCGACGCGCCGCCCGGCGAGGTGGGGCAGATGATCGTCAAAGGCCCCACCGGGTGCCGCTATCTCGACGACACCGAGCGCCAGCGGAACTACGTGCGCGAGGGCTGGAACATGACGGGCGACCTCTGCCGCGTCGACGCGGAAGGGTACATCTCCTTCGAGGCGCGAACCGACGACATGATCAACACCGGGGGATACAACGTCTCGGGCCTGGAGGTGGAGGCCGTGCTGCTCGAGCACCCAAAAGTGCGCGAGTGCGCGGTGGTCGGTTCGCCGAACGCGGCGCGAGGCGAGATCGTGAAGGCCTTCGTCGT
Organism: Nitrospinota bacterium; assembly: GCA_009839615.1. Classification (GTDB taxonomy): domain Bacteria; phylum UBA8248; class UBA8248; order UBA8248; family UBA8248; genus Bin107. The sequence continues at coordinate 2,688 of VXPH01000099.1, forward strand.
TCTCTCGGCGGACTCCGGGGCTGATGCCCCCGGGGAGAGGGACGCGCTGGTCCAAGAGCTTCAGGATTTCGTGAAGGCGCAGCTTGCGCCCTACAAATACCCGAGAGCCATGGAGTTCCTCGAAAGCCTGCCCCTCACCGCCACGGGCAAGATACAACGGGGCGCTCT
>VXPH01000114.1 GCA_009839615.1 Nitrospinota bacterium
CATAAACACGCCAAGGCCAAAGATGATCATCACGATGATCACAAACACGGCAAGGGAAAAAACGATCATCACGACGATCATAAACACGCCAAGGGAAAAGACGACCACCACGATGATCACAAACACGAGAAAGCCAAAGACGATCACCACGGGGAACATCATGACGGCCATCTCGACGCGCACGCCTGGCTCGATCCCGTGTACGCCAAGAAGTGGGTGCATGAGATCACGCATGAGCTCGAAGAGGTGGATCCTGCGAACAGGGAAAAATACGAGGCGAACGAAAAGAGGCTTATGGCTCGATTGGACGCCCTGCACGAGGAATTGAAAAGCACGCTCGCGCCGCTGAAAGGCGCGCCCTACATCGTCTTTCACGATGCGTACCAATACTATGAGAAACGCTACGGGCTGAACGCCATCGGTTCGGTGACCCTCTCGCCCGAGATAAAGCCGGGCGCGGCGCGCCTCGTCGAGATTCGCAAGAAGGTGAGGGACTCGAAATCGATCTGCGTGTTCAGCGAGCCGCAGTTCCAGCCCAAGCTGGTGAAGGTCGTCATGGAGGGAACGGGCGCCGGGACCGGCGTGCTCGACCCTCTGGGCGCGCATATTCCCGCCGGGGAGGACGCGTATTTCACCCTCCTGCGCAACATGGCGAAATCGCTCAAGACGTGTCTTTTGCGGAAATAATTTGAGGCGGCGTTTTCCGGGGACATGAACCAGCCCGCCCTGTTCCCCCGCGTATCCCCGGTAGCCGCCCGCATTTTCGCAGCGGCGAACGGAACCGAAGGGGGTTCCATGGTTCTGTAGCCGGACAGGCGCAGGAGCCTGTCCGGAGACCTGTGTGGTCGGTGAAGGAAGCGAACCGGCCCGCTCCAGCGCTTCATGGCGCATTGTGAACGGGAAATCTGAAAGGGAAAGGAGAAATCGGTGAAGGCAAGAACTTTGTTATTGGCCGCCGCGGCTGCGCTGCTCTGGCACGCGCCCGCATTCGCGCAGCAGTCCGTCGAGGAACGCCTCCTCAACATGGAAAAGCGCATCAGGCAGTTGGAAGAGCGCGTCTCCGCGCAGGATAAGGTAATTGTCGAGAAAGACAAGCAAATATCCAGGCTCACCGGTGGAGACAAGTGGTTCGAAGCCGTGGAGATTGGCGGCGCGATAGATATCAGAGGAATCGTGACCGACCCCCCCGGGGGTGATAACGAAACGGATTTGGTCGTGGACTCGGTCGAACTCGGCATCGGCGCCCAGGTGAACGACTGGGTAAGTGGAGAGGTCGTCCTTCTCTATGAGGGCGAGGGCGTGGACGTGGATACCGCGACGGTGACGATCGGCCCGCCGGAGGGCGCTTGGTCCCTCACGGGAGGCCAGCTCTACGTCCCCTTCGGCGTGTACGAGACGAACCTGATATCCGACCCCCTGACGCTCGACATCGGCGAGACGAGGCAGACGGCCTTCCAGATCGACGGCTCGGCCGGCGCGCTGAGCGGGTCGGTCTTCGTCTTCAAGGGCGACAACATGGAAGACGGCGACAACCTCATCCAGGGCTTCGGTTTCGCGGCGGGCTATTCGGTCGAAACGGGCAGCTTCGAACTTGGGCTGAACCTCTCCTATACCAACGACCTGGGCGATTCGGACGGTCTGGAGGTCGAAGGTGCGGAAGGCTACGACCGTGTTGCGGGCATTTCGGCGAGTGCGATGCTGACGATTGGAAGCATCTCGGTGCTCGGCGAGTATCTGGGAGCGATGGATACGTTCGGCGCGGACTATGTTGCGTTCGGCGACTATGGCGCAAAACCCTCTGCCTGGATGCTCGAGGCGGCCTACGGGTTCGAGCTGGCCGGCAAGGAGGCGACGCTGGCCGCGAGCTACCAGACGACGGACGAGGCGTTAGCGCTGGAATTGCCGAAAAAACGCTTTTTGCTCGGCCTTTCGGCCGAGGTGATGGACGGGGTCTCGTTGGGCGTCGAATGGGCGCGTGATACGGACTACGGCGTCGAAGACGGCGGAAGCGGCGAGAACACCGACACGTTCACCCTCCAGTTGGCCGCTGAATTTTAGTCGGCGCCAGGGTGCGGGCAGACCGCGCGGAGAGGAGGTTCCCCGCATTCCGGCGGGCGGCGGCAGGTGTCCTCCGGCCGCACAAGCAGGGCGTGGTATTCGCTCAAGAACAGGGGCAGCAGGGCCATTATCCACCAGTCGAGAGACGCTCAACAGGAGAACCTGAAGGATGAACATCGCATACGTTTTCGCCACCGACATGTCGGCGACCTACAAGCTGGGCACCATGATCCTGCCCCAACTCGAAGCCGGCAACCACGGGGTGAACGTCGTCGGCATGTTCTTCTTCGACGACAACCTGTTCTGCCTGCGCGAGGGCGACGAGGTGGGCGAGCGCCTGGCCAGGGTCGCGGCGGAGCAGAACATCCTCCTCATGGTCTGCGATCAGTGCGCCGTGCGGCGCAACCTCGCCGAGGGTACGTTCGAACAGTGCGGTTCCGGCGACGTCAAGGCGAAGGGCCTGGTAGCCGGCGTGGGCGCAGGCTGCTTCCCGCAGCTATACGCCGCGCTCGCCCCCGCCGCGCCCGACCTGGTGATCACCCTTTGAGGGAGGGAACGAAAGTGCCCCTGTCAGAGAGACTTCCCGTTACCGTCCTGTCCGGCTTTCTCGGCGCAGGCAAGACCACTCTTCTCAACAACGTGCTCAAAAACCGCGAGGGCATGCGCGTCGCGGTCATCGTCAACGATATGAGCGAGGTCAACATCGACGCGGCGCTCATTGAGCGCGGCGGTGCGGAACTCTCGCGGACCGAGGAGAAGCTGGTCGAGATGTCGAACGGCTGCATCTGCTGCA
>VXPH01000064.1 GCA_009839615.1 Nitrospinota bacterium
CGCATGGGCGTGGCGCCGCTCAGCTCCGCCAAGGACCCCAACACCGCGCGAAACGTCTTTTCGATACCCAAGCGCTGGTACTACCACCCCCACGGCGCGGAGCGTCCCGACGCCCTGCCGCCCGACGGCGGGAGGCCGGGTTCCAACCTCGACATGCTCCGCTCCCACCATCTGGACAAATACGGGGTCGACGTCGGGGTTCTCATCGCCGGCGATCTGTTCGGCATCGGCGGGCTGCCGGACGCCGACATGGCGGCCGCGTTCATCGCGGCGAACAACGACTGGCTGCTCCACGAGTGGTGCGAGCCGGAACCCCGCCTCAAGCTCGCGATGCACGTCGGCCCGCGCGACCCCGGGCTCGCCGTCAAGGAAATCGAGAGAATCGGCGCGCATCCCGACGTGGTGCAGGTGCAGATTCCGCAGATGGACGTGTTGATGGGGAACCGCCACTACTACCCCATCTACGAGGCCGCCGAAGCCATGGGTCTCGCCATCGGGATGCACGGCGCGGGCGAGGCGGCGGGCGTGAACACGCCCATGAACCCGGGAGGAATCCCCGCCTATTACATCGAGGTGCACACGGGCGCGGTGACGATAGCCCAGGCGCAGGTCATCAGCCTGGTGTGCGAGGGCGTGTTCGTGCGCTTCCCGAAGCTCAAGGTCGTCTTCCAGGAGATGGGCTATGCCTGGCTGCCGAGCATCATGTGGCGCTTCGATCAGGAGTGGCGCTCGCTGCGCGCGGAGGTGCCCTGGCTGGAGCGCCCGCCGAGCGAATACGTCGTCGACCACATCCGGCTGACGACGCAGCCCATCGCCGAGCCGCCCACGAACGAGGACCACCGCCAGATTCTCAGGATGGCGAGGGCGGAGAAAACCCTGCTGTTCGCGTCCGATTATCCTCATTGGGATTTTGACAATCCCCGGCAGGTATTCCAGGAAGTCTCGGACGAGATGAGGCGGCGCATCTACCACGAGAGCGCCGAGGAGCTATACGGTCACAAGCTCTGAGAAAGAGGTAGCAAAAGGGGCTTTTTCAACGAACCCGCATCAAACATCGAGGCGGAATTTCTGCACCGCCTCCTCGTTTACTTCCACCCCCAGGCCCGGTCCCTCGGGAACCTTGACGACTCCTCCTTCGGCCTCGAAGCCGGTGACGATGTCCTCATCATGCCAGGCGGGTGCTTTTCCTGATTCGTTGTAGACGATTGAAGGCGTCGATGCGAAAAGGTGCGCGCAGGCGGCGTCGTTCAGCGCGCTGTGGATCACGCTGCCGCAGATGCCCTCGATGCCGTGAATCTCGATGAGGGCGGCGGCCTTTTTCGCATGGAGTAATCCACCCTCGCGGTTGACTTTGAGGTTCACGATGTCGGCGGCGCGCCTGCGGGCGATTTCGGCCAGGTAATCGGGCCGGAACGACTCGTCCGCGCAGATGGGGATGCGCGTGTTCTTGTTGACGAACTCCAGGCCGTCCAGGTCGTTGCCGGGCACGGGCTGCTCGACCATGGTGACTCCGTACTCCTCGATGCGCGCGCACATCTGCACGGCGAGCTTGGGCGTCCAGCTCATGTTCGCATCGACGACGATGTGCGCCGCATCCCCGGCTGCCTCCCGGGCCGCCGCGACGCGCGCGACGCTCGTCTTCGTGTCGCGGTTCATCTTCACCTTGAACGAGGTGATTCCCAGAGCCATGGATTCCGCTGCGAGTTCGGCGGTTCTTTCGGGCGATTCGAGCGGCAGGATGTCGAAGGCGGGCATCTCGTCCCTGACTTTCCCCCCGAGCAGATCGTAGACCGGGCAGCCCAGCATGCGTCCGATGAGATCGTGCACCGCGCAGTCGATGGCCGCCTTGGGCGAATGGTGGAAGGGGATAGCCTTCTCCATCCTGTGGACGATGAGTTCCCTGTCGAAGGGGTTGCAGTCGGCGACGGCGGGCACCAGGTATTCATCGAGTATCTGGTAGGCGCTCTTGAGCGTCTCGCCGGTCGGAAACGAGCGCAGCGGCGCCCCGCCCCAGCCGGAAACGCCCTCGCAGGTGATCTTGACGACGATGTCCTCGGAATGTGTCGCGGTGCGCGTGGCGCTCTTATAGGGATGGTTGAGCGGAATGGCGACGGGGAAGAGTTCTATTTTCTCGATTTTTCTCATTCGTGCTCTCGTTTGTTGTGAGTCGGAATCACACGTGCACCATCACCAGGCCTTTTTCGAGCGTCACCTCGTACGTTTCGATGGAGGGGTCTTCTTCCGCCTCGAGCGTGACCTCGTAGGTCTTGACGCACATCCTGTGGGGGTTGAATACGGAGCGCCCGTTCGTGATGTCGAACTCCCAGCAGTGCCAGGGACACACGAGAACCTGCTCGTCCATCACGTATTCGTAGCTGTGAGGTCTGGAGGACTTCATCGTCCCCTTGACCTTGCCGAGACACAGCGGCGCGCCCTGGTGCGGGCAGGAGTTCCTGACCGCGTACAGGGAATTCTTGATGTTGAACACGCCGATGGAGCGGCCCTCGACCTCGACTATCTTCCGCGCGCCGGGAGGCAGTTCCGATATCTTGCACACCAGGTGTTTCGCCATGCGCGATTCGCCCCGTTCTAGTTTCCGGCCGCCGCGGCCGCCGCTTTTTCCCGCAGCATCTCCTCGAGCTTCGGCATGGCACGCACCGAAGCGTAGCGCGCGTGCTGCCCGCTTTGCGTGGAGAGGCTCTGCTTCGAGCCTTTGGGGATGTGGATGATGGAGCCGGGGCCGGACTCCTGCCGCTCGTCATCCACCTGGGCGTCGATGACTCCCTTCAAGACGTAGATGAACTGCTCGTGCGCGTTCTCGGTGGTTTCTCCAGAAAAACCCTCGGGTATTTCGCCGTAGCCGAACGCGAGGCGCTCGCCCTCGATCCACACGGTATGGCGTCCCGAAGATGCGGGTGCATCGAGTGAGGGGAGTATCGGGTAATAGGAATTGTTCAGACCTTCGACGATGATCTGCGCCTTGGCAGCGTCTTTTTCGAAGCTTTCGGTGGAGCCGTCCTCGTACATTTCGTTTATCTCATCGACGCTGGGCGCCTTGTCCGGCACGACCTGGTCTCTATCGAGGCCCACGACCGTCCAGGAGCGGTCCTTCACGTAGAGGTATTCCATGTCGCCGTCTTCGGTGGCGATCATCTGGTGCTGGGCGTATGCGGGCACGTGAACGAAGGTGCCCGGCGTGACGACCCGCCTGTCCTGTCCGACGAGCGCATTGATTTTCCCGCTGACCGGGAAAATCATGAGTTCGTTGGGGTGATAATGGATTTGGGAACCCGTGCCGGCCACCTTGCTGACCCGGCAGAAATACATGTATTCACCCTCAACGATGGCGCCCTGGCCGGAGGAGAGGTGAGGTGAGAGGGCCTTTTTCTCTATTCCTTCGAAACGATGAAACGGCATCCGATGAACTCCTTATTTTGACGAAATTACCCGCACTGAGATTTTGGTGAATCACCACGATTCGAAAAATTTTGTTATCAGGTTTGTTGAACCCAAGGCGCGAATGTTACCCTTTCCCGTCGCATCTGACAATTTATGTTCGACAAAAAACGAGGCGTCCTTTCCCATGCTTGCGACGAAGGGCGCTAACCTGGATTTTTCATGACACTTATCAAACTTCATGGGGGTTGTTATGGCGGATGAAAAAGTTCGGTTGGCGTCTATCGGTCTGGCCAACTGGGGAACCATGCTGGCGAATGCCGCGAAAAGGGCGGGAAACGTGGAAATAACCCGGTGCTTCACGAGAACGGAATCCTCGCGCGAGGAATTCGCGGAGAAGTTCGGGTGCCGCCCGGCGGCGTCTTTTGATGAAGTGCTGAAGGACAGCGAGGTGGAGGGAATTCTCATCGCCACGCCTCACTCCACGCATACGGACCTGATCACGCAGGCCGCATCGGCGGGCAAGCACGTCTTCGTCGAAAAACCGCTCACCCTGACGGTGGCGGATGCGGACAAGTGTATTGAAGCTACTGAAAAAGCGGGCGTTACGCTGTTGATCGGACACCACAGGAGGCGGCAGGGAGCGAACCGAAAGATTCGCGAGATGATCGACGAGGGCGCGCTCGGGATGATTCATGCGCTCGAGGCGAACCTCTCCAATCCCAACGGGCAAAACCCCAGGAGCGGCTGGCGTAACGACCCGGCGGAATGCCCAGCCGGGGGCATGACGGGGCTGGGCGTTCACATGGTGGACAATCTCCAGTATCTGGCCGGCCGGGCGAAGCGGGTGAGCGCGTTCAGTAAACAACTTTTTGCAGCGGGAAACCTCGATGACGTGACGAACATCATCCTCGAATACGAGAGCGGCCCGCTCGGCTACATCACCACCTGCTACGTCACCTCCAAGCAATGCACGACGTCGGCCCACGGCACCGAAGCCTCCGCGTGGAGCGAGGACGAGGGCGAGCGGCTCTATCTCCAGAAAAAAGATGAAACCCAAAGGAGCGAACTTTCCGTGGACGGCGACGATGCGCTGGCGGAGGAAATACAGGAATTCGGCAAGTGCATCCGCGGTGCGGCCAAGCCCGAGACGGACGGGGCGGCCGCGCGCGAAGTCGTGGCCGTTCTGGAGTCCATCGTCGAGAGCGCCAGGAGCGGGCGCGTGGTCGAGGTTTCGGAGATCAGGGGGCATTGAGGTTGAGCGAAGCGGACGTCTGGGAAATCGAAGGCCTGGAAGTAGCCGCAGGCTCCTATGAATACGTGAGAATCCCGGTGGCGCGGATGCTCACCGGCGCCGGGACGGGTCTGCCCCTTCATTGCGTGAGAGGCGAGAAACCTGGCCCCACGCTTTCCGTTCTGGCCTGCGTCCACGGGGATGAGCCGCAGCCGATCCGCGCGTTCCAGAACGTCCTGGCGCAAATCGACCGGAAGGAACTGAGTGGCGCTCTTCTTCTCGTTCCGGTGGCGAACCCATTCGCCTTCGCGAATTTCTCGCGTCAATCGCCGGATCAGCACGAGCAGACGAACCTTTGGGGCGCGTTTCCGGGCTCCGCCAAAGGGACGCTCACGCAGCGCTATGCGCAAAAGATTCGTGAAACCCTGATCGAGAACGCGGATTATCTCGTGGAGTTCCACTCGGGCGGTGCCGCCGGGCGAATCCAGAGGCGCGTCGATACGGACCCGGAAGTTGAAGGCCCGGCCGGCGAGAAATCGCGCGAGATGGCGATTGCTTTCGCGAGCGGGGGCGCAGGCCTGGTGCACGGCGTGCCTTTCAGCAAATCGAGCGCTTCGGGCCATGCGCTCACGCAGGGGATTCCCGCCGTCAGCGTGGAGATAGGCGGCGCCTATCTGCCCGAGTGCGAGGAGAACCGCTACCGCGCCGATCTCGAAAAAGGATTCATGAACCTCCTCGTTCACCTCGGGATGCTTCCCGGAGAAGAGAAGAGGACAAAAATCACCTATTTCGATTTCGCCCACCGCGCCGAGGCGAATCCATCGAACGGCGGGTACCTCGTCTCGCGCAAAACGCACTTCTCGGACCTGGGCGCGAAGGTGAGCGAAGGGGAGCTTCTGGGGGAAATGCTGGATCCTTACAGCCTCGAAGTGGTGGAGGAACTCCGCAGCCCCGCCGATGGCGTGCTTTTCTTCAGCCGGTGCAGCGGGCCGTTCGAGGTCGGAAACAAGGGGTTCGCCGTCGCCACCGAATACCGCGAAATTTGACGAGACGCGCAACAGCGCAAATTTTATCTATGGGCCTTTGAAGGACAGACTGGAGGAAACGAAAGACGATGCCTTTTTACGATCCCGAGACGATGGAGCAGAAACTGGCGGGGGCGAGCTACAGCACCTCCGAGGGCGTGTGGGTGGACGGCGAGCGCGTCATATTCGGCGTCATCAACAAGCCGGCGGGCACGGGCAGCAGGCCGCACCGCCACCCCAACGAGCAGTTCATCTTTGTACAGCAAGGCAGCCTGCAGGCGATGATCGACGGCGAGCGCAAGACGGTCGGAAAGGGGGGAATCATCCATATACCGGCGAATTCGCTCCACAGCATGGTGGCCACGGACGATGAGGACGTCATCTTCATCGTGGCGAAGGATACGACCTGGCAGATCGAGGGAGTCGCCGAGGATGATTCCTCTTATGGCGCCTACATCGGCGAGGGGGCGGATGCGAGCGTGGCCGCGCGGTTCCGCGATATTGCCGAAAAAGGCTCCGGATAAAAAGGCTTCGGATAAAGCGATAATCGGCCTGGGCGGGCGATAGCGGTGCGAGGCGATGATCGCGCACGCCATATCGAAACGCGCGATTCTCGCCCGGAGATTTTGACTTGAGAAACCATTTTTGCAAGAATGGCGGCAAATTGGACTTAAGCCGCAATGAATCATCCTGAGCAAACGGATAATTCCATGGCTTCGGCCATAGACGCATTGCATACGAAATGATTCGGAATTCGCATGATTTGGGAGGCTGTTGATGGCGACGGCAACGGATGAAGTCAGAAGAGATGACGTAAAACTGCCTGACGAGTACACCAAGCAGGAAAGATTCTGGATGTGGCTCAAGGACAACGTCCCGAGCTTCATCGCGGTGCTCGTGATATGGGAGGGCATCGCCTTTTACGTGAGCGAGCCCGCGCTGTTTCCGCGTGTATTTCCCATTCTGCACCGTTTCTACGAGGTCACCTTCCTGAGGTCGGGCGAGACCCTGTGCGTCCTGTGCGTGCACTCCTACCACACCGCCTGGCGGATCATGGTGGGGATGATCATCGCGGGCTTCGTGGGGATAGCCATCGGCATCGCCATGGGGCGCGTGGGATGGTTCGAGAAGTTCATGATCCCCATCCTGAGCATGCTGCTACCGATTCCGGCGCTGGCCTGGAGCCCGATTCTCGTCCTGTGGTTCGGCCTCGGCAACACGACCATGATCTTCATCACCGCGTTCGCCGCCGCGCTCCCGGCCATCTCTTCCACGTGGACGGGGGTGAAGACCATCAACCCGATATGGATACGGGCGGCGCAGTCGATGAACGCCGAGGGGATGACCCTGTTCTGGAAGGTTATTTTCCCCGGTTCGCTGCCGTTCATCCTCTCGGGCATCCGCATCGGCCTCGCGCGCGCATGGCGCGCCGGCATCGCCGGTGAGATGGTGGCCGCGAGCGACTGGGGTCTGGGCTACGCCATCTTCGACAGCCGCGAGGACCTGGACACCGCCTTCATGCTGGTGGGGATCGCCGCCATCGCCCTGGTCGGCTTCGTGATGGAGAAGTTCATCTTCGAGAAGTTCGAGAAGGTGACAGTCGTCAAGTGGGGCATGATGGAAGAGGTCGGCGGCCAGCGTCAGTAACGGATAAAACCGACAGGCCAAAAGATAAGGCCGGCTCCCGCCTGGGGGCCGGCCTTTTTCTTGTGGCTCTGATGCAGTGGTGACGCTAGTTGCCGCGCACCGCTTCCGTCGCCATGTGTTCGAGTTCGATCACCCTAGGGTCGAACGGGTCGCGGGGGCGCGGCACGTCCACTTTGATCTCTTTATGGACGACTCCCGGCTGGCCCGCGAGAACGATGATCCTGTCCGCGAGGTAGACCGCTTCGCTCAGGTTGTGCGTGACGTAGAAGATGGTCTTTTTCGTTTTCTCCCACACCTCGACTGTCAGCGACTGGAGGTTCTCGCGCGTCTGCGCGTCGAGCGCGCCGAAAGGTTCGTCCATCAGCATGAACTGGGGTTCGTAGGCGTACGCCCTCGCCACGGCGACGCGCTGCTTCATGCCGCCTGAGAGGTTGTGGGGATAGAGGTGGGTGAATTTTTCGAGGTGGACCAGTTCGAGGTATTGCTGCGCCTTCTGCGTGCGCTCCTCCTTGCTCAGGCCCTTCATCTCCAGGCCGAACTCGACGTTCCTGAGAGCGGTGCGCCACGGGAAAAGCGCGTATTCCTGGAACACGACGCCCCGGTTCATGCGGCCCGCCGCCGAAATGGGGTTGCCGTCCAGCAGAATGGAGCCCGCCGTATGGTTCAGGAATCCCGCCAGGATATTCAGCAGCGTGGTCTTCCCGCACCCGGACAGCCCCACGACGCACATGAATTCGCCGTCCTGGATGTCGAGGTTGATGTCCTTCAAGGCGTGAACCTTCCTGTCCTTCAGGTAATATTCCATGTGTAGATTCTTGATGCTCACTTTCACCGGCATGTTGTTCGATCCTTATGCTATTTGCGATGAGCGCAACTGCGCAATGTATGATTTTTCCGGTTATTTGCGATGAATCCGAAAAATAGCGCAGATGATCCGCTCCCGTCAATTCCGCCGGGCTTTGCGCTTCTTTTCTGAAAAATCAGAAGATTACGGCAACGCCCTCATAGTTCATGACGAGGAGGATGACGCCCATCAGGAACAAAACCCCCGTGACGATTCGGAAGAACGCCTGATCCGTGAAGATGTTGTATATCTTCGTGCCCACGAAAAAGCCGAGCAGCACGGGCGTCGTCAGGATGAGGATGAGCCAAAGGGCCGTTGCGCCGATGTAGCCCGCCGCCGCGATGGAGGCGATGGCCGCGACCCGGAGCACCACCTGGCTCGCGCTCAGGACGAACAGGTAGCGTTCCTTGGAGATTTTCATGCCGGTGAGATATGAGGCGATGACGTGGGAGGGGATGTTGATGGTGCCCAGCATGAGTCCCGCCACCGCGCCCATGCTCAGGGATCGTTTGAGAGAATCCTCGGGCTCGGGTTTTTCGGGCTGGAGCCATTGCCAGACGATCTGGCAGATCAAAAAAGCGCCCAGGATGAATTTCATCAGGCGCGGGTCCGTGTTCAGGAGAATCGTGAGGCCGACGGCCAGGCCCACCAGGCTCATCAAAAAGAAGGGAACGAAGGGCCTCAAGCCTTCGTGAACGGCCGCGCGCGTTCGCCAGGCGTTCATGAGGCTCGTGCATAGGGTGGGGATGGAGATGACGGCGATGGCCGTCGGTAAGTCCCAGAAAATGGCCACGGTGGGCGTCGTGAGGGTGGCGAAGCCGAATCCGCCCACGGCTTTGAGGCCCGAGCCGACGAAGGCGGCGCAAAAGGCGAGTATCAATGCGATTGGACTCAAAATACCCCCGTTCCCGAAACCTGCATGTCGTCGAATATGACTCGAAGAGCGGCCAAGCATATTTCAAAATCAGAAATGTGTAAATTAGGCGGGCAACCTTGACGCGCCCGCGCCGGTATCGGCATTATGATTTTCGATTCCTGATACGGGAAACCCGAGAGTCGCGTTTTTTTCGTCCTGAGGGCCGCTTTGCGGGCCACCCGGGGATATTCACCCGAGCGAGGTTCGCGCAACGAAACCGGGGTTTTTTCATGGATTTTTCGCTGTTCTACATTCTGTACCGTCCCGAGGACATGACCGAGGCGCAGGTCCACGAGGATATGATCACGGAAAGCGTGCTGGCGGACGAGTTGGGCTACGCTTGCGTATGGTACGCGGAGCATCACTTCTCCCGCGTCGGGATGATTCCCGACCCCCTTCTCATCTGCGCCGCCGTGGCCCAGAAGACGAAGAAAATCCACTTAGGCACGGCCATTTCCATCATGTCGTTCCACGATCCCATCCGGCTGGCCGAGCAGGCCGCCATGGTCGATCTCTTGAGCGGCGGAAGGCTGGAGTTGGGCGTGGGACGCGGCTCCCAGCCCAAGGAGTTCCAGGGGTTCGGTGCGAGGCCGTCCGAAAGCCGCGAGCGCCTGAAGGAGGGGCTGCACATCCTCTCCCGCCTTCTGGAGGGCGAGAACGTGACGTTCCAGGGGCGGTACCACAGTTGTGAAGACGTGGAAATCTTCCCCAAGCCCCTGCAGAAGCCGCGGCCTCCCATCTGGCTCGCGGGCACGAGCCCCGAAACCTACACCTACGCAGGGGAGAACGGCTTCAAGGTGATGGCGTCTGCGGGCTTTACGGGCCCGGAAGTGTACAAGCAGAAGTTCGGGCTGTATGAAGACGCCATCCGAAAATCGGGCGACGACCCCGCCGGAATCGAGAGGCCGCTCGTGCACCACATCCACGTTTGCGACGCGGAGGATGCGGATGAATACTTCCGGCTCACGGTGGATGGCGAGGGCGAGTACCTGCGCTACCGGGCGAAGATGAACGAGGTGGAAATGCCCGAGGATGAGGCGAAGCACCTGAAGCGCAACTGGAGTTATGAGCTGGACGTCGCCGAGATCGTCAGGGGCGGCGGAATCATCGCCGATCCGGGGGCCGTGGCGGAGGACATCTGCAGGCTGCGCGATGAGTACGGGGTGAATCACGTCATCCTGGCGCCCTGGCGCGGGCCGGACCACGCCGCTGTGATGCGTTCGATAGAGAGTTTCGCAAACGACGTCATGCCGCTGGTGAACGCCACTGCGCCCGTCGCTTCGAACGGAAACAACTCTTGATGCCTTGATGGTTTCTTTATTGTCTCAAAGGTTAGGAGGCGCTTTTTCGTGGGTATGAGCTTTAGTTTGCATCTGGTGCCGGACGACATCCGGCTCGTGGCGGAGCGTTCGAAATACGCCGAGGACAACGGTTTCGAGCAGGTCTGGATAGCGGAGAGCCACCTCACCTGCCGGGATCACAACGTCGCGCTCGCTCTGGCGATTGAAAATACTTCGCACGTGAAGATCGGCCCCGGCGTGACGAATCCGGTGCTGCACGACGACAGCGTCGCGGCGAGCGCCATCGCCACGCTCGACGAACTCTCGGGCGGCCGCGTGCTGTTCGGCATCGGCTCGGGCGATACGCCTGTCTACACGCTGGGCAAGAAGATGGCCAGGCTCGCCCGGATGCGCGAATCCATCGCGGCGGTTCGCGCGTTCACGCGCGGCGAGACGGTGGACTACGCCGAGGGCGTGAACGTCAAGATGTGGTGCGAGCGGGATATCCCCATCTACACCTCCGCCGAGGGCCCCAGGACGCTCGCCATGTCGGCGGAAGTCGCGGAAGGCGTCATCGTGGGTTCGGGCGTCTACCAGGAGACGGTGGAATGGGTGATGAAGTACCTGAACGAGGGAATGGCGAACCGTGACCCCTCGCTCGGCGAGATGGACGTCATATTCGGCGCGGTCGTCTCGGTGGACACCGACGGCGTGCGCGCGCGGGAGAAGGTGCGGGCGCGGGTGGCGAACCGCGCGCACCACAACTTCCGCATGACGCTCGACTCGGTGCCCGACCCGTACAAGCCCGAGATTCAGAACCTCCTGGACAACTTCGACGTGAGCAACTGGCGCGACCCCAAGCACGTGCCCCTCATCACCGACTACATCCTGGATCGCTTCACCATCACGGGAACGCCCGGGGAGTGCGTCGAGCGCATCCAGGAAATCGAGTCCTACGGCGTCAAGAGTATCATGATCGATCCGCCGGTCCAGGATTTCGACGAATCGCTCAGAATGTTCACCGAAGAGGTTTTGCCCAAGTGCGTATGATCGCGTCCGGGGCGATATCTACCGTCTTTTTCATATGAGGAACTCAAAATGGCGCTGATACCCGAATCTCATGCCGGCATTCTCGACACCAAGGCCCTCCTGTATCTGGGCACCCAGAACAAGGACGGCTCCCCCCAGGTCTCTCCCGTGTGGTTCAAGACCAACGGGGACATCATCGAGGTCAATTCCGCCAAGGACCGCCTGAAGGACATCAACATGCGCGCGCGGCCCAAGGTGTCTATCGCCATCGTCGATCCGGAAAACGCCTACAGGTGGGTGGGGATTCAGGGCACGGTGGTCGAGATTACCGAAAACGGGGCGGAAGAGCACATCGACGCCCTGGCGAACAAGTACCTGGGCGTGGACAGCTATCCCAACCGCCAGGCGGGCCAGGTGCGCGTCATCTACCGCATCCGGGCGGACAAGGTATTCACGATGGGCGCGTAAACCGCCCTGCACGCAGGATTTTCATGTACGAGATGGAGACCTGAAAGATGAAATTCTCGCTTTTCTACATTCCCGCCTGCCAGGAGGGGGAAACCTATAAGCGCGAGTTCGATATGCTGATCGAACAGTGCGAGGTGGCCGACGGACTCGGCTACGATACCGTGTTCCTGGCGGAACACCACTTCTCCCGCGTGGGCATGTGCCCCGACGCCCTGATGGTCGCGCTCGCCATCGCGCAAAGAACGAAGAAGATACGGATCGGCACCGCCATCTGCATCATGCCCTTCCACAACCCGGTGCGCCTGGCCGAACAGGCCGCCCTCGTCGACGTGCTGAGCGACGGCCGCCTGGAGCTCGGCGTCGGCAGGGGCTCCCAGCCCAAGGAGTTTCAGGGCTTCAACATCTCACCGTCTGAGAGCAGGGAGAAGATGCAGGAGGGCCTCGAAGTCATGACCCGCCTGCTGGAGGGGGAATGCCTCACCTTCCACGGGAAGCACTACAGCTGCATCGACGCGGAGATTTTCCCGAAACCCATCCAGAAGCCGCGCCCGCCCATCTGGCTGGCCGGCACGAGTCCCGAAACCTACGTCTTCGCCGGCCAGAAGGGCTTCAACATCATGGCGTCGGGCACCTTCAAGGGGCCGGACGTGTATCTGGAGAAGATGGCGCTCTTCCAGGATACCGTGCGGAAACGAGGCGGCGATCCGGATGATTATCCCTCCCTCATGGCGCACCACGTCCACGTGTGCGACGACCCCGAGCACGCCTGGCGGCAAATCGAACCCTCAGAATCCTGGTATCTCTCCTACCGCAGCGCGGTGAACGCCATCGAGATGCCGCTCGAGGAGAAAGAGGCGCTCAAGCGCAACTGGAGCTACGACGTCGACATCCGCCAGGTCATCGAGGGCGGCGGCGTCATCGGCCCGCCGGAGAAGGTGATCGCCGATCTCAAGCGGCTTCAGAAGGAGTTCCAGGTGAATCACATCATGATCTTCGTGCTGCGCGGTATCGCCCAGGACGAGGCGATTGCATCCATCGAGCGGTTTGCGAAAGAGGTAATGCCCGCGTTCGCCGAAGAGCGCGCGGCGAGTTCAAGCGAATAACATCGGTATCGAGGAGAACGAAGAATGTGGATATCCCCATTAAGGCTGAATGACGCCCAGGAACCCGCGCGCGGGATTTTAGAGGGCATCCGGGCGAAACGGGGCGCGGTGCCCAAGCTGCTGCTCACGATGGCGCGCAGGCCCGAGGTCCTGAACGGGCGTCAGACGATGAACATGGCTGTTCACGGCGGCAATTCGACGCTGGGCGGGAGGCGCGAGGAGTTGATCTCCTACTACGTGGCCACCATCGGCGGGTGCTATGGCTGAACGATGAACCATGGCCAGGCTTTCCGTGCTGAAAGCGGCGACGACGTAACGCTGGCCGACGTGGCCACCGTGGTGACGGACAGGGACAATTCTCCGGTGCTCGACGATGCGGACAAGGCGATGCTCGCCTTCGCCGAAAAACTCACGTTCGACCACTACGCCATGAGCGAGGCGGACCTGGACGCGCTGCGCGAGGCGGGCTTCTCGGACGAGAACATACTGGACATCATCGGCTCCGTCTCGTACCGGAACATGAGCAACCGGCTGAACCTCGCGCTCGGCTTAGACGCCATAGAACCCGAAGGCCCCGATGAACTGATGGAGGTGGTGCGTTTCTCCCGAACCGCGCGGGCCTAATCACGTATATCCGTTCACCGGCCATGCGGCGCCCGGCCGGTGATTATCCGGCGATTTCGCCATCTTAGATTTGCGGCCCGATGCGGACGCGACAAATAGCAGAAAGGAACAGATTCCATGCCAGACCTCACCATCCGTCCGCTGAACTGCGGCACCATTCACACGGATTACTCCAACATGGTGTATTGGACGAACTTCGGGACGAAGCTCGAGATTCCCTCGTTCATCTACATGATCGAGGGAGCGAAGGACCACGACGGCAAGGACGTGAAAGTCGTGGTCGACACCAGTTTCCTGGACCCCGAGCGCGGCGGCGCTCCCTGGCCCGCGACTAGGGAACCCGGACAGGGCGTACGCGATCAGCTCGAAGGCGCGGGCTGGAAGCCCGAGGAAGTGGACATCCTCATCCTCACGCACCTCCACTGGGATCATTCGCAGAACTGCGACCTGTTCACCAACGCGATCAAGTACGTGTGGGCGGAGGAGCTTCAATACTCCATGTGCCCGGTCGCGCTGCAGGCGAAGCCCTACGACGCGCCGATCCACCCCAACACCCGCTGGCCGGTGATCGCCCAGCAGGGCATCATCTTCGAGCCGATCTGGAAGGACAATACCGAGATCGTGCCGGGCGTCACCTACTTCCACACGCCGGGCCATACGCCGGGGCATTGCTCGGTCGCCGTGGAGACGCGCGTGGGCACTTATGTGATTGCCGCCGACGTCATCCAGATCAACGAAGGCCTGGAGCGCCGTGTTCCCGCCGGGCAGATGTCGAGCATGCGCGACGCGATGGACTCCATCCACAAGTGCATCGAACGCGCCACGAAGGAGGAGTATATCCTGCCCGGGCACGAGATTTCGGTGCTTGAGAAGGAAGTGTATCCGTAGGAGTCTAGCGCCCGGAGCGGGTGTTTGTTTGAGGAGGATTCACGATGGCGATGAGCGAGCGGGGCAGGGCCTTGTACGAGGAGATGAAGGCGGCGCGGGGGTTCATCTATCCGGCGTACGAACTCCTCTGCGAGGTGGACCCGGAGCTTCTCGAGAACTACGAGAACCTGAAGAACCACATCATGAAGAAACAGGGCCCTTTTCACGAGAAATACAAGGAGCTGTTCATCGCCGTGGCGAGCGCCTCGCGCGACCCCTCTGATACCGAGGGTATCAAGAACCACCTCAAAAAGGCGCTCCAGCTCGGCGCGACCGTTGAGGAGGCGACCGAGGCGCTCGAGTGCATGCTGCCCCCCTGCGGGATGACGGCGCTCGTGGCCGGCTGTACGCAGCTCAAGGAGGTGATCGACGAGGGGTATTAGCCTGAAGCCCGGAGCCACTGATCGGGGGAGTGCGACTCTGCGGAGTCGATTGCGCTGTCATGGCGCGGCTTGACAGCCCTTGCGCATTGGATTTGCGATAACGTGTGGTGCGGGAGAACAAAATGGAGGTCAAACGTGTTGTCGCAAACATCGCGGTGGATCGAACCGAGGACGCCCGGCGGTTCTATTGTGATGTTTTGGGCCTTGAGATCGCGATGGACCTCGGGTGGTACATGACCCTCTCCTCCGGCGCGGACGCCCCTGTCCAGATCGGCTTCGCGACCGAAGGGGGATCCGGAACGGAGGTCCCGGACCTTTCCATCGAAGTGGACGATGTCGATATGGCGTATCGCCGGATGCGCGCCGCCGGATTCGAGATCGTATATTCACTGACGAACGAACCCTGGGGCGTTCGTCGGTTCTACGCCCGCGACCCTTACGGGAAGCTCATCAACATACTCTCCCACCGTTAGGGGCTGTTGAAAAAGTCCCGATAAGCGAATTCGGGTTGCACATATGCCTTTGAATTTCACTCCCCCTCAAGGGGGGAGTGATGAAAATCTGTGCCAGACAACATCACAACACTAACCTATCTTTTGCATTTCATCCGGTATTGCTTTTTCGTGTTAAAAGATGTATATAATATATATGTTTAGGAGGCGCGCTTTATTATGAGGTTGACCGTTCAGACAGACTATGCCCTCAGGATGCTGATGCACCTGGCCTGCAATGCCGGCGCTCTGGTCACGATCCACGAGATCGCGGAGCGGTACGGGATATCGAAAAACCATTTGATGAAGGTCGCGCATGAATTGGGGCGCGCGGGGTTTGTGGAAACGATACGCGGCCGGGGCGGCGGCCTTCGGCTCTCCAAACCGGCGAAGGCGATTCTTGTGGGAGCCGTGGCGAGACAAACGGAACGGGACAGCGCGCTCGTCGAATGTTTTCCCGGGGGCAGAATGGGATGCCTGGTCGCGCCATGCTGCAAACTGAAGAGCGTTCTGGCGGAAGCGCAGGAAGCCTTTTTCGGTGTTCTCGATCGCTATACCGTCTACGATCTCGTGAAGCGCAACCCGGCGCTTCTCGAATTGCTGGTTGGAGACGCCAGATGAACACGAAACACCTCGACATCGTGGGAGAACGCAAGGCCGGGGTCCGGGCGAAAGCCGCCGCGATGGGGGTCGACGAGGCCTACGTCTCGGAACTCGTGAATACCTTCTACAGCCGCATCCGTGAAGACAGGCTCCTCGGACCGATTTTCGATGAGGCGATTGGCGACGGATGGGGGTATCACCTCGAGAAGATGAAGGATTTCTGGGCGACGGTGGCCCTGGGCGCCGGACGCTACTCCGGAGAACCGATTCCGGCCCACAAGAAACTCGTAGAGGTCCGGCCTCGGCATTTCGACGTCTGGCTCGAATTGTTCGAGGAGACCCTGCAAGACACGGCGCCGACGCCGGAGGCGGTTGGCTATTTCATGGAACACGCCGGGCAGATAGGACGAGGCCTTCAAATCGCCATGTTCGGCGCGAACGGTTCCGGGCGTCCGCCGCCGTGAGTGATGCCCCGACTTTCATCGCGCCCATGTTCCGTGCCGCCGGCGTTGGCGCTTCACGCAGCTCTGAATGGGAGGATTTCCTATGATTGAGAGTGTGCCGGCAGGACTCGTCAAATTCTACGAAAGCAAAGTCTTCACCGAGAAGACGGTTCCCGAAAAACTCAAGACCCTGCACGATACGAAGCCCGGCATCTGGGCCAGAATCGTGGTTCTTGAAGGTTGCCTCGACTATATCATTCCGGATTGTCCCCGGCGGAGTCGCCGCCTGGAAACCGGCGATTACGGCGTCATCCGGCCTACCGAGCCCCACCGCGTGGAACTTCTTGGAGAAGTGCGGTTCAAGCTGGAATTCCTCGGCCCGTAGAGGCGGACCGGAATTCGCTCGGACGCTGAACCGCGTCGGGGCGTCTTGCCCCCTCTCACCCGTTGCAATGCGCCCTCGCGGCGGTGGCGAACATGCCGGCGGCGTCGACGAGGTTCTTGGCGGGCACGCGCTCGTTCGGTAGATGGGCTTCGGAGATGAACTCGCCCGGGCCGAAGAAAACGCCCGGAATCCCGTTCTCGATGAAGAGCCTGAGCGCGCCCGGAGACTCGATGCCGGGCAGGTACTCGTTCGGCGTCCCCCGCACGGCGGGGACGACTTGTTCCATGAGCTGCACGACGGGTTCTTCTTCCGCGATTTCGGTCACCTCGCGCGCGCCGCTCGGCATGATCTCGACAGACGCGTCGAGTTCAGGATCATCCTGGGCGAGTTCCGCGAGGATGCCTTCGAGCTTCTCTTTTACGCCGGCCGAAGTCTGCCCCGGCAGCATGCGCACGTCGAAGGTGGCGCTGCATCTGCCGCCCACGACGTTCACCGCGGAACCCCCCTTGATGGTGGAAAACGCGAGCGTGCCCGGCCCGAGGAAGGGGTGCGGGGGCGGTGCGATGCGCTCGGCCCGGAAGGCGTCGATGATCTTCGCCATCTTCTCGATGGCGTTGACGCCTTTCTCGGGTACGCTCACGTGCACCGAGCGTCCGCGCACCTTGACCTCGAAGAACACCCGCCCCTTGAAGGAGCGGATGATATTGTTGCCCGTCGATTCGGTGTAGAGCACCATGTCGCCGCCGAGCTCCCTGAAAACGCCGTTGTTCACGAGCGATTGCGCGCCGTAATAATCGCCCTTCTCGCCGTCTGAGAGCAGGACCCAGGTGAGGGTTCCGTTGATGGTGATTTTCTCATCCCGCAAGGCCTTGAGCGCGCCGATGGTGGACGCCAGAGCGCCCTTCATGTCGGCGGCGCCGCGCCCCCAGATTTCGCCGTTCTTGAGCTCGCCGCTGAAGGGGGGGACCTCCCAGGCGTCCACTTCTTCGGGGTGGACGGGAACGGTGTCCATGTGGCCGCCGATGACGAAGTGCCCGCCCGGGCCGCCGTCACCCGTCTGGATGATGAAGTTGGGCATCCCCGCCTCGTATTCATGGGTGGTGATGTTCTCGACGCCGATGGATTTCAGTTCGGCGAGGATGCGATCGGCCATGCCCGAGCAGTCCCCCGGCGGGTTTTCCGCCGGTATCCGGATCAGTTCCTGTGCCAGGCCGACGACGTAGTCCCCGTCCACGGGAACGGGGGTGATGGCGCTGTTCATGAAAGCTCCTTTCAATTCGAAAAATTCATCAGACAAGACCTCGGGCGATGAGAATGCCCGGCTCGAAAATCATAAATTCAGCGCGAGGCGGCTCACGGTGATTTCCGTTTCCTCCAGGATTTCCGCCCGTGTTCGCTTGCCGCTCAGAACGGCCGTCAACTCCTCGTGCAGGAGGTCCACGGCCTCATCTCTCGAAAGCTCGCCGCGCATGACGCCGCTGATGTCGAGATCGGTGTTCTCCGCCATGCGCGCCGCCGTCCGGGGGTTCGCCGTCACCTTGATGGTGGGGGAGACGGGATGGCCGATGGGGTTTCCGTTGCCCGTGTTGAAGACGATGGCCTGCGATCCGCACGCCGCCAGCGCCGTGACGTTCTCGACCCCTGCGCTCGGCGCGTCCAGGAAAACGCAGCCGCGTTCTTTCGTAAGTTCGCCGGGCGCGATGACGTCCACGATGTCGCGCGCCCCCGCCTTTTTCACCGCGCCCAGGCTTTTCTCCTCGATCGAGGAGAGCCCGCCCTGAATGTTGTCCTCCGTCGGGTTGCAGCCGATGATGTCCATCCCCATCGCGTGGGCGTAGTCCATCGTGCGCTTCACGGCTCCGAGTAGTTTCTTTCGCACCTTGGGACTCGCCGCCCGTTTCGCAAGAAGGTGCTCGGCGCCGACGATCTCCATGGTTTCCGAAAAGAGCACGACGCCCCCCGCGTCCACGATCCTGTCCGCCAGCACACCGGTGACCGGGTTCGCCACCAGCCCGCTCGTGGTGTCAGAACCCCCGCATTCCGTGCCTAGGGTGATCTCGGAGAGATCGCACCGTCCTCGCCTCGCCGCGCTCAGGTGCTGGTAGAGCTTCTGGGCGATCTCCACACCCCGGCTCGCCGTCTGCAGCGTGCCGCCCGTCTCGTGGATGGTGAGGGTCTCGATAGGCATCCAGGGAGAGGCCGCAGCCGCCACGTCGGCTACGTCCTGCGCGCTCTTGGGCTCGAGACTCACGACGATCGCCGCGCCCACGTTCGGGTGGCCCGCCGTGCGGCCCATCACCCGGTAGTGCTGCCGCTCATCCTCGCCGAAGAGGTTCCTGCCGAAGGTAGTGTTCACGACGACCGCCTCGCGCACGAGTTTCCCGATGCGCCGCGCCAGGGGGTTGGCGTTGTCCATCGCGCTCACGACGACGAGGTGGTTCCGCGCGCCGGGCGGCCCGCCCGGCCGCCTGTAGCCCATGAAGGTGTTGCCCGGCTTTCTTCTCGGCAATCTCAGTCTCTCCTGTTGGGGGATGGTGAAAACACCTTGCGGGTCTGTCGGGATTCCAAAGTAGGCGACAACCCCTCCTCGGGGTTGTCCCACACATATATGCGGCCCTCCCCCGTCCGGCATTCGGGTCGCATATATGTCGGACATATATGTCCGACATACACCCCGAAAATGCAATGATGGAACACGTATGACATATAGGGTCGCTCATGCAACCCTTCCTCATGTCCGCGGGCTCCGTCCACATGCAGTCATTCTGACGAATGTCATGTTTTCTGTAGGGGTCGTTCGCGAACGACCCCTACACCACACGCCGAATCGCGAACTCAGGACTTATTCAACAGCCCCTGTCAGCGCAGAAACCTATGGATAAAAATCCCCTCAATCCTCAAACGGCGCAGGGCGGTGGTGGACGTTCACCTCGCGTGCTTTCAGATACTCGATGACGCCGATGAGGCGTTCCACCACGGCCTCGTGGAAGGCGCGCCCTTTCTCCGGGGTAGCCTGCGTGGGGTCGCCAGATTGCCCCTCGTCTCCGATTTCGGCCCGGTATTCGGCGACCGTCTTGGGGTAGAAAAACCGGGGCGCGTCCACCGCCGGATCCGAGATGTGGTGGGCCGTCATCCACTCAGGATTCGGGTTCGAGTTCTGAGGCGTTGCTTTCTCCATGTCGACCAGGTGGGGATACATGTGCAATGCGTGCGAGGCTTCCAGTTCGCACGCGTGGCCCTGTCCGCCGGGGGGCGTGGTCCTGATGTCGGCAATCCTGTCGAAGGCGATGATGCCGACGTCCACGATGGCGAGCACAGCCCCCGTCTTCTGACGCATCTGGTTCACGGCGATTTCGAGCGGCGCGAGGTTCGCCCGCCTGTGTCCGTTCACGATGATAACGCGGTTGAATCCGTGGTAGAGCAGGCTGCTCATGATGTCGGTCACGACGGTGGTGAGGGTCTCGGGTCTCAGCGTTACCGTGCCCGTGAGCGCCATGTGGTTGTTGGTCCAGCCGTACCAGAGGGTGGGGTAGACCAGGACGCCCGCGCGCCGGCCCGCGTCTTGGGCGACGTGGTGCGCGGCGAGCGCGTCGTGGCCGATGGGCATGTGCGGGCCGTGCTGCTCCACGCTCCCCACGGGCAGAATCGCCATATCGTTGCCCGAATCCAGGTATTCGCGAACCTCGCGCCAGCTTTTCTCATGCGCCCAGGGGGTTTCGGCGGCCTCCATGATGTATCTCCTCTCGTGTGGGTTCGACTAGAACAACAGGCTCCGCAGGCCCGGAAACAGCATAAACGCGCAAACGCCCGCGCCGAGGCCTGCGAGCAGGTTTTTCCCCATCACATAGAAGACGCCCACGCAGACCGCCAGACCCGCGAGGCGGTCGATGAGGTGTGATTCCGCGAGCGCGCCGCCGGGCAGCAGGATGATCTTCATCATCAGGCCGGTGGCGATGGCGTAGGCCACGCAGGTCACCCACTCGAAGACGGGGCTGTCGTCCTCAATCCGCCCGGCGACGAGCACGCCCATCCACCGCCAGGAATAGGTGCAGACGATGGCGATTCCCAGCAAAGTGGCGGCGTCAGGCATCCTTCTTCCTCATTCTCTCGAACCCGAATGCGAGCGTTCCGGCCAGGACGCCGCCCGTGAGTAGCCCCCAGTCGGTGGAGACCGTATACCCCAGCGGCACGAGCGCGCAGCCGAGCACCACCGAGGCCAGGACCGCGCGTCGGCTGCTCCGGGCGGCCAGCAGCAGCATGAAGAGCGGCGTGATGAGCATGAGCGCTCGCGCGATGAGGCCGGGCATCTCGGAGGCCATCGTATAGCCCAGGGCGGTGCCGAGAAGGCCTGCGGACATACAGGCGGTCGTGAAGCCGAAGAAATAGGCGGTGCGCAGGCGCTTCTCCGAAACGTGGCGGCACATCTCGACGACCTGGACGAACGAAGTGACCGAGTTGATGTGCGCCATCACGTAATGCGCGGGCTCGACGCCCTGCCGGGTTCTCAGGAGCGGCATGAGGGCGATGGTGAGGGGGAACATCCGCACGTTGGCGATGGTGACCGAGGCGATGAGCGCGACGCCCCCGACGCCCGTGGCGAAAAGCTCCACGAAGGCCACCTGGCCCGGCGTGCTCCACATGCCGCCCGTCATGCCGAGCGCGATCAGGAGCGAGACGCCGCTGTCCTTCGCGAGCGCGCCGAAGCCCGACATGGCCGCGAAAAGCCCGATGCCCGGCGCCTGGAGGCAGTGCTTCATCCCCTGGCGGAAATAGGCGCCCCATGTCTGTTCGGTGCGGCGAAAATCCATCAGACGCTCATCAGCTTTTCGAGCTTGTCGGCGGCCTTGAGTCCGTGGCCCGTCACGGGGACGACCACGCTGTCTGACGGCGAAATTTTTCCCTGCTCTCGCAAGGCTTCGGCGGCGGCGAAGGCGACGGCGCTCGTCGGCTCCATGAGGACCCCCTTCGCGCCGAACGCACGGAGCAGGGGAGGGATGGCCTCGTCCCGGACGGCGACGAAGCTGCCCCCGCTCTCCCGGACGGCTTCCAGCATCTGCTTCCAGCGGACGGGCGCGGCGATGGAGATGCCCTCCGCCAGCGTATCCTCAGGCGTTATCTCGGGGACGGATCCCAGGTTCTCCTCCCACATCTGCACCATCGGCGCGCACCTCGCCGCCTGGGCCGCGAAGATTTTCGGGCGCTCGTCGATATAGCCGGCGCGCAAGAGTTCCGAAAAGCCTAAGGAAGCGCCGAGCAGGGCCGAACCGTGCCCCGCGGGGGCGACGACGGCGTCCGGCGCCTTGAAGCCGAGCTGCTCCCATACCTCGAACGCCCAGGTCTTGGTGCCGTGGTTGAACCAGGGGTTCCAGAAATGAGAGGCGTAGAAGCGCTCCTTGGCCGCTTCCATCGCGACGGCGGTGGCGGCGGCGCGGGGGCCTGGGATTTTGTGGAGATTGGCGCCGTATGCGGTGATCTGCGCGCACTTGGCCTGCGAGGTGGAGGCGGGCGCGTAGATGTCGCACTCGATTCCGGCGCGCGCGGCGTAGGCGGCGACGGCGGCGGCGGCGTTGCCCGAAGAATCCATGAGCACCTGCGCGAGGCCCCACTCCTTCATCTTGCTCATCAGCACGGTGGCGCCGCGATCCTTGAACGAACCGGTGGGGAAGAGGAAATCGAGCTTGCAGAGGATTTCCGCGCCCCCGAAAGGGAGGGGGACGAGCGGCGTCACCCCCTCGTTCATGGTGACGATGTTCGGATCATCCTCGATGGGAATCGCCTCGCGGTAGCGCCAGAGGGTGGCGGGGCGTTTTGAGAGGGATTCACGCGGGAAAATGGCGTTCGGCGCCACCTCCAGCGGCCCGCCGCAGCCGCACCGCCAGCGGGGTTCACTCGGGGAGTATGTCTCCCCGCAGTCGATACAGGCGAATTCCACGTTGCTCATTTTCCGGCGCCCGGTTCATCCGTTATAGTGAGGGTAAATGACGTTCAAGGCTAAATGATTCCGCGCGCCCCCGTCCAGTCGCGCGGGTGAGATTTGAATCGAAAATTACAGGAGATATTCATGGTAACGGACCCCAGGTTTTTTCCGAAAGACGGCCGGGTGGGCGACGCGGCGGCTTCTTTTTCTGCTGAGGAGCGCGACAGGCGGTGGAACGCGGTGCGCGCCGCCATGGATGCGCGCGGGTTCGACTGCCTCATCGTGGTCGGGCGCGGCTCGAACGGCAACGGCAACGCCCGCTGGCTCGACGGGGGCGACTACGGCGAGCGCAGCCTGGTGTTCCCCCGAAACGGCGCGCCCGTGACCTTCTGGCTCCTGCAGAACTGGGGCAAGTGGTACACCGAGTCGTGCTTCGAGGGGGTGCGCTACCGGGGGCACGAGGGGAAGGTGAGCATCGTGGCGACCGACGCCATCAGGGAACTGGGGTATGAGAGCGGGAGAATCGGCGTCGTCGGCCTGATCGGCGGGGGATACGGCGCAGAGGGCGCGATTCCCTACATGACGTTCCAGAACTTGAAACGCCTCCTGCCGGACGCGGAGTTCGCCGACGCTTCGGACATCCTCACGCGCCTTCGCATGGTGAAGAGCGCCGAGGAGATCGCGATGCTCGAAAAAGCCGCCGAGATGGTGAACATCGAGATAGACGCCGTGCTCGGCTGCTGCCGTCCGGGGGTGCGCGAGAGCGAGGTGTACGCGGAGCTTTTCAGCGCGAGCCTGCGCGCGGGCGCCGAGGCGGGCCGCGACAGCTGGCTCATCATGTGCTCGGGCAAGGGCTATCCGGTGAACCGAAGGCCCACGGACAGGATTCTGCGCACGGGCGACATGATGTGCATCGGCTATTACTCGCGCTACGGGGGCTACTACAGCCATCCCCACACCTCGATGTCGCTCGGGCCGATGGATGACGACTACAAGCCGATTCACGCGGCGGTGAAAGAGTGTCTCCACGCCGCGCTCGACGCGCTCAAGCCGGGCACGCCGTGGAGCGAGGTGGACCGCGCCTCGAACGAGGCGATCCTGCGGAGCGGGTTTTACCACGAAATCCCCCAGGTGCACGGGGTGGGGCTCGACGGCATCGAGCCGCCCATGACGACGATATGCGCGGGCGACATTCCCCGGAACTTCCCCTGGCGCGAACCCTACGTGGAGGGGAGCCTGGCCGAAAACCCCGAGTGGCAGGAACTCGCGGGGGGCCGCTACGGTTTTCTCGAGGATTTCGAGGTCGAGGCGGGCATGGCCCTCGCCGTGGAGGTGAAGGCCGCGCACGAGGACAGGATTTTCATGGTTTTCGGCCCCCAGGTGATCGTGGAGGAGGGCGGCCCGCGGGTCCTGAACCCCGACGCGATGGACGTGATCGAGTTGTAGGTCGAACCCGATTGATGAAGGAGCGTTCGACGCGACCGGGGGGGCCGTAGAGACAGGCCCTCGTGCCTGTCCGGGTTTGTGACCTTTCCCTGCGATTCGATGGGGTTTTGTTCGTCATTCCGGTGTCGGAGCCGACCGGGGAGAAAGGGTTCGACGGAATCCATTTTGACTTTGCTTTTTTTTATTTTCTGATTCGTTCCCACGAATAGCCAGGAAATAAAAAGCCGGTGTATTGCCATTCTGCTTGAAAATGGATTCCGGCTTTCGCCGGAATGACGAGCGTCGTGCGGTCGTAGGGACAGGTCGCGACCTGTCCCTACAAAAGCGAGAAGGCATTGTAGGGGCGGGCCTGTGTGTCCGCCCGTATCGGAGGCCTGATCCTTTTGGGTTGTCCGCTACGGTCGCCATTCAAGGAAATGTGTAGGGGTCGCCGTCGGAATTGACCCGTTGCGCGGCATCGGGTTTCGCAGAACGTTTGGCGCCTTCATCCCGTGCAAGCACCCCAAACCCTCATCCTGAGCAGGCGTGTAAGCGCCGTATCGAAGGGCGAGAGGGCATCCTTCGATACGCGGCTCCGCCGCTACTCAGGATGAGGCGGAGAGGGGTTTTTCAACAGGCCTTGGGCAGGAAGGATTGTGAAGTCTCTTCACTCCCGGGCCCGTCCACTGGCGCAGCATCGGGAAAGTCCCCTTCGGGAAGCCTGCCGCTTCCTTTCACCGCTTCCATTGATGGCGACCGCGGCCTCCCCGCCGATTTCGACGCCCCTCGTCAGAATGGACTCGGCGGCACGATGGTTGCGACGAAGCCGCCCTTCATCGTGCCGGACACGTCGAAGATGGCGCCGGCCGTGTTCGCGTTCGTCCCCGTAGACGGCCCTTGGTTGCGGAAGACGCCCGTGATCGAACGGCCGCCGGAGGCGTCCGAGAACGCGCCGCCGGCGAGGGCCAGGCCCGTCCATGTCTGGTTGGGATAGCGGAAGGGGGACGCGCCGCCGTTAGGCTCCGGAACCTCCGGGGCGTTGTCTAAGGTCCGGGTGCTCCGGAGGTCCGTGAGCGACACGTCCACCGTGGGGCTGTCGCCGAAATTGACGGTGAGCGCGGCGTCGCCGCCGATTTCATCGCCCCTTCTCATGATCGAACTGGTCGCGCTGTCGAAGGCGATGACCTTGCCGGTCCATGTGGCGCTCGTTTCGCTCTCCTGGGCGGCGGGCTGCACGCCGCTTCCGGGCGCCTGGAGATAGGCTTCGGTCAGGAAGAAATCCTCGATGATGCCAGGCCCGAGTTCGTCGGCGGCTTTGAGCCATTGCTTCACCGACTCCCTGCGATCGTGCTGCGACTTCCGGACCCGGATGTGGACCGCCAGATCCCCCTCGCCGGCGTCGGCCGGATAGGTCAGCCAATGATTGTTGAGGCCGACAACGCCGTAACTCAGGGGAGCCTGGAAGCCGATTTGCCCGTCCCCCTGGCTGACCGGGCGGATCAGGTGCTTGACCGAGTAGCCCACTCTCCTGCGGACCACCACATGCGGCCCGTTGTTCAGGTAGGCGCAGGCACCCCCCGGCTGATAACTCGGATGGCCCCAGATCCCGACTGCGTTGATGTCGACCGTCTCGTCCAGCATCGGGTTTTTCGAGGGAAACGGGATCGTGGAGGGATTCGTCACTGTACTCATGCCGGTGGGCAGCGCCGAAGGTTCCTCTACCGCCGAAGGTTCCTCTACCGGGGGAGGGTCCTCTACCGGGGGAGGGTCCTCGACACCCAGCGGGGGCGTTT
>VXPH01000194.1 GCA_009839615.1 Nitrospinota bacterium
GTCGGGCTTTCCCCTCGGGAAGCCCGACCCTCAAGGGGGGAGTGATTCCTTCTCTTTGTCGGTCGGTTAGATACGTTGAACCGCGAAATCAGGGCTTTTTCAACAAGCCCTTCTCGGGGAAGTTCGACACCCCTGCGATGCGTTCTCTACCCTTCACCAGTCCCTACTTCTTGATCGACAAAAACTTGAGCACCACGCCGTCGGGGTCCTTGCAGAAGAAAATCTTCGAGCCCTGGATGGGGCCGCTGGGCACCGTGGCGGGGGTGGGGGAGCACATGGTAGTTCCCTGAGATTTGAGTTTTTCGTATAAAGCCTCGGCGTCGTCCACGACGAAGCCGATCTGCAGGCAGCCCGCGTTGTTGGGGTCGGTGTTTATCGCTTCGCCCGCCGCGCCCTTGTACTCCATGAGCTCCAGGTGAAGCCCGTGGCCGCCCATGTGCACCACGCGCAGGTGCGCGCCCGGAACGCCCGTCACCTGGGCCGAGAAATCCGGCGTGCGCTCCGAATCCGATTCCACCTCGAAGTCGAAGTTCTCCGTGTACCATTTCGAAGACGCGTCCGCGTCCTTCACCGTGAGCGATACGTTATGAAAGCGTTGAATCGTCATGGATATATTCTCCCGTCATTCGTGAAAAGGACGCTCCGCGCCGCTCGCGCGCGAAACGTCCTCAGGTGTATGCGTCCCCCGCCCGCTCCTATTCAGAAGATGACTTGGGTTTCAGGTCCAGCGATGCGGAGTTCATGCAGTAGCGAAGGCCGGTGGGCGCAGGGCCGTCCGGGAAAACGTGGCCCAGGTGCGCGTCGCAGTTCGAACACACCACCTCCACGCGGCGCATCCAGAAGGAGTTGTCCTCCTTCTCGCCTACGTTCTCGGCTTTGAGCGGCTGGTAGAAGCTCGGCCAGCCCGTGCCCGAGTCGAACTTGGTCTCGGCGTCGAAAAGCTCCGTCCCGCAGCAAATGCAGGCGTAGACGCCGTCATCGTGGCAGTCCCAGTATTTCCCGCTGAAGGCGCGCTCGGTTCCCGCCTCCCTCGTCACGTGGTATTGCTCGGGCGTGAGCTGCTCGCGCCACTCCGCGTCCGTTTTCTCTATCATTTTCATGCTCCTTCATTCTGGCAGCTTTTCGCGGCGGTGCTCATGGGATGAACGCCTGACTCACGGATAGAATCCTCAAAAACCGCGCGAAAGACAAGCACCGGGAAAATCGCCCCTTGGCTCACAGGTGGGGCAGGGCCTTCAGGACGTTCACCTGGTTCGTGTTGCCCATGTGGTAAAGCTGGATCGCGTCGCGGTAGACCTTCTCGACCGGCGCGTCCTTCATCACGCCCATCCCGCCCCAGACTTCCACCGCCTTCGCCGCGAGATAGTTGAGCGTCTCGACGGCGAGCACCTTGGTCGCCCGCGCGAGTTTCTGGTCGTGCACTCCCTCGTCGATGCTCCAGGCGGTGCGCCAGAGCAGCGTTCTCGCGGCTTCCAGGCGGGTGAACATCTCGAGCAGGAGCGCGCCGATCAGGTCGTGCTCGATGATGGGTTTTCCGCCCTGCACGCGCTCGCGCGCGTAGCCGAGCGCCAGATCGTGGGCGCGGCGGGCGATGCCCAGCGAGGTGGCCGTCGCCTCCACGGTGCCGACGTTGGTGACGCTCCTCCTGCCCTCCTGGAACCTGTCCTCCTCGCCCAGGCGGTCTTCCACCGGCACCCGCACGTCGCGGAAGATGAGGTCGTGCTGGGGGTAGCACCTGAGCCCCACCTTCTCGTGGAGCCTCCCGGCCTCGAAGCCCTCGTGCGGCGGGAAAATCATGAACCCCGTCGTGCCCTTCGTCCACGGGACGCTCCTGTCCGTCCGGGCGAAGGCGGTGACGTATTTCGCCTGTGCGCCCATGGCGATGAACTGCTTCATGCCGTTTAAGACGTAATGATCCCCCTCGCGCACCGCGCTGAGCGCAGGGCCCGCGGCGGGGTCCGCGTCGAAGGGGAGGGCGTTGTCGCTGCCCGCGTTTGGTTCCGTGATGGCGATGCCGATGCAATAGAGCGGGTCTTCCAGGTAGGCGGGGACCACGCGCGCGAGTTGTTCGGGCGTCGCCACGGCGATGAGGCCCGCTATCGCCTTCCAGTTGTGGCTGTACACCTTGGAGACCGAGGGCGAGCCGACCGAGAGTTCCTCCACCACGACGCACTGGGTGAGGACGCTGGCCCCGTCGCCCCCGTGCGCCGCCGGCACGCCGAGGGAGTGAAAGCCGAGCGCCGCGCCGCGCTTCACCAGGTCGTATGCGAACTTGTCCTCCCCGTCGGGCCGCTTCTCGAGTTCGGCCACCTCGGGCAGCATCTCCTCCATCGCGAATTTCCGGGCGAGGATTTGCAGGCTCTTTTGTTCTTCACTCAGTTCGAAATCCATGCGGGTTTCCTCATCAATGTTCTATGTCCGGCGCGTCTTGAGACAGAAGCGAGCGCACCTTCAGGTTTTATGGTGCCTCCTGGGTGCGGAGCTTTATCACACGGTGCGCTCGCCGCAAATTGCAAGCGCGGCGGCGAGGTAGACCCTAGCCGCCGTCACCACGTCCTCGACGAGCACGTGCTCGCCCACGGCGTGCATGAGTCCTTGTTTCGCGGCGTCGGGGTGCATCCGCCCGCCGGGGCCGTAGCAGACGCACGGGATGCCGTAGCGGTTGAAATGCGTGGAATCGGCCGCGGGCCGCCTGATGACGGGCGCGGTCGCTTCGCCCGTCACCTCTTCGTGCGCTCGGAGCGCCGCCTGCACGAGGGGGGCGTCCGGGTCGAGCAG
This sequence comes from Nitrospinota bacterium, assembly GCA_009839615.1. GTDB lineage: Bacteria > UBA8248 > UBA8248 > UBA8248 > UBA8248 > Bin107. The sequence goes on from VXPH01000194.1 coordinate 2,779, forward strand.
GGTGGGCGGGACGTTCACGTAGAAGGTGAGCGCGGCCCGCCCGGCCTCAACCGACGCCGCGA
>VXPH01000024.1 GCA_009839615.1 Nitrospinota bacterium
GAGCAGGCCCCGCCGATGATCACCTGCGCGCTCACGCGTTCCTGTTTCCGGAAGAACAGCCAGGAGAAAAGGATGACGATCAGGATGGAGAGCCGGTTGATGGGGACGACCTGGATGACCTCGCCGTCCTTGATCGCCCACCAGAAGAAGAACGCGGCCAGGAAGTTGCACGTCGCGCCCAGGGCCGTGATGAGGAGCGAGCGGCGGGTGAAGGGGCTGCTTTTCATCTGGAGCGCCGGGAAGAAAAAGGCGCTGGCGAGCAGGAGGGTGAGCGTCGTCATGTTCGAGACGCCCATTCCCAGCGTGACCGAGGGGATGTGGACGAAGCCGTATTTCCTCACGATGTGGGAGACGCTCGCAAACGCCGCCCCCGCGACGGGGATGAGGTAGTAGGCGAGGGGGATGCGCCTCCGGGTGGTTTTCTTGTCGTACAGCAGGAGTACGCCTCCCGCCATGATGGCCAGCGTCCCGGCCGCGACGAGTGAGGTGAGCTTCTCACCCAAGAGAAGCACGGCGAGGCCCGAGGACCAGATGAGGCCGGTCTGCGTCAGGATGGGCGTGCGGGCCAGCCCCACGAGCTTGATGGATATCATCCCCATGTAGCGCCCGCCCAGCCCGCCGACCGCGCCCACGAGCGCGAACCACAGGATTCCGTAGAGCGGCCAGTGGTCGAGTCCCTCGCCCACCGCGTAGAGGCCGAGGGCGAAGATGGTGGTGATGATGGTCGCGACCACCGTCGTCACGAGCGGGCTCAGGCTCATGAGCGCGCCCCGGTAGAGCGTTCTGGCGACCGAGATGAAAAAGGCCGAAAGAAGCGCCATCAGGTTGGGGTGGAGAGTTTCGAACAAGTGGATAACTCAGGGTAAGAGAAAACGCCATTATCCACCGGCGGGGAAAGTGGAGCAAGGTAGAGCGGTTACGAGTGGGGAGAGAGGATTGCGTCTTTGTAGGGACAGGCCCCTGTGCCTGTCCCTGAGGAGCGCGACCACGGGGATGGACATATCCGATACGGGCGGCCACGGGGGGCCCCGGACAGGCCCCTACGCCTGTCCGGCTACGGGAGCAGATCACCAAAGTAATGGCCGGGGAAATTGTAAAGAATTATGTGCAGAAGAAGCCGGTAGTGGCGGTCCCTTCTCGGGGCCGCCCCACAGGTTGCGACCTGTCCCTACGACACAGACATGTTGTACGTGGAAGAGGCCGCCGCCCCGTTCGCCGCCTTCGCGTGCCCGTTCACAGGAACGCGCATCATCCGCTTGAGCGTGAGCACGGCACTCTGGGGGCTGCTGAGCACCTTCGCGTCAACGCGGCGGGAGACCTCATCCAGCGCACGCGCCATCGAGAACTGCGCGAGCACGACGACGTCGGCTCGGGCGCCGGCGGCGGCTTCCGCGATGAGCGAATCGTGAGTTCGGCCGTCGCCCGCTTTGAGCGCGTCGAGCGCGCCCGGTACGTAGGAGTCGTCGATTTCGAGGTCGAGTTTTCTTTGCGCCGCCAACGCTTCGAGTTCGCGCCTTATCGAAGGGCCGGACGGCCGGAACGTGGAGAGGACGTGGATGCGGCCTCCAAGCGCCAGCGCCTCATCGAGCATCGCCTGGTTGGGTTTCAGGACGGGAACCGGAAGCCTCGCCTGTACGGCTTCGATCGCCGGGCCGAAGGCCGAGCATGAGTAGAGTATCGCCTGCGCGCCGCCCCGGTGCGCGAACGTGGCGAGGTTTTCCACGCGCTCGCTGATCTCAGGGGTGAGGCGGCCGACGGCGTCCACGTCGCGCATCAGGGATTCGTCGATGAGCTGGACGACCTCGACTTCGGGCCAGTGGCTTTCGAACGCGGCTTCGATGGGCGATACCGCGACGCGGGTCGCGTGGATGACGCCGATGCGGGCGGACATGGTTCGAGCGTTACCTTTCCAAAACAAAGACGTATGAAAACGATGAGGCAGAACGCGGGATTCTAGGCGAAAACGGGGCTTCATGGCAAGTCAATCGCGACCAAGACGGGAGTGGTTGCCAACTGATGAAGGAGCCCACTTGCATGTTCGTTATGGTGGTATTGGGGCGGACACATAGGTCCGCCCCTACACCTCTCCCTACTTCTCCGGTATCACGGGCAGCATGATGTAGGACGCATGCTCGGGTCCGCAGTGGAGCGTTACATTCTTGCCGAAAATCTCCTCGGGCCTGTCCGTGGGGTCGTCGTGCAAAAACGGCCCGCAGCCTCTGAACACGTTCTTCATGTTCGAGAGCTTGTGCGTGGTGACGCAGCTGTACTCGTAGTCCTTGCCGCGCACGCTGAGCGCCAGCCGGTAGCCCGGCGGCACCACGATGCATGTGGGCCAGACCTCGATGTCGAGCTCGTATATCTCGCCGGGGTTCAGGTATTGCTTCTCGTCATGTGCCTGGTAGGGCTTCCACTCGGTCGACAGTTCGGGCACGAGCTTTCGGTGCGAGGCTCTGAGCCAGCCCTGCGCGATGGGCGTGTTCGGGTCGAGCGTGCCCTGGAAGGTGATCTCCTTCATGTCGGGCGTGAACAGGCGCAGGACGAGAAATAAGTCCGCATCCTGGGTTTCGGAGGAGACGAAGAGTTTCGAAGCCATGGGGCCGGTGATCTCCGTCTCCGCATCGAAGGGCGGCAGCATGAAGGTCACGCCGTCGCTGAAGCCCCCGTAGGTGATGGTCTGCTCGGTGTCGAGCGGCGCGGAACTCAAGTTCATGTGGGCCGGGTCGAGATAAAACTTCGTCCACTGCGTGCGCGCGAGCGGCCACTCGTTCTCGCCGCGCTCGATGAATTTCTCCCCCACGTGTCGGACTTTCAGCATGACGGGGGGCTTCTCCATC
>VXPH01000234.1 GCA_009839615.1 Nitrospinota bacterium
CTGCGGGATGGCCGGTTCGTTCGGCTACGAGAAAGAACACTTCGACGTCTCGCTCGCCATCGGCGAGACGAAACTCTTCCCGGCGCTCCGGGCGGGCGATGAAGACGCGGCGGTCATCGCCAACGGCGTCTCCTGCCGTCAGCAAATCGCAACCGGCGTCGGGAAGAAGGCCGTTCACATCGCCGAGGCGCTCGCCGACGCCTTGGATGATTAGATCGTTCGTCCCGGTTAGAATTTATAAACAATGAGATGCAAGGTCTTCTTTATGTTCTAGTTTATATATTCTAATCCGGGTTTCGGATGACGGAGCGCAAGGTTTCTCCGCGCTCCATGGCCTCGAATGCGGGCTCCACATCTTCCAGGCCGATCACCTTCGTGACCATGCGGTCGAGGTCGAGTTCTCCCTTTTCGTACCAGTCGGCGAGCAACGGGAAATCCCTCGAGGGCAGGCAGTCCCCGTACCAAGATACGCGCAGCGCGCCGCCCAGGCCGAAGAACTGGAGCATGGGCAGCTCCATCATCATGTCGGGTGCGGGCACGCCGATGAGCGTGCAGGTGCCCGCCAGGTCGCGCGACCACATGGCTTGTAAGAGCGTTTGCGGCGTTCCCACGGCCTCGAAGGAGTAATCGACGCCGTTCCCGCCGGTGAGCTCCTTGATGGCCTCCACCGGGTCGGTTTCAGAGGCGTTGACGACGTCGGTCGCGCCGAATTCCCTGGCCCAGTCCAGCTTGTTCTCGGCGATGTCGACGCCGATGATCTTGGATGCGCGCGACATTTTCGCGCCCATGATGACGCTGCAGCCCACGCCGCCGCATCCAAACACCGCCACGGTGCTCCCGCGCCGCACCTGCGCCGTGTAGAGGCATGCGCCCACGCCCGTCATAACGCCGCAGCCGATGAGGCAGGCCTGCTCCGGCGTGCAGACGGTCGGCACTTTCACCGCCTGTTTCGCGGCGACGACGGTGTGCGTGCAGAACGTGCCGATGCCGATGGAGGGGCTCAACACCTGCCCGTCTTTTTTCGCGTGCATCTTGGATTCAGCGTTCAGGCTGGCGGCGCAGAGATTCGGCTGGCCGATGGCGCAGAACCGGCAGTTGCCGCAGGGGGCGCGCCATGCCAGAACGACGTAGTCGCCCACCGCGAGGTCGGATACGCCCTCCCCCACTTCCTGGACGACCCCGGAGCCCTCATGGCCCAAGAGGTAGGGAAACTCGTCCCCGATTTTTCCGAGCTTGTAGTGCAGGTCGGTGTGGCAGACGCCGCTGGCCTGGATTTTCACCAGCACCTCGCCCGGACCCGGGGAGCCGAGTTCGATTTCCTCCACTTCCGTGCGTTCACCCGCTTTTCTTGAAATCACGCCATGGCCGATGATGCTCATACGCTTCCTCCCCGGTCGTATATCCTGGGCGCGCCAGCTATAATGCGCCGCGCATACTGAAAATTTCCGTTGACGACTTTATTCTCCCCCACGAGGGATTATCGCGCAAGGAGACGAAATGACAGAAGATTGGTATCCGCGTTTTTCCGAAGAGGAAATGAACAGGCGTCACGGCATGGCGAAAGACCTGATGGAAGAAGAGGGGCTGGACGCCCTCTTGCTCTTCGGCATGGGCGGCACGAACCGGAACGCCCAGGCGAACATCTACTGGCTTTCATGCTACCGGGACTTCAACCACTGCTATCTGATTTTCCCGAAAGAAGGCCCCCCTTCCCTCTTCACGGGTCTCTACAACCATCTGCACAACGCGCAGATGCAGTGCATCTTCGAGGACGTGCGCCACGGAGCCTACGGCAACCCCGAACGCATGGCGGACCAGCTCGACGCCCTGGGGCTGGGGAACGCGCGGGTCGGCCTGGTGGGAATCAACCCCCGCTTCAGGATTCTGCTGCCCTTCGAGCACATGGACTACCTGGCGGAGCGCTTCCCCGAAGCGGACTGGGTGGACGTGAGCGCCAAATTCAGGGACCTCAGGCTGATCAAGAGCGAAGAGGAAATCGAATGGCTGACCGAGGCGGCGCGCCTCACCGACCTCGCCATGGAAGCGGCCCGGATCCACGCGAAACCGGGGATTCCCGAGATCGAACTCTCGGGCCGGATGGCCGCCGCGTTCAGAGAGCAGGGCGGCGAGCAGATGGTACAGTTCGTGACGGCCACGCCGATGGCGAACCCCCGCACGCCCGTCCCCTGGCAGAACCCGACGCGGAGAAAACTCGAGGCAGGCGACGTGCTCATCATGGAGATCAGTGCGGCGTATTATGGCTACGCGGGCCAGAGCCTGCGCACCTTCACCATCGGGGCCGACCCGACGCCTCCGTACCAGGCGTTGCTCGACGCCGCCATAGAGGTGTACGAGGGCGTGGGCAAGACGATGAAGGCGGGCAACTCCGCGCAGGCGGTCTTCGAGGCCACGGACCCGCTGCCGGAGAAGGGCTTTCAGATCTACGATTCCCTCGCGCACGGCTTCGGCACGGATTTGCTCCAGCCCTCCATCGGCATCCGGGGTTCGAACTACCTCGCGCCGCCGGCAGACTTCAAGTACCGCGAAAACATGGTGATGGTGATCCAGCCGAACCCGATGGACGCGGAAGGCCGGGGCGTGCAGATGGGCGACATGGGTATCGTCACCCGGGAGGGGTTCCGCTCCCTGCACACCTTCCCCATGAAGGCGTTCCGCTGCGACGAATGAGGACGCCCGGCCCGGAGCGAACGCCATTCCGTCTTCTTCGTCAGGGGTTGTTGAAAAAGTCCGGGAAGCGATTTTGGGTTGCGCGTAAGCTTTTGAATTTCACTCCCCCCTTGAGGGGGAGTCGAAGAGGCCGAGCGGTTTGT
>VXPH01000041.1 GCA_009839615.1 Nitrospinota bacterium
CCCCCTCAAGGGGGGAGTGAAATTCGGTGCGCTCCTTCTGTGGACTTTTTCAACAACCCCGTATGCGGTCCCTACACGCCTCCTCGAATAGCGACCGTGCCCGCCCGTCCATCGTATTCACCCCGACATCGGACAGGCACGGGGGCCTGTCCCTACGGGTTCGTTTCGGGTTCGGGGTTCCGTAAGGGGCGGACACGCGTGCCCTCCCGCCTCGCACGTCGTTCTGGTCGTGAACCTGATGTAGGTCGGACATATATGTCCGACATATATGCGGCCCATCACGGGCGGCGAAAAAAGGCCGGGTCGCATGTATGCGACCCCTACACTCCCTCTCCTCAGGAAGGCTTTTCTTCCACCCCCTCGTCGCATTCATCATCCATGACACATTTACGGAATCACCCAGGTGGTTTTGAATTGGAATGCCCGGATGCTAAGATATTTCCATCCAAGCTGCCAGATGGAAATCGTTGGTTGTCGTGGAAAGTTGTGACGCGTCTTTGGAACACCCACTGATTCCGGCGCACTCAACTCACGGGGCGCCCGGAATCCTCAATAGGTCCGCTGCGCAGCGCAGACGGATCGGGAGAGGAGGCAAAACCATGCGACGGTTCCTCATGACTCAGCTCTTGGTCGGTTTCGTAACAGTGCTACTCTGGAACCCGGCTTTCGCCCAGACAAGAATCACCTGGTGGGAACACAGCAACCCGCCGCACAACAACTACTCGAAGGACCTGGTGGCGGCGTGGAACAAGAAGAACCCAAAGACGCCCGTGCAGTATGATTTCTTCGCGATGACCCCGTATTTCCAGAAGCTCACGGCGGCGCTCTCCACGCGCTCGGCGGCCGACATGTTCACGCTCATCGACTTCCTGCTGCCCGGCTTCACCGCGAAGAAAGTCCTCGCGCCCATTCGCCCCGAGTGGCTGGGCTTCAAGGACCTCGAGGACATGAAGAAGGCCTACATACCGGGGGCGCTGGACGGCTACATCCATGAGGGGAAGCTATACGCCATCCCGCCCATCGCTTCGGGCTTCAGCCTCTTCATCAACCGGAAGCACTTCAAGGAGGCGGGGCTTGACGCGGACAAGGACTACCCGCGCACCTGGGAGGACGTGGGCCGCATCGGGAAAAAGCTGGTGAAGATGAGGGGAAGCCGGATGGTGCGCGAGGGCTTCGATTTCGCCATGCACTCCTCCACCTGGACGATGTGGTACTTCAACACGACGATCCGGCAATACGGGGGAGAAGTCCTCGACGCCTCCGGGAAAAAGTGCACGTCCAACAGCGAGGCGGGCGTGAAGGCCATGAACGTCCGCGCCCGGATTGCGCACCACTACAAGGCTTCGGACCCCACCGTCAGTTTCGGCACCAACGCCCTTCCGGCGGACGATATCCCCAAGGGGCGCGTCTCCATGTTCATCACCCACGCGGGCAGCGTGGCGCAATTCGGCCCCAAGATGATGAAGGACCTGAAAGTGGTGCCCTTCCCGCAGGTGGACCCCAAGAATCCCGTGACGCCGATTTACGGCTTCGCCATGGCGGTGAATCCCCATATTTCCGAGGCGAAGCAGAAGATAGTGCACGCCGTGCTGAAACACGTCGTCAACGACTCGAAAACGTGGTACGAAAGGACCTCCTATCCCCATCCCGACAAGAACTTCCTGAACCTCCCCGGGATGGAGGAGGCGCGTACGAAAAACTACCTGGGCGTGTTCGTCAAGGACATCTCGAACGGGCGCTTTCTGCAGCGCTCCGACAAGATACTCGAGCTCAACCAGGCGATTCACCGGGCGATGGAGCGCGTGGTCCTGAAGAAGGAAGACTCCAAAAAATCGCTCGACCAGGCGTGTAAGGAAATCGACGCGGCGCTGGCCAAGAAGTAGGCTGGAGAACCGATGGGTCGCGAGATCGGAGCCGGCCGGGCTTCACCTTCGATGATCCGGAGATCCGCATCCCTGCTGCGGCGGTGGGTGGCCGGCGGGGGGAAACGCTCCCTCCACAGCCACCTCCGCTGGGCGGGGTTCTTCTTCGTTCTGCCTGCGCTCATCCATCTCGTCATCTTCAAGTTCTACCCCATGCTCCAGGCTTTGCGGCTGAGTTTTTTCCGCTACGACCTCATGAGCCCGCCGGTGTTCACCGGCCTCGAGAACTACAAGCTTCTCTGGGAGAACCCGCTCTTTCACCAGTCTTTCTGGGTCTCGGTCAAGTACATGTTCGGAGTCTCCATCCCAGAGTGGTTTTTCGCGCTGGGTCTGGCCCTCCTGCTGAACCGGCGGATGCCGGGCCGGGCGGTCATCCGTCTCGCGTACTTCTTCCCCATTGCGATGTCGCAGATCGTCGTGGCCATGGTGTGGAAGTTCATGTATCACCCCTTCGGCCTGGTGAACACGATTCTGGAGACTTTCGGCGTCGGCCGCATCAACTGGCTTTCGATGGAGGAATCCGCGCTGCCCGCCCTCATCGCCATCGGCATCTGGCGGGGCATCCCGCTGTTCGGCGTGATCTACCTGGCGGGCCTCCAGGCCATCCCGAAGGAATACCACGAGGCGGCCATCATCGACGGCGCGGGGGTGTTCCAGCGCTTCTTTTACGTGACGGTCCCCCTGCTTCTTCCCACGATAATGTTCGTGATGGTGTTGTCTCTTCTCTCGGCCGTGAAGGTGTTCCTGAACCCGCTTGTCATGACCGAAGGCGGCCCCAACGGGACCACCCGGGTGCTCCCCTACTTCATCTACGAAACGGGTTTCGCCTTCTTCCGGATGGGGGAGGCCGCCGCGGCGTCGATGGTACTGTTCGTCTTTCTCTTCGGGCTGACACTGATCCAGCTGCGGCTCCTGCGCCGGGGAGGTGTCGAATGAGACGAAAGACGATGCTCCGCCTGGGGGGCGCGCTCATATCCCTGCTCACGGTTGGGGGTGTCGTGGTGATGCTCCTTCCCTACTTCTGGATGGTCTCCTCCTCCATCAAGACGGGGATCGAGGTTTTCGATCTCCCCATCAAGTGGATACCGGACGAGATCCAGTGGGTGAACTACCCCAACGCCCTGTCCAAGGGGGCTTTCGGGGTCTATTTCTACAACAGCTTCGTCGTGGCTTTCGCGGTCATGGCGGGGAACCTCGTTTTCTGCACGCTGGCGGGCTACGGCCTGGCCAAGTTCCGCTTCCGCCACCGGGAGTTGTGCTTCCGCCTCATCCTGAGCACGCTGATGCTCCCGCTCGAGATCGTGCTGGTGCCCACCTTCCTCGTGGTGCGGGAACTGGGCCTCGTCAACACATACGGCGGGCTGATCGCCCCGTTGGCGGTGGACGCATTCGGCGTATTTCTCATGCGCCAGTCCATCCGGGACATACCGGACTCCCTCATCGAGGCGGCGCGGATGGACGGATGCAGCGAGTTCGGCATCTTCTGGCGCATCATTCTTCCCAACTGCAAGCCCGCGCTGGGCGCGCTGGCGCTGCTCGCCTTCCGCGACAACTGGGACCAGTTCCTCTGGCCGTTCATCGTGGCGACCACCGACGATTTGAAGACCTTCCCGCTCGGCCTCGCCCAGATGGAGGGCATCGATTCGGCCGCCTACCATGAAATCATGGCGCTCGCGGTTCTGGGGATGATCCCGGCGGCGTTCATCTTCCTGTTCTTCCAGCGCGCCTTCGTCCGCGGCATCACGCTCACCGGTCTCAAGGAGTGAGGAGCATGAAAGCGCCTTTGATAAGCTCGTTGTCAGCCGTCAGACCCGTGAAGACCTGCCTTCCGGCTCCATGCGGGGCGGGCCATTTCATGCGAGTGTCCGCCGCGCTTTCTGCAAAGAGGGGAATTTGAGATGGGGGAGGTGTTGCTCGAGGACCTCACCAAGGATTTCGGCGAGGTGGTCGCGGTCAAGGAGGTGAACCTCACCATCCACGACGGGGAGTTCGTGGTGCTGCTGGGGCCTTCGGGGTGCGGCAAGACCACCACGCTCCGGATGATCGCCGGTCTCGAGGAGATCACGAGCGGGCGCATCCTCCTCGACGGCCGCGTGCTGAACGACGTGCACCCGCGCGACCGCGACATCGCCATGGTGTTCCAGAACTACGCGCTCTACCCCCACATGAGCGTCTACAAGAACATGGCCTTCGGCCTCAAGATGCGCAAGGTCGACAAGGGCGAGATCGACCGCAGGGTCAAGAGCGCCGCCGGCATCCTGGGAATCGAGACCCTGCTCGGGCGCTACCCGGGCAAACTCTCCGGCGGCCAGCGCCAGCGCGTCGCGCTCGGGCGCGCCATCGTGCGCGACCCGCGCGTCTTCCTCTTCGACGAGCCGCTCTCGAACCTCGACGCCAAGCTGCGGGTCCAGACCCGGGTGGAACTCCTCAAGCTCCACCAGCACCTGGCCGCCACCTCGGTCTACGTCACCCACGATCAGGTCGAGGCCATGACCATGGGGGACAGGATCGTGGTCATGCACGAAGGGGTCATCCAGCAGGTCGGCCCCCCGATGGAGGTATACCAGAACCCGGCGAACCAGTTCGTGGCGGGCTTCATCGGGAGTCCCGCGATGAACTTCCTCTCCGCCACGGTGCGCGCCGAAGAAGGGCGGATATTCCTCGAAGGCGCCGGCTTCCGGGTTCCCCTGCCGGCGGAGCGCTCGGGCGGGCTTGAAGGACGCGAGGGCGGGGAGGTCGTATTCGGAATCCGGCCCGAAGACATGCGCCTGGACGCCGAAGGCGGGATAGACGGTACGGTCGAGATCATCGAGCCGGTGGGGTCGGACATCTTCCTCGACCTGAGCGTGGGGGGTGCCTCCCTCACCGCGCGGGTGGAGTCCAGCGTCCGGATGAGCCAGGGCGAGCGCGTCCGCCTCCGCCCAGACCCGGCGCGCGTCCACGCTTTCGACCCCGCAACGGGCGCGACGTTGATCTGATGCGTCGCGTGAGGCTACTATCTGTTCTGGTGTATGGGTGTCTTGAAACTGGTGGATTACCTGCCCGTCACGCTTTCATTGCCGCCATCGATGAACTTCGCGCCGGAGACCCCGCTCGCCGGTTCAGGGAAGCAGCGTAGTCGACGCCGGTTTGCGTTTTGGACGGACGATACAGATAAGTGATGATGTGCAGACAGAGCCGCCGCAACGGAGACATAAAATGAAATGGATCATCCTAGCGCTCGTCGCCGCTCTTTCAATCAGCGTTCAAACCGCGAGCGCGCAGAATCTCGAAAAGGCGATCTTCGCCGGCGGCTGCTTCTGGTGCGTGGAGTCTGATTTCGACAAGGTGCCCGGCGTGGTCTCGACGACTTCGGGCTATACCGGCGGGAAGACCAAAAACCCGACCTACAAGCAGGTCACCTACGGCGATACGGGCCACTACGAGGCGGTGGAGATCACCTACGATCCGGCGAAGGTCAGCTACGAGGCGCTGCTCACCGCCTTCTGGCACTCGGTCGACCCGACCGACGACGGCGGCCAGTTCTGCGACCGGGGCGATTCCTACCGCACCGCCGTCTTCGCCTTGAACGATAAGCAGCGCAAGGCGGCCGAGGCCTCCAGGAAGGCGGCGCAAAAGGTCTTGGATAAACCGATCGTCACCCCGATCCTCGACGCGGCGACTTTCTACCCCGCCGAGTATTACCACCAGAACTATTACAAGAATAACTCGTTCCGCTACCGCTACTACCGCTTCTCGTGCGGCCGCGACAACAGGCTCAGGGACCTCTGGGGCAAGAACGCCTTCAAGGGCATCCCGAAAAACTAACGATAACGCGCCGGTTTAGTCGGCGTAAGGGTACCGCCAGCCGGGAGACGGTCAGGAGGCCTGGTTGCGTTCCAGCATGTCCAGCACGTCTTCGGTTTTCGTTATCCAGCCGAATTTCGTTTCGAAGTTGTAGAGCGTTGCCTGGCGCGTGAAGTCGGGACCCGTGTGATCCATCGCGTCCTCGACGAGTATGGGCCAGAACTCGCGGAAATACGCCTCGCGCGCCGTGCTCTCCACGCAGACGTTCGTGGCCACGCCGGTGAAGAGGATGTGCCGGATGTCGAGGCCGTTCAACTGGTTTTCCAGCGTCGTTCCCGCGAAGCCGCTGTAGCGGGCTTTCTTCACCACCAGGTCGTCCGGTTCGGGTTTGAGCTCGTCGATGATCTCCCACCCCCAAGTCCCCTCGATGATGAGCTTGTCGCGGTCTTCGGGGCGCTCCTCGATCATCTTGAAGGCCATGTGCTTGCGCACGTTGGGCGACTGAGGCCCCCCTGCGTCGCTCAAGTCGGGCTTGTAGCCGAACTGGAGATAGATGACCTTCACGCCTGCCGCGCGCGCCGCAGTCAGCAGGCGCCCGTTGGCCGCGATGACGGGGTTCGTGCGGGCCTCGTCGATGCCCGCGCCCAGGTCGAGCATGCCGCCCTTCTTCGCATAAGCGTTCTGCATGTCGACCACGATGAAAGCGGTTCGCTCTAGGTCGATTTCCACCTCCCGGGGCCGCGCCTTGAGGATTGCCATGCGTCTTCTCCAAGAATTTCAGGGCAAAATTTTTCCAGCGCTTCTTTATAGCACAGGGCGAGGCGATGCGTCTTTTGGGGACGAATTCCGACCGATGAGGGAGGAATTCCTCCGAGCGGGGAGTAGAGGCATTCTTTCAACCGGGGGTTGAGGAATTTCGCGCCGATGTTTTTCTCGTCCGCCGAAAACCCTTCCCTATCGTTCGAGACGATCCACCCCGCCGTCATTCCGGCGCATGCCGGAATCCAGAACCGGGGAGAGGGGAGATGAGGTGGTGTTTGATTCCCTATCTCATCGCTCGGATTCGACAGGAAAAACGAAAGGCGAAAGACAAAATCCCTGGATTCCGTCAAACCCTCCCGCCTTGGTCGGGTCTGACGCCGGAATGACGATGATCTGCGGGCCGCGACGGCGCAGGTACGGTTCGCGGACCCATGAGCGCCCTTCGATATGCCGCCTACGGCGGCTACTCAGGGTGAGGAAAAAACACCCTCATCCCGAGTAGGCCCGCAAGGGCCGTATCGAGGGACGCGGGAAAACAGCTTTCCCGTCCCTACTTGCCGTAAACCCTCCTTCCTCGGTCGGGTTCAACCCTCGACCCCACTTGTCAGGGAGGCTTTTTCAACAACCCCTTTTATTGCGGCTCACCCCCCCTTGCCCCTACAATGCAATCTCATCTTCATATCGCCTGGAAAGCTGGTTTTTCGTTTGGGAGTAAGTTCGTGGCTGACATAGCGACGCTGAAAGAGGGCGAGCGGTTCGATTCTTTCTTCAAAATCCGCGAATACGAGGCGCGCCAGAGCCGCGCGGGCCGGGCGTATCTCGATTTGACACTGGAGGACGCCACGGGCGAAGTCCCCGCCAAGGTCTGGGAGCCCGCGACGCAGGTGCAGGGGACCATCGGGGCGGGCGATTTCATCAAGGTGCGCGCCATAGCGGAGAACTACCAGGGCCGACTGCAGCTCCGCGTGGACCGCGTCCGCCGGGTGAACGAACAGGATTACGAGAGCGGCTTCCGGCCCGAGGACTGCGTGCAGCGCACGCCCTATGACATCGACGTCATGTGGGAGGAGGCGAAGCGCATCGCGGGCGGCTGCCACCCGCTCGTGGCCGCCTATCTCACCGCCATACTGGACGCCTATGAGGAGAAATTCCGCGAGTGGCCCGCCGCCCAGCGCATTCACCATCCCTATCTGGGCGGCCTGCTGGAGCACACGCTTTCGGTCACGAAAACGTGCCTCTACCTGGCGGATAAATACGACGTCTCAAAAGACCTGCTCGTCGCGGGCGCGCTCCTGCACGACATCGGCAAGCTCGAGGAACTCTCCACCGAGGGCGCGACGCACTATACCCCTGCCGGCCGCCTCCTCGGCCACATCGTCCTGGGGCGCGACATCGCCCGCGAGTGGGCGGGGCGCGAGGGCGTATTCCAGGATGGAGACGCGCTGCCCGAAGATTTCCTGCTGCATCTGGAGCACCTCATCCTCTCGCATCAGGGCCAGCCCGATTGGGGCACGGTGAAGGTTCCGATGTCGGCGGAGGCGCTCCTGCTCCACTACGCGGACGACATGGACGCCAAGCTCAACATCCTGAAGCGCGCCGTGGTCGAAGATAAAGGGGATGAGGATTTCACGGCCAGGAACCCAATCATGGCGCGCGCTTTCTACAAGGGTGGCCCGCCGCTCCCGCCGGAGAATCCATAGAATGCCTGACCATATGAAAGAGATAATGAACGAGAAGACGGGGCGCATCGTCATGCTGGCGGTGGACCACGGCTATTTCCAGGGGCCGACCACGGGTCTCGAAGAACCGGGAAAGACCATCGAACCTTTACTTCCCTGGTGCGACGCGGTGAGTCCCACGAAGGGCGTGTACCTCCGCTGCATGCCGGCAGGGACCAAGACGCCGGTGATTCTCCGGGCGTCGGGGGGAAACGCCATCGTCTATTCCGACCCAGTGGAGCTTGAGCGTGAACTCGGCATCCGGGCGGCGGGAGTTGCGGATGAAGCGGCGCGCGAGGCGCTGCGTGAGCGAATCGCCGATGAAATCGTGAACCGCGAGCTCTCGAACGAAGCCGTCACCGTCTCGGCGGCGGAGGCGGCGCGCCTGGGTGTGGCGGGCGTTTCGGTGTCGGTCTACGTGGGCGCGCGCTACCAGAAAGAATCCATCCTGAACCTGGCGCGCATGAGCGATGAGGGACGCCGGGAGGGCCTGATCGTCCTGGGGATCACGGCGGTGGGCAAGGAGATGACGCGCGACGCGCGCTATCTGGGGCTTGCGACGCGCATCGCGGCCGAACACGGGGCGGACGTGGTGAAAACGTATTATTGCGAGGGCTTCGAACGGGTGGTGCGCGGCTGTTTCGCGCCCATCGTCATCGCGGGGGGCAGGAAGGTGCCCGAGCGCGAGGCGCTCGCGTTCTGCCGCCGGGCGATAGATGAGGGCGCGGTGGGCGTGGACATGGGCCGGAACATCTTCCAGAGCGAGCATCCGGTCGCCATGCTCCGGGCGGTGCGCGCCGTCGTGCATGACGACTTAAGCCCCGACGCGGCCTATGAGATGTTCACCGATTTGAGCGCGGCCCCCCTCACGGATTGAAGCCTGCGCGAAACTCAGGAAGTTTTAATATGCCGGAAACCATGCGGGCGGCGGTGTATTACCGGAACGACGACGTACGGATCGAGGAGGTGGAAAGACCGCGCGCCGGAGCGGGAGAGCTCTTGATCGAGACGCGCGCGAGCGGCATCTGCGGCAGCGACGTCATGGAGTGGTATCGGGTTAAGAGCGCACCGCGCGTCCTGGGCCATGAGGTGACGGGCGTCGTCGCGGAAGCAGGCGAGGGGGTGGAGGGCTTCTGCGTGGGTGACCGGGTCTGCGTCACTCATCACGTGCCGTGCAACCGCTGCGCGCTGTGCCTGCGCGGCGACCACACGGCTTGTGAAATGCTCAAGCGGACGAATTTCGACCCGGGCGGTTTCGCCGAGTTCATCCGTCTGCCCGCCGTCAACGTGGAGCGGGGGACGTTCCGCCTGCCCGATGAAGTGTCCGACGATGCGGGCGTGTTCGTCGAACCGCTGGGCTGCGTCCTGCGCGGCTGGCGACGCTTCCGGATGACGCCGGGTCTGAGCGTCCTCGTGGTGGGAAGCGGCATGTCCGGCCTGCTGCACGTTCAGACGGCGCGTTTGCTGGGAGCGGGAGCCGTTTTCGCTGCAGACATTCATCCTTATCGCCTGGAAGCCGCCGAGCGGTTCGGCGCGCAAGCGCTTCCTCCGTGCGAGGACATGGCCGAGGCCTTGCGCCAAGCGAACGACGGCCGCTTGGTGGATCGCGTCGTCCTGTGCGCGGGCGCGCCCGAGGCCCTGGAGACGGCCCTCGCGTGCGTCGCGACCTGCGGCGTCCTGCAGCTTTTCGCCCCCACGCCGCCGGAGCATCACCCCGAGATGGATCTGAACCGGATCTGGAGCGAGCAGATCGCCCTCACCACCACCTACGGCGCGGCCCCGCTCGATCTCGAGGAAGCGCTCGCGCTCATCCGCGCCGGGCGGGTCGAGGTCGAGGCGATGATCACACACAGGCTTCCGCTCAAGCAGGCGCAGGAGGGTTTCCGCCTCGTCGCCGAAGCGGGAGAGTCGCTGAAGGTGGTGCTGAAGCCCTGATCGCAGGCCCGAATCTTGCGGGAGCGGGCCAAAGAAGGTAGTGTTTTATAAGGGATTGCGAACCATGGAACGCGAGGCTGTGGCGTTCGCAGGGTGATAACCAAAGACCCGAGAGGAATTGAAAATGACGACGTTTCAAATCGCGACGCTCGGGTTCTACGTTATTCAGTCCCTCATCGGCCTCGCGCAGTGTGCCCTCATCTTGATGGGTTTGAGGCAGATGAGCCGCGCCTCGGAATTACGGGAAAGAGACAGCGCGAGGCGGCATGAGGAGTCCATGACCGCGCTCAGGGCGCTCATCGAACGAACGGCGAAGTAGCCTCCGCACCACGATACCTGTCCAGTCTCCGTCCTTCCGGGACGGGGTTTTTCTTTTGCTTTGCCGATTGACTGCTAATCGTCCACGGGGTGGTAGGTCAGCTCGCTTCCGGGCGGGAAATCCTCGTCACCCACTGTGGCCTCATCCTCATAGAGAGTATCCGGTGGAGCGTCTTCCGTGAACTGTGCCTCATCAACTTCTGCTTCCTGCGAGGGAGGGGAGGGCTCCGTGAGGAGCGGGGCGAGTTTCGCCTCGCGGCGGATTCTCTCGGGCAAACCACTCCAGCGCCTCCTCACGCGTGCGTTTCCTACCGCGATGCCGAGCGCCTTTTTCGAGCCGACGAACACCGCCAGACGCTTCGCCCGCGTGAGCGCGGTGTAGACGAGGTTTCTTTGCAGCATCGGGAAGTGCTGGGTGTGGAGCGGGATGACGACGGCGGGGTATTCACTCCCCTGGCTCTTGTGGACGGTGATGGCGTAGGCGTGCATCACCTCATCGAGCGCGCCGCGCGTGTATTCGACGACGCCCGAATCGAAGGCGGCGCGAATGCTCCCCTCCTCGGGCGCGACGCTCTTGACGACGCCGATGTCGCCGTTGAACACGTCCTTGTCGTAGTTGTTGCGCACCTGGATGAGCTTGTCCCCGGTGCGGAAGGTGCGGCCTCCGCTCTGGAGCGCGGGGGCGCTGCCGGCCGGGTTGAGCGCCTCTTGTAAGCGCGCGTTCAGGCTCTGCACGCCGAGCACGCCGCGCTGCATGGGGGAGATCACTTGCAGATCGGCGATGGCGTCGACGCCGAACCGCTCGGGAATGCGCTCGCGGCACAGTTCGATGAGGAGGTCGGCGCAGCGCTCCGCCTCGCTTTCTTCGATGAAGTAGTAATCGAGCGGCGCGTCTTCTTTCTCCCCCTTCCCGTTTCGGGGCATCTCGCCCCGGTTCACGCGGTGGGCGTTTTCCACGATAAGGCTCTCCTGCGCCTGGCGAAAGACCTCGGTGAGCCGCGCCACGGGCAGGGTTTCGGACGTGATGACGTCGCTCAGGACGTTGCCGGGTCCCACGGAGGGGAGTTGGTCCACGTCCCCTACCAGGACGAGCGTCGCCGGGTCGGGCACCGCGCGCAAAAGATGCGCCGTCAGGTGAACGTCGAGCATCGATGCCTCGTCGATGATCACGATGTCGCCGGTGAGGGGGTTTTCCGCGTCGCGGGTGAAGCCGCCCGAATGCCAGCTGTATTCGAGCAGTCTGTGGATGGTGGCCGCCTCGTGGCCGGTGACTTCCGAGAGGCGCTTGGCCGCCCGGCCCGTGGGCGCGCCGAGGATGACCTGGAGGCCCAGTTTCGTATAGAGGTTCGTGACGGCGCTCACGATGGTCGTCTTGCCGGTGCCGGGGCCTCCCGTGACGATGAGCACCTTCTGCGTGAGCGCGCCCTCGATGGCCGCGCCCTGATCCTTGGTCGCCATGCCGCCCTCGAGCGCGCGCCGGGCGAGGTGGCCCAGGCGTTCTTTCGTCGTGGCGCCGGGCGCCCCCTGGCCCCGCATGGCGGCTTCGAGGCGCGCCTCGTCGCGCGGCGTGCGGATGAGCGCGGCGAGGCGGCGGGCGACCTCGCATTCCGCGGCGTAGAGCGGACGCGCGTAGACGCGCTTGCCCTCGGGCGAAGCCAGGTTCTCGACCATGTTCGCCGACTCGACCACCAACGATCCGCCCCGGCCCAGACTCTCGATGACTGAGGCGAGGGCTTCGGGTTTGGTCTCGAGCATCTCGGCGGCGGTCTCTATCAGGTCGCCATAGGGCAGAAAACAATGGCCCTCGCGCTCGGCGAGCTGGTTGAGCACATAGACGGCTCCCGCCGCCAGGCGTTTGGGCGAGTCCGCGGGGATTCCCAGTTTCTGCGCGATGCGGTCCGCGCTCTTGAAGCCCACGCCGTGAATCTCCGCCGCCAGGCGATAGGGGTCTTCGCGGAGGATGCGGATGGACGCCTCGCCGTAGGTTCTCAGGATTTTCTCGGACAGGTGAAGCGGGACGTCGTATTGCCGCAGGAAGAGCATGATCTCCTTGACTTCGCTCTGGCTCTTCCAGCTCTCGACGATCGCTTCGAGCTTCTTCGCGCCCAGGCCGGCGATTTCCGTAAGTCGTTCAGGCTGGTTGTCGAGGATTTCGAGGGATTTCTCCCCGAAGCGCGCCACGATTTTCTTCGCCAGCACCGGGCCTATGTTCTTCACGATGCCCGACGCCAGGTACTTTTCGATGCCCTCGACTGTCGTGGGCGCCAGCGGGCGGGCGAGCTCGGCGTGGAACTGGCGGCCGAACCTGGGGTGGTCCTTCCAGGCGCCCTCGAAGCGCACGCGCTCGCCCTCGCGGATGGAGGAGAGATAGCCCACCACGGCCACGCGCGGGAAATCCTCGTTGTCCGGCTGGACGAGCAGGACGCTGTAGCCGGTGTCCTCCGCGCGGAAGCGGATTCGCTCCACCGCGCCGGTCAGTTCGGTGCCGTCTTCCGGAAAGAGACCCGCCTGCGGGGGAGGGGTCCTTCTTCCGGGGCGCGGCGTTCGGGGTTTTCGCGTCATGGGTCGATCCTGGTTTCGTCCGGGCGGACGGGGCGGTTGTCATCGGATGCGTGTGGCCGGGGTTCGAGCGAGAGGCGGTCAGTTCCCGCTGCTACCGGTGTTTTTCGCTTCATTCCAGAGCGCATCGAGTTCTTCGAGCGATACGTCCTCGGGCGAGAGTCCCCTGGCGCGCAGCGCCTTTTCGATATATTGAAAACGCGCGGTGAAGCGCGCGATGCAGGCGCGGGCCGCGCCCTCGGCGTTCACTCCGAGTTTTCGGGAGAGGTTCACGGCGGCGAAGAGAAAATCGCCCATCTCTTCCTCCAGCGCCTTTTGATCTCCTTCGCGCATCGCCGCCTTGAGTTCCGCCCACTCTTCTTCCACCTTTTCCGCCGCTCCGGCTGCGTCCGGCCAGTCGAAACCCACGCGCGAGGCCTTTCCCTGAAGCCTCTGGGCGCGTTGGAGCGCGGGCATGGTGGCGGGCACGCCGTCGAGAATGGAGGCCCCGCCGTTCTCATCCCCCGCGCGGGCCTTTCTCTTGCTGATCTCCCAGTTCCTGAGCACCTCGCCGCTGGTCTCGGCAAGGGTGTCCTCGAACACGTGGGGATGGCGGTCGATCATCTTTTGCGCGAGGGCGCGGGCGGTCTCCTCGGCGTCGAAGAGTCCCTTCTCCTCGGCGAGGCGGCAGTGGAAGAGCACCTGAAGCAGGAGGTCGCCCAACTCTTCTTTGAGCATGGCCGGGTCGCCCGCCTCGATAGCTTCCATCACCTCGTAGGCTTCCTCGACGAGATAGGGCTTGAGGCTCTGGTGGTCCTGCTCCTTGTCCCAGGGACAGCCGTCCGGCGCTCTGAGGCGGGCCATCACCTCCACCGCGCGCTCGAAACCGCTTTTGTTCTTGCTCAAGGCCTGGCCTCACGATTGGGAATTCCGACGCCCGCAGTATACGCGCAACCCCCGAAAACAGGCAATGATGCTCCGATGCCGGAATAACGAGCAAACGCACACTCTCCGGTACCGTAGGGACAGGCCCCTGTGCCTGTCCAAATGTCATTTGCTCATCAACGCGAGTGTAGAAGTTGCATATGGGGCTGTTGAATCACCCCGCATCGAGCGTATCCGCAGCGACGCGTGGACATCAAGGCGCCGTATCGGGTGAAAATCCCATTATATGGCGTAATCGATCGCTCGAAAACACAAAATGTTGTGGTTGTCGCTTGACAACTCTCCCTGAATGCGGGAGATTGGATGGCTACGAACGAGAACACGAGGACCCCGATGAGCAAAGAATCCCGCATACGAATACTTCCCGAATCGCTCGCCAACCAGATCGCCGCGGGCGAGGTGGTGCAGCGCCCCGCCTCCGTCCTCAAGGAGTTGGTGGAGAACAGCGTCGACGCGGGCGCCGGGCGGGTGGAAATCGACCTGGAATCAGGCGGCGCCGCGCGCGTTCAGGTGGTCGACGACGGGCACGGCATGAGCGAGGACGACGCGCTCTTGTGCCTGGAGCGCCACGCAACGAGCAAGATAGCCACGGATTGGGACCTGGGCCGCATCGCTACCCTGGGCTTTCGGGGCGAGGCGCTGCCGAGCATCGCCGCGGTCTCGAAAATGACCATCACCACCAGAAGACCGGAGGACGCTCTGGGAACCGAGGTGCGGATGGAGGGCGGCAAGCTCCTGCGCGTCACCGAGATGGGGGCCGCGCCCGGCGCGAGGGTCGAGGTGCGCTCGTTGTTCTTCAACGTGCCGGCGAGGCGCAAGTTCCTCAAGAGAAAAGAGACCGAACTCGCCCGCTGCCTGGAAGTGGCGAATCAGGCGGCCATGGCGAACCCGAACGTCTCGTTCGTTCTGCGCCACGGGAAGAGAACGCTGCTCGACTTGGGCGTCTCGGGAGGACTTCAGGCGCGCGCCGCGCAACTCGTCGGCGAGGCGGCGGCTTCCCATCTGCTCAAGATTCCCGGCGCTGCGTCTGAGAACATGACGTTCAGCGGCTGGGCGGGAGCGCCCGGCCTCAACCGCTCCACCCGCGACGCGCAGTATCTCTTCGTGAACGGACGCCCCATCCGGGATCGTCTTTTCGTCCACGCGGCGTATGCGGCCTACCGCAGCTTTCTGCCGGTGAAGCGCCACCCCGTCTTCATCCTCTTTCTGGACATGCCGCCCGAGGACGTGGACGTGAACGTCCACCCCGCCAAGCAGGAGGTGCGCTTCCGCTTCGCATCGGGCGTCTACGATCTCGTGCGCGAGAGCGTCGCCGCCGTGCTGGGCGCGCGGCCCGAGAGAGTGCGGCGCGATTTCGCCCATCAGGAAGTGAGCCGCGCGGCTCCGGGCGCCGCCGCTGCGGAAGGCGCCGCGCCCGCCGGGTCGTTTCCCGCCCGATCCTCCGTGCCCGCCTTGCTGGGCGGCGGCGGATACTATGGAGACTTCGGGGCTGCTACGGAGGAAGGACCGCTCGAAGCCTCGGTGCCTGCGGCCGGCGTCGAGGCGCTCGGCTCCGACCCGTCCGCCTCCGTGGGTTCCCCGTCCGATTCGACGGCCCCCTCGCCGCTCGAGCGCACCCTCGAGCCGCCCCATCCGGCGGATCCGGTCGTTCTCTCCGAGTGTCGCTATCTCGGTCAGTGGGAGGAGTGCTTCCTGCTGTTCGCCTCCCCGCAGGGGCTCGTGCTTGTCGATCAGCACGCCGCGCACGAGCGCGTGCTCTACAACCGGTTCCGCGACCAGTTCCGCGAGGGCCGCGTGGACAGCCAGGCGTGTCTGGTGCCCGAGGAGATTCGGCTCAGGCCCGAGGAGGCGCTGGGCATCGAGGCGCATCGCGACGATCTGCTGCGCTCGGGCTTCGAACTCGAATGCGCGGGTCCCGGCGAATACCGGATTCGGGCCGTGCCCGCGCTTCTTGCAGACCGCGACCCTGCAGGCGCAGTGCGTCAGATCGCAGAGGGTTTGGCGGATATCGAGCAGCCCGTGAGTTTCGCCGACCTGATCGACGGCATCATCGCGAGGATGAGTTGTAAGGGCGCGGTGAAGGCGGCGCAGCCCATGCGCCCCGAGCAGGCGGCCGCTCTCGTCGAGGAGCTCGAGAAGACGCCGGGCCGGTGGACCTGCCCGCATGGACGGCCCGTCATGCTCGTGATGGGCGCAGGTCCCGTGAGGAGGCGCTTTCTCAGGAGTTGAGCCGATTTTTCGGGCGAGAGACGGGGAAGCCCTTGACACCCGCGCCCATGCGGAACAGAATGGCGAGGCAAGGAAAAGGAGGGCCATCGAGGGAGGCCTCTGATGCCGCGTCCTTTGGAAGCAGCCTGTCGGTCCCTGTTTCTTGCAAAGGCCATCGGCCGTCGATGGCTGAGGAGGTTTCCGCTACGCCCGCTCACTTTTGGCCTTTTCGGCGCAATGGTGGCGGGCGTTCCTTTATCTATACCGTAGAACCGCAGGGGTATTCTCCGTTTTCCCTCATTCCAGGGAGTGGCGCATAAAGATGCTCAACCCCCCGATAGAAGAAGCCTATACCTTCGACGACGTGATGCTGCTGCCCGCGCACTCGGAAGTATTGCCCAGGGACGTGGACCTCTCCACTTTTTTGTGCGAGGAGATTGAACTCGGCATTCCCCTGCTGAGCGCGGCCATGGACACGGTGACGGAATCGGACCTGGCGATCGCGCTCGCCCAGCAGGGCGGTTTGGGCGTCGTGCACCGCAGCATGACCATCGAAAGCCAGGCGGCCGAGGTGGACCGCGTCAAGCGCTCGGAGAGCGGCATGGTCACCCAGCCCATCACGATGCGGCCCAAACAGCGGATACGCGAAGCCCTGGAGATCATGCAGACCTACCACATCTCGGGAGTGCCCGTCACCGAGGAAGGGCGCCTCGTCGGCATCCTCACGAACCGCGACGTCCGCTTCGAGACGAATCTCGACAAGCCGGTCGCGGAGTTGATGACCCGCGAGAAGCTGGTCACGGTGCCGGAGGGAACGACGCTCGACGACAGCAAGGGAATCCTGCACCGCCACCGCATCGAGAAGCTCCTCGTCGTGGACGAGGATTTCAACCTCAAGGGCCTCATCACCTTGAAGGACATCGAGAAGGTGCGCCGCTATCCCAAATCGGCCAAGGACAAGTTCGGCCGCCTGCGCGTGGCGGCGGCGGTGGGCGTGGCCGCGGACATGCGCGAGCGCGTCTCCGCGCTCCATGAGGCGGGGGCGGACCTCCTCGTCGTCGACAGCGCCCACGCCCACGCCGAGCGGGTGTTGGGGGCGGTGGAGGAGATCAAAAACGGCTGGCCGGACGTGAGGGTGCTTGCCGGAAACGTGGCCACCGCCGAGGGCACGCAGGCGCTAATCGCCCGGGGCGCGGACATGATCAAGGTGGGCATCGGGCCGGGCTCCATCTGCACGACGCGTGTGGTGGCGGGCGTGGGCGTGCCTCAGTTGAGCGCGGTGGCGAACTGCGCAGCGGCGGCGGAGCCCCACGGCGTGAAAATCATCTCCGACGGCGGGATCAAGTATTCGGGCGATATCGTCAAGGCGCTCGCCGCGGGCGCGCATGGCGTGATGGTCGGCAGCCTGCTTGCGGGGGTGGAGGAGAGTCCCGGCGAGCGGGTGCTCTACCAGGGAAGAAGCTACAAGGTGTATCGCGGCATGGGTTCGGTCGGCGCGATGAGCAACGGCAAGAGCCGGGACCGCTACTTCCAGGACGTGCAGAACGGCTATCCGGGCGCGGAGGAACACGCCTTCAGCGATTCGAAGCTCGTGCCCGAGGGCGTGGAGGGCCGCGTTCCCTACAAGGGGCCGCTTTCGTCCACCGTTTACCAGCTCATGGGCGGGGTGGCCGCGGGCATGGGATATACCGGCTGCCGCGACCTGAAGGAGTTGCGGGAGAAGGCGAAATTCGTACGCATCACGTCGGCGGGCCTCACGGAAAGCCACGTGCATGACGTCTTCATCACGCGTGAGTCGCCCAACTACCAGCGCGACTGATTGGCAGGGCGTAATTCAGGCGATGCCCGTCGGCGTCGCGTGGGCGTGTGCGCACAGACGAGCGCTTCGCCCACCGCGCGCAAGGACGAGCGCGCCGGGTCGTCGAGGGATGTGGGGTCCCGATTCATCCGGCGTTCGAGATATTGGCCGATGGTTCGGCTTGAAAGCCGGCCTGAGAGTGGAGGGGAAGAGGCGATTCGTTTCGCTTTGTCCTGAAATATAGATGCGCGATCAGATACTCATTCTCGATTTCGGCTCGCAGTACACGCAACTCATCGCCCGGCGCGTGCGGGAGTTGAACGTGTATTGCGAGATTCACCCGTGCACACGCGGCTGGCGCGAGATTACGGGTCCGCACACCAAGGGCGTCATCCTCTCGGGCGGGCCGAGCAGCGTCTACGAAAACGGCTCTCCCTCGGTCGATCCCGCGCTGTTCGAGACCGACCTCCCCATCCTGGGGATTTGCTACGGCATGCAGCTCATGACCCACCTTCTCGGCGGAAAAGTCGGTCCTTACGCCAAAAGGGAATTCGGGCGCGCTGAAGTGATGGTCGACGAGCCGGTCGGCATCTTTCTCGGCTTCGGGGGCGCCGAGACCGTCTGGATGAGCCACGGGGATACGATAGAAGCGCCGCCGCCCGGCTACAGGCAGCTCGCGCGCTCGGAGGGCTCCCCGGTGGCGGCGATGATGTCCGAAGACGGACAGCGCTACGGCATTCAGTTTCACCCCGAAGTGGCGCACACCCCGCGCGGCAAGGAGATACTCCACAACTTCGTGCACAGGATTTGCGGATGCGCGGGCGATTGGACCATGCGCTCCTTCATCGAGGAGGCGGTCGAGCGCATCAGGGAGCAAGTCGGGCACAGGAGCGTGGTGTGCGGCCTCTCGGGCGGCGTGGATTCCTCCGTCACGGCGATGCTCGTCAAACAAGCGATAGGCGAGCGGCTCACCTGCATCTTCGTGGACAACGGCCTGCTCCGAAAGAACGAAGCCGAGCAGGTTGTGGAGACCTTCGGCGAAAGGCTCAAGCTCGTGCACGTGGACGCGAGCGGGGATTTCCTGGGCGCGCTTCGTGGCGTCACGCACCCCGAAGCCAAGAGAAAGAGAATCGGCGAGATATTCATCCGCGTGTTCGAGCGCGAGGCGGGGAAGCTGGGCGACGTGAAGTTTCTCGCCCAGGGGACGCTTTACCCCGACGTCATCGAGAGCGTCTCCTTCAAGGGGCCTTCGGCGACCATCAAAAGCCACCACAACGTCGGCGGGCTGCCCAAGTGGATGCGGCTCGCCCTCATCGAGCCCCTGCGCGAGTTGTTCAAGGACGAGGTGCGCGAGGCGGGCGAGGAGTTGGGGCTGCCCCGCGAGATGCTCTGGCGGCATCCGTTCCCGGGTCCCGGTCTCGCCGTGCGCGTCTTGGGCGAGGTGACGGAGAAGCGCGTGCAGACCCTCCAGGAGGCGGACGCCATTTTCATCGAAACGCTCCGCAAGCACGATTACTACGACAGGGTCTGGCAGGCGTTCGCCGTGTTGCTGCCCGTGAACACCGTAGGCGTGATGGGCGACGCGAGAACGTACGAGAACGCTCTTGCGCTCCGGGCCGTCACGAGCCAGGACGGGATGACGGCGGACTGGGCCAGGCTGCCGCCGGATTTGCTGGCCGAGGCCTCCTCGCGCATCATCAACGAGGTGCGCGGCGTGAACCGCGTGGTCTACGACGTCTCCTCCAAGCCGCCGGGCACGATTGAGTGGGAGTGATTGTAAACAAGGAAAATCAGTGGGTTAAGCATTAATCACTTTTTCTTTTTCTCCACCAGCCGGATTTTGTCGATATCCAGGATGGAGATTCTCTCACCGGTCGCCTCTTCGTCGCCGGGTCTGTAAATCCCGAATTTGAAATGCGGCTCTCCGCAAGGTTCAACACCAAAATCTCCCTCGTCGATGATCTTTTCGTCATTGAAATAGAAGTTGTAATATGATTCCGTGAATATCACTTCCAGCTTCACGTCTACCCATTTCCCCATGACTTCATTGATGTGAACCTTTCTTTTCAGGGGCTGCCCCCAATGCTGAGACGTGAAATGCCCATTTGAAAATTTGAACATCAATGCGGGACCGACTCTGCAACCCTTGACGCTTTCGTGTAGTTGAACAAAGTCTTCTCTTTCGTAGATGAATCCTTTCATGAACCTGGCCCTGAAGGTCAGCGTATAGTCCGTATCTTTTTTCAAAGTACTCGCTTGTTTTATCTCCGCGCGCTCCCAGTACGGCGCGCCGTGTCTTTGGAAACCGTCGGTGCTGCATCCTCCCACCTGTTTGTTTTTCAGTGTAAAGCGCAGGAACGTCTCTTTTTCTTCCGTCACCCATCGAACGGAAGAGGATTCCGGGAGACCGCAGTTGTCGTAAAACTCGATGTTCCAGTCGCTGTCCTGGTAGGATGTCATGCCGCCCGTGTCGAAATACGTGGCGGGTGAAAACCCGTCTGATGAAGTTTTACATCCCGCCAAAAAGACGATAATAATCAGGAGAAGAAATTTGCGCATTTTTTCCGGTTTTCATCGAGTTGCAGAACAGGGGTGCCAGGCAGAATCTTAGATGTCCGGGATGAAAAAGCAAGCAAGAACGATGGGGACTTCGCCAGTCTTATTTTACTGTTTTCAGAATGAGCAAGTTACGACATAGCCGCCTGTTTTTTCCTGAATAATGACCGTCGCCGCGTCTGAAATTTTTCAAAGGAGTCGGATGAAATGTATCGTATATTGAAGACCACGATCGTCCTGGCGCCGCTGTTTTTCCTGGGTTCGCTTCTCGCTGGAGCGAGCGCCCATGCCCATGAGGCGAATTATCCCCACCTGCACATCGCTCAAAGCGGCCACGGGGAGAAGGGGCACGGGCATCGGATGCACAAGCCCGGCGAGGCTGGAATGAAGAAGGGCCGCGACGGGATGAAGCATTCCGTCAAAGTGATTCCCGCCGGCTACAAGAGCCCGCCGAGCGTGAAGATACGCCTGGAAAAAGACGCCCATACCAAGGGGGCGCTCAACCTGTTTTTGGATCTCAAGAACTTCCGCTTCGCGCCCGAAAAAGTGAACAAGACTTCCAAGATCAACGAGGGCCACGCGCACCTGTACCTGAACGGCAAGAAGCTCACGAGGCTGTATTCCGCTTCTTATTTCATGGACAAGCTCCCGAAGGGGAATCTAGAGATCAGGGTGACGCTGAACACGAACATGCACGAGGACCTGAGCTACCTGGGAAAGCTCGTTCAGGACGTCGTGGCGCTCAAGGATTTCAACAACTAGGCTCAGGGGACCGAAGCCTTGCTGATATGGACGCATTTCATTCTGGCGGTGCTGGCGATAGGGCTCGGTGCCGTCAATCTCGCGTCGGCGAAGGGAACGCGCAGGCACCGCATCATCGGCTGGTGCTGGATGGTCGTGATGACCTACGTCACGGTCTCCTCCTTCTGGATACGCGAACTGAACGACGGCGCGTTCAGCTGGATTCACCTGCTGACGATCTGGACGATGTTCTGCATGGTGATGGCCCTGGTCTCGATAAGGCGGGGAAATGTGCGGAGGCACGCGGCTTTCATGACGGGCACGATGATAGGCGCCCTCATCGCGGGCGGGTTCGCCATGATGCCCGGCAGGTTCATCAGCCAGGTTTTCGGATACGGCGGGTGATGCGCTTCAAGCGCGGTTGCGCCATGTGAATTAAAAAGATGACGGCGGCGGGCCCGAGGAGGTAAACTGAAAACACCGTTGCCGACTCCACGGCCGCACCGGCTACACGGGCTACAAAAAAAGCAGTAACCTGACAGTGTACGCCCCTATCAAAATCCGCCCCCGGGGAAGAGACATGCCGGCTCCATTCGTTCATCTGCATCTACACTCCCAGTACAGTCTCCTGGACGGCACCACGCGAATCGGCGATCTGGTGCAGCGCGCCGCCGAACTCGGCCAGCCCGCCGTGGCGCTCACCGACCACGGGAACATGTTCGGCGCTGTGAAGTTCTACGAGGCGGCCAGGAGGGCGGGCGTCAAGCCCATCATCGGCTGCGAGGTGTACGTCGCCCCCGGCAGCCGGTTCGACAAGGGCGGTACAAACGGCGGCGGGCGCGCCTACCACATGCTGCTGCTCGCCCAGAACCAGACGGGCTACAACAACCTGTGCGAACTCGTTACGCGGGGTTTCACCGAGGGGATGTACTATTTCCCCAGAATCGACCGCGAACTCCTAGCGCAGCACGCCGAGGGCCTCATCTGCACGTCCGCCTGCCTGCGCGGGGAGGTGAACGACCACCTCCTGCACGGCCGCGAAGAGGCGGCGCGCGAGGCGGCCGGGTTCTACAAGGACCTCTTTCCGGGGCGTTACTACCTCGAACTCCAGGACCACGGCATGGAGGAGGACAAGCAGGTCATCCCGAGAGTCATCGCCCTCTCGAAGGAGATGGACCTGCCCCTCGTCGCCACCAACGACGTGCATTATCTGGACAAGGGGGATCACGGCGCCCAGGAGGTGCTCATCTGCATCCAGACCGGCAAGACCCTGAACGACCCCAACCGCATGACGATAAAGAGCGAGGAGTACTACCTCAAAACCGCAGAGGAGATGGAGGCGCTCTTCGGCGAGGCGCCCGAAGCCCTCGCCAGTACGCTCGCCATCGCCGAGCAATGCGATTTTGATTTCACCTTTGGCGCGGCCCACTACCCGGATTTCGAAACTCCCGACGGGGCCGACAAGAAGGAATACCTGAGGCGAACCGCGGAGGAGGGGCTCGCGGGCAGGCTCGCGCAGTTCGGAGTCGAGGGCGCCGAGGCGGAGCGCTACCGCGAACGGCTCAAGATGGAACTCGAGGTCATCAACAACCAGAATTACGAGGGGTATTTCCTCATCGTGTCCGATTTCATCCGCTACGCCAAGGAGCAGGGCATTCCCGTGGGCCCGGGCCGGGGCTCGGCGGCGGGCAGCCTGGCCGCCTACGCGCTGGGCATCACTGGCATCGACCCGCTCAAGTATTCCCTTCTCTTCGAGCGTTTCCTGAACCCCGAGCGCATCAGCCCACCCGACGTGGACATCGATTTCTGCATGGACAGGCGCGACGAGGTCATCCGCTACGTGCAGGAGAAATACGGACGCGAGAACGTGTGCCAGATCATCACCTTCGGGAGCATGCTGGCGAAGGGCGTCCTGCGCGACGTGGGCCGCGTGATGGACATGCCCTACGGCGAGGTGGACCGCATCGCCAAGCTGGTGCCCAACGAACTCAAGATCACCCTGGATGACGCGATGAAGAAAGAGCCGCGCCTGCGCGACACCGTGGCGCGCGACCCGAAGGTGAGCGAGTTGATGGGCACGGCCCGGAAGCTCGAAGGCAACATCCGCCATGCGGGAACGCACGCCGCCGGCGTGGTCATCGCGCCCTCGAAGCTCACCGACTTCGTGCCGCTCTACAAGGCGTCGGGCGGCGAGATGATGACCCAGTTCGACATGAAGGACATCGAGGAAATCGGGCTGCTCAAGATGGATTTCCTGGGACTGAAGACGCTCACGGTGCTCGAGCGCGCCGTGAACCTCGTGCGCGACGGAGGCGGGGATCTGGACCTAGAGATTCTGGCCCTCGATGATGCGGCGACGTACCGCCTGCTCGCCGAAGGCAAAACGACGGGCATATTCCAGCTCGAGAGCCGGGGCATCCGCGAGTATCTTAGAAAGCTTATCCCCACGACGTTTGAGGATCTGATCGCCATGGTCGCGCTCTACCGGCCCGGCCCGCTGGAGAGCGGCATGGTGGATGCGTTCATCGCGAGAAAGCACGGGCGCGAGGAGATCGATTATTTCTTCGACGAACTCCAGACCATCCTCGAGGGTACCTACGGCGTCATGGTGTATCAGGAACAGGTGATGCAAATCTCGAACGCGCTCGCGGGTTTCTCCCTGGCGCGCGCGGACGTGCTGCGCAAGGCGATGGGCAAGAAGAGCCAGGAACTCATGGCCGAGCAGCAGGCCGACTTCGTGGACGGGGCCGTCGCGCGCAGTCACGACAGGAAAAAAGTGCAGTCCCTGTGGGATCAGATCGAGAAATTCGCGGGCTATGGATTCAACAAGAGCCACAGCGCGGCCTACGCCCTCATCGCTTACCGCACGGCGTACATGAAGACGCACCATCCGCGCGAGTTCATGTCGGCGCTTCTCACGTGCGACAGGGAGAACGCCGATAAGGTCATCAACGACATCGCCGAGTGCCGGAGCATGAAGATTCCCGTGCTCCCGCCGGACGTGAACGCGAGCCAGAAGGATTTCACAGTTGAGCGTGAGGCTATCCGCTTCGGCCTGGCCGCCGTGAAGAACGTGGGAGAAGGCCTGGTGGACGCCGTCCTGGCCGGCCGGAACGATGAGGGGCCGTTCCGGGACCTGGGTGATTTTTGCAGGCGCGTGGAGCACCGGCACCTGAACCGGCGGGCGTTGGAGAGCCTCATAAAGGCGGCCGCCTTCGATTCTCTGGGAGTCGGGCGGGCGCAGGCTACGGCGTCACTCGACATCGTTCTCGAAGCCGCGGTCCGCGAGCAAAAAAGCGCGGCCGTGGGGCAGGGTTCTCTCTTCGGGGGGGAGGAAGCCGCCAGGGGTGCGCTGCATTTGCCCGAGGTGGCCGAGTGGGAGGACAACGAACGTCTGGCCAGCGAGCGCGAGGTGCTGGGGTTCTACGTATCAGGGCATCCGCTCGATGATCACAAGGAGGTCATCGAGCGCTTCGCCAATATCGACACGCTGCGCCTCGCCGACGTCACGAGCGCGCGCAAGCTCAAGATGGCGGGCCTCATCCGCTCCTCGCGGCTGCGCACGACGCGGGCGGGCCGGCGCATGGCGAACTTTGTCCTGGAAGATCAGGTCGGCACCGCGGAGATGACGTTGTTTCCCGACGTGTTCGAAAGTTGCCATGAAATCCTGGAGAGCGATGAACCCGTTCTCGTAGAAGGCGTGGCCGAGGTCTCGGACGACGGGGTTCAGGTGGTGGTGCGCGCTATCGAGCCTCTGTCCGAGGTCGAGGTGAACCGCGCGAGCAGGGTTCTGGTCGAGCTGGAGCCCGAGTGCCGCACGCCGAACCGCCTGCAATCCATCCGCGAGGTGCTGGCCAGGCATCCGGGCAACTGCGCCGTGCGCTTCACGCTCAGGTTCCCCGACCGGGAGGTGCGCATCGAAGCGGGCGAGGAATTCGTGGTGGCGCCGACGGCGGAACTGAACGAAGAACTCGGGGATCTGGTGGGCGCGGGAGCTGTTCATTTTGAATAAACCATCCATCAGGGCCGCCTTCCTGGGGCGGATGGTGTTCCACGAAGCCTGGGACCTGCAAAAGCGGCTTTGGACCGAACGCGCCGAGGGCCGCCTCGGGGAGGATGTTTTTCTCTTTCTCGAGCACGACCCGGTGATGACGCTGGGCAAGGGGGGCAGCGAGGCGAACGTGCTTCTCAGGCACTCACCCGTTGACGGCGGGGAGGTCCCGCTCGTGCGGATCAACCGGGGCGGAGAGGTGACGTTTCACGGTCCGGGCCAGTTGATGCTATACGCCATATGCGACCTCCGCGAGTGGGAGCGCGACGTGCACCTCCATTGCAGGCGTCTGGAGGAGGTCTTTCGGCGCTACCTGGAAGAGAAAGGGTTTTATGCCGATAGAAAACCGGGGAATCCGGGCCTTTGGGTGAATGATGAGAAAATTCTCGCTTTGGGCGTTGGCGCAAGGCGCTGGGTGACGATGCACGGGGTTTCGTTCAACGCATCGCCCGATCTTCGATATTTCGAAATGATGCACCCCTGCGGCGAGGTGGGCGGGCGCACGACTTCCCTGGAAAAACTACTGGGGGGTTCACCGCCGCTGCCCGAACTTGCGCAGGATTTAATCCCCGTTTGCGCGGATGTATTCGATGCGCACATCAC
>VXPH01000138.1 GCA_009839615.1 Nitrospinota bacterium
CACCCCGGTCCTCCCAACCCCCCCCCCCCCCCTTGTCCCTCACCACCCCCCCCCCCCCCCCCGGGGGGGGCCGGGGGGTGGTTTTACGGGACCGCCTCACTATTCGCGAACGGGATACAAATCTTTCACCCTCAAATAGACTCTCCTATTAAGAGGTAGGTCTTCCTTTCCCGATCTGCAAACCCTCCCTCCTCGGTCGGGTTTGACCCCTACCCCCTCGGGCCGATCATGTTCTCGGGTTTGACGGCGGCGTCGAACTCCTCGCCCGTGAGGAGGTCCAAGGCGATGGCCGCGTCGCGCAGGGTGCCGCCTTCTGCGAACGCTTTTTTCGCCACTTTGGCCGCGTTGTCGTAGCCGATGACGGGGTTCAGCGCCGTCACGAGCATGAGCGAGTTCTGGAGATACGCATCTATCGCGGGCCGGTTGGGTTCGATGCCCACCGCGCAGTGCTCGTTGAACGAAACGCACGCATCGGCCAGCAGGCGCACGGAGTTCAGCAGGTTGAAGATCATCACGGGCTTGAACACGTTGAGCTCGAAATGCCCCGTCGCGCCGCCCACGTTCACCGCCACGTCGTTGCCCATCACCTGGGCGCACACCATCGTCATCGCCTCGCTCTGGGTGGGGTTCACCTTGCCGGGCATGATGGAGCTTCCCGGCTCGTTCTCGGGGATGAGGAGCTCGCCCACGCCGCACCTCGGGCCGGAGGCCAGCATGCGGATGTCGTTCGCTATCTTCATGAGCGACGCCGCGAGGGTCTTCACCGCTCCGCTCGCGAAGACGACCGCATCGTGCGCGGCGAGCGCCTCGAACTTGTTGGGCGCGCTTTTGAAGGGAAGCCCCGTCATATCAGCGATCCGGGCGGCGGCCTTCTCCGCGAAGTCGGGGTGCGTGTTGAGGCCCGTACCCACCGCCGTGCCGCCGAGGGCGAGTTCGTAGATACCGTCCAGCGACATCCTGACGCGCGCGAGGCCGTTTTCGAGCTGCTGCGCGTAGCCGGAGAATTCCTGGCCCAGCGTCAGGGGAACGGCGTCCATGAGATGGGTGCGGCCGATCTTGATGATCGAATCGAAGGCCTCGGCCTTCTGCGCGAGCGTCGCCCGCAGCGTCTCCACGGCGGGGATGAGCCGCTTCGTCATCTGCTCGCCCGCCGCGATGTGCATCGCCGTCGGGAAGGTGTCGTTCGAGGATTGCGCCTTGTTCACGTCGTCGTTGGGGTGGACCGGGTCCTTGGATCCCATCACGCCGCCCGCGAGTTCGATGGCGCGGTTGGCGATGACCTCGTTGGCGTTCATGTTCGTCTGCGTGCCGCTGCCGGTCTGCCAGACGACGAGCGGGAAATGCGCGTCCAGGTCGCCCGCGATCACCTCATCCGCCGCCTGCGTGATGAGCGCGGCCTTCTCCGAATCCAGGATTCCCAGCTCCTCGTTCGTCGCACCGGCGGCTTTCTTGAGAATCCCCAGCGCGCGGATGATCTCGCGCGGGAAGCGGTCGCCGCCGATCCTGAAGTGAACGAGCGAGCGCGCCGTCTGCGCGCCGTAGTATCTGTCCTCGGGCACCTCGATCTCGCCCATGCTGTCGGTTTCGATTCGATACGCCATGCTGCCTCCTGCGGATGCGTTGGTTGGTTGATACAGGTCGTATGATCTCATCAGGCCCGTCGCCTCACCACGTGAGCACGATTCTTCCCACCGGGTCGCCCGCCCGAAGCGCGGCCAGGGCTTCGTTGGCGTCCGGCATCGGGGCTTCCTCGGTGATGACGGCGCGCACGCGGCCGTCGTTCACCAGGCTCGCGGCGTCGGCCACGTCGCGCACGGTGTGGTTGTGCGACGCGACGATCTGGATCCACTTGTACACGAGCTGCGCGGGGTCGATCTCCACCTTCTGGCCGAAGGAGTAGCCCAGGATGACGAGGCGTCCGCCGGGCCGGAGCAGGTCGATGCACTGCTGGAGCACGGGCGGCACGGCGGCCCCGCCGACGATCTCGAGCGCGATGTCCGCCCCGAACCCGTTCGTGATGTCCATCACGGCCTTGACAGGGTCGGTCTCCATCGCGTTCACCGTCTCGAACGCGCCGAGTTCGCGCGCCTTGGCGAGCTTCTCCTCCTTCACGTCCACGGCGATGACGTTCGCCCCCAGGTGGCGGAGGATCTGGAGGGCGTGCAGCCCGAGGCCACCGACGCCGAAGATGACGGCGCACTCGCCGAGTTCGGGCCGCGCCATGCGGATGGCGTGGAGCGGGGAGCCGAGCGTCCCGCCGATGAGGGAAGCCGCCGCCAGCGATACGTTTTCGCCGACTTTGACGAGGTTCCGCTCCGAGGCCGCGACCAACTGGCCGAAGCCGCCGTCTATCTCGATGCCCAGGCGTCCCGGCGAGTTCAGGCACATCTCCTCATGGCCCGCGCGGCACATGCGGCAGCGTCCGCAGGTCTGCTTGCTCACGACGACCACGCGGTCGCCCGGGGCGACGGATTCGACCTCAGCACCCACCTCGCACACGACGCCCGAGTTCTCGTGGCCGAGCATCAGGGGCGTGGGGGCGGTCTTGACGCTTCCGTCCACGATTTTGAGGTCGGTCGCGCAAAGGCCGTTCGCCTTCGACTCGACGAGAACCTGGCGGGGGCCGATCCGGGGCTCGGGCGCCTCCTCGTAGACGAGGGGTTTGCCGAACTCTTTGAGGATCATGGCCTTCATGGGCGGTTCCTCCGTTTTCGTCGTTCCGGGGTCAAGCCTGCAGCGATTCTAGCAGGCCCTAGGTACGGATGCCAGACGGGGGGAACGGGGAGCGAGGGCTTTCGTCTGCAGGGGCCGTTGAAACTGGATCGTATA
>VXPH01000257.1 GCA_009839615.1 Nitrospinota bacterium
GTGCGAGACACCCCTTTATTGACTCTCGAAATCTTTCCGGCTCTTCCCGGGGGTGGGTTTTGTTCTTTCGCCATGATTTACTCCTTGAGTTCATTAGAAGCTGTTTTAGCTAAAAACTCCACCATTTCGACTTCGGAAGCAGACACCACCATGCCGGCGACACCCTCCGCGGGAATACGCTCGTCGCCGTCAAGCCATTCTACTTCCTCGATCAAAAAATGTCCTTCATCCGGGCGACTCGGCCACTCCGTGGGCCAGCCGTAAAGACGGCGTTCGCCCTTCAAGTGTAATACAAGATAGCAATCCGCATGGCGGTCGAAAGCAGAATACCACTCCGATGGATAAGAATTCTCTCGGGTGAAGCCAATGCGGCGCAAAAAGCGATGCGGGATATCTTTATTTAAAGTAAAGACCGCCAGCAAACCAAGTCCAATCGCCGCCAAGGTTGAGAAAATCAACCGCTCTGCCTCATCCCAGGAAAGAGCCCATCCCCTTCTCTCCATGACAATGACAAGTATCTTCACCATCGCCTGCACCAATATGGTGAAAATCAATGCCTGAACAATCCGCTCGAAAGCGCCGGGTTTGGGATGCGAAGTGAGCCAATAGAAAACAGCCGCCGCCACAAAGCCGGGCAGTAGAAACACCAGTATGCTGACCGTCTCGCTGGACACCAATTCCATCTGCCCCATATATCACGACTCCGTGTATTGTGGGTCCTGTGTCTCGTAGCAGAAAAAGAAGTGGAACGTGCTGCGCGTATCCGGCAACTTTCTGCTCGCGTATTCTACCATTCGTCATTGCAACTGCCATCTTCACTCAGATGCGTCGCCGATACAAGAAACACCAAACCATGCCGCTCACGCGGAATTTCAGGGAAACGATTCAGGCGATGATTCAGCGCGACTCAGGCTTCCGCCAGGAGCTTTTGAAAGAAGGAATCGAATGCCTCCTCTCGGGCGAGGTGGAAGTCGACAAGGCGGTATTGCGCGATTTCATCAACGCGACGGGCGGCTTTCACCAGTCTTAGCAATCGCGCTCTTATCAGTCGAAATTCACCCCACCCTCATCCCGAGTAGGCGCGCTTGTGCGCCGTATCGAGGGAGAGTCGGTAACTCGCCCCCGAACCTGCCGAATCGAAACGCCCTTCGATACGCCGCCTTCGGCGGCTACTCAGGGTGAGGCCGATAAGGCTGTCAGGCAAGACGAAGGATTGACACCGTAATGACAAGCAAGGTCCAATCTAAAAAACGTCGTGGGCGAGGCGTAGCGGCTTCACTACGTGAAGCGGAAGCGGGGTGATGAAGGCGGGAGCGGAAATGAAATCACGAACCCGATTTTCAAGAGCGTTCTTTGCGGGATTCTGGTTTTGTCTGGTGGTAATGACGGGCGCGATGCCCGCTTTAGCGGCGGGGGTTTCGTGTGACGACTGGAACACGCAGAAGTTCTTCGAGCGCGCCGATGGGGCGGACGCCGCCCGGTGCGTGAAGGCCGGGGAAAATCCGGTCTCGCGGAGCGTATTCAGCGGAGACGCGCCCCTGCACACCGCGGCGGCTTACGCCACGAATCCGGCAGTCGTGGCGGCGCTGGTGAAAGCGGGGGCAGACCCTAACGCGCGGAATCTCTACAAGAGAACGACGCCCCTGCACGCGGCCGCGGCGTTCGGCAAAACGCCTGCGATCATCGAGGCGCTGGTGAAGGCGGGCGCCAAGGTGAACATACGGGACAAGTTCAAGCAGACGCCCCTGCACGCGGCGGCGAGAGAGAGCAGGACGCCGGCGGTCGTGGCGGCCCTGCTGGATGCGGGAGCGAACCCCGGGGCCAGAAACAAATCCGGCAAAACGCCCTTCGATTACGCGAAAGAGAACGCCGCCCTCCGGGGGACGGAGGTTTACGAGCGGCTGAAAGCGGCGCGGTGAAGGTAGGGAAAAGAGGCGGAGGCGCAGGTCCGCTCCTGCGGGGTCTTACCCCGTCATTCCGGCGTAGGGGCGGCCCCCCGTGGCCGCCCGTATCGGATATATCCATCCCCGTGATTGCGCTTCGCAGAAACAGGGCTTCGGACAGGCACAGGGGCCTGTCCCTACGAACCATTTACTTGCGGCTCTCCACACGGGGCTGTTGAAAACACCTTGTCGGGGGCATCGTTTTTCTCCCTCGTCGCCAAACGCTCGCTCCCCACCCGCGTTCGCTCCCGGCTACCCTTTCCACGGATTCCCTGCTACAAGACGCAGGTTGTGAAAGCCCGCGGGGATGCGCCGTCGGGAGGGAATCGGAACTTCTCATGATCAGCCACAGGAAGGAGCGCAGGAAATGTCGATTCGGCCGAAGGAAATACCCGAGACCACGGAGAACTGGGCGGAAGCGGACTTCAAGGGCCGCTCGAAGAGCATCGTCACCCTCATGCGCGGGTACACCCTGGTGATGGACGAGCCCAAACACCTCGGCGGCTCGGGCGAGGGGCCCTCGCCCATGGACTATCAGGTGACCTCGCTCGCCAGCTGCACCGCGGTGATGCTGGAGAGATGCGCCAAGGACGCGAAGCTGGAAATCGGCTCCCTCAAGGTGAAGTCCGCCATCACCTACAGCCCCAGGGGCATCGCGGGCCAGGAGGGTTACCAGTCGCACCCCACCGAGGCGCACAGCGAGATATGGCTCGAGATCGACGCGACGGAGGCGCAGATAGAAGCGCTCAAGGCGGAGTATTCCCGCAGATGCCCGGTCTACAACCTCTACAAGGCCGGCGGCTGCGCGATGCGCGAGACCTGGCGCGTGAACGAATAGTCGGGGCGCGGAGGGGGTGGCGCCCACCGCCCGTTCCATGGCG
>VXPH01000078.1 GCA_009839615.1 Nitrospinota bacterium
GCGTACCCCTGATCGCGAGGGGCGCGGGCACGGGCCTCTCGGGAGGCGCGACGCCCCTGCCGGGTGGCGTGCTCATCGTCTTCACGCGGATGAACAGGATCCTCGAAATCGACTACGAGAACCGCCTGGCGCGCGTGCAGACGGGGGTGGTGAACCTCCATCTCACGCGGAAGACGCTGCCGCACGGCTTTCACTACGCGCCCGACCCGTCGAGCCAGGCGGCCTGCACGATCGGCGGCAACGCGGCGGAGAACGCGGGCGGCGCGCACTGCCTCAAATACGGGATGACGACGAACCACGTCCTGGAGATGACGGTCGTCCTGCCCACGGGCGAGGTGGCGCGCCTGGGCGCGGACGGGGAAGATGCGCCGGGGCTTGACCTGCGCGGGTTTTTCATCGGTTCCGAGGGTACGTTCGCCGTCATCACGGAACTCACCGTGCGGCTCACGCCCAACCCCGAGAGCGTGCGCACGATGCTCGCCTGTTTCTCGAAGGTGGGGGATGCGTGCCGGACGGTGAGCGACGTCATTGCGGCGGGCGCCGTTCCCGCCGCGATGGAACTGATGGACCGCTACACCATCGAGGCGGTGGAAACCGTGGTCCAGGCGGGCTACCCCCGGGACGCGGAGGCCGTCCTGCTGATCGAGCTCGACGGCCTGCCGTCCTCCATCAAGCCGCTCGAGACCCTCATTCGCGACGTATGCGAGAAGAACCATTGCTCCTCGTTCCGGATCGCGCAGACAGAAGAGGAGCGCGAGAACCTCTGGATGGGCCGGAAAAAGGCGTTCGGCGCCTTCGGGGTCATTGCGCCCGCCTACTATTGCCTGGACGGCACGGTGCCCCGCTCGAAACTCGCACAGGTGCTCGAGGAGTTTGATGAGATATCCGCCCGCTATAATCTACGCATCACGAACGTGTTCCACGCCGGGGACGGGAGCCTGCACCCGAACGTCCTGTTCGACGACCAGGCGCCCGGGGAAACCGAGCGGGTGATTGAATGCGGAGCCGAGGTGCTGCGCGCGTGCATCCGCGCGGGGGGCGTGCTCTCGGGCGAGCACGGCATCGGCCTCGAGAAGATCAGGGAGATGAAGGAGCAGTTCGACGAACCCACCCTCGGGATCATGGAGCGCGTACGCGACGCGATCGACGAAGACGGCCTGATGAACCCCGGCAAGATCATGCCCGATGAGGAAAACGTTTTCCCGATCGCTACCGGCGGCGCCCTCGCCCGGATGGGCGGGGGAATGACGAAATAGAAACTC
Organism: Nitrospinota bacterium; assembly: GCA_009839615.1. Classification (GTDB taxonomy): domain Bacteria; phylum UBA8248; class UBA8248; order UBA8248; family UBA8248; genus Bin107. Next base: position 1,263 of record VXPH01000078.1, read on the forward strand.
ATGGCTATTAAACTCGACTCGTTCGTCAGGTCCCTGGAAGCGGATTCAGGCGACGCCGTCTCGTTGTCGGACGGGAGGGCGGAGGCCTTCCGGCTGAGCGGCATGACGCCCTCTATCGTAGTGAGTCCCGCCGATCACGAAGCTCTCTGCCGCGTTCTCGCGCGCGCGAACGAAGCGGGCCTGGCCGTTTTTCCCTGGGGCGGAGGCACGGGTCGTGGAACGGGGTATGCGCCCTTTCGGTACGACGTGGCTCTCTCTCTGGAACGCATGTCGAAGGCGGTCGAGTTTCTGAATGACGACCTCACGGCCGTTGTCCAAGCGGGGATGAGTGTGGAGGACCTCAATCGATTAACGGGCGCAGCGGGTCAGACGGCGGGCCTCGACCCGCCGCATCCTGAAACCTCCACGGTGGGAGGAACGATTATTGCGGACCGTTCGGGCCCCATGCGGGTGCGCTGGGGCAAGGCCCGTGACCGCGTGATGCGCATGAAAGTAGCATTGGCCAATGGTGAAACCCATACCTACGGCGCATTGGTGATGAAAAACGTCACCGGCTACGACATGAACCGCCTCCTGTCGGGGAGTTGGGGGACGCTGGCCGTCGTCACCGAACTGGCGATTCGCCTGTACAAGGCTCCCGAACACATCGGAGCGAGAGCGGCCTCTTTCCCGTCCACGGATGCCGCGTTCAAAGCGGCCAGAACGCTGATGGCCTCTCCTCTCATGCCCGTTTGGGCGGAAGTCGTGGACGACGCGCGCATCGCCGCTCTGGCGCCTGAGTGCGGGGTCGCCCTGCCGGGTCCCGTCAGTCTCGCGGCTTCTTTCGGGGATTTCGAAGAAGGGATGAACGATCAGCTGGCCCGCTTCGAGGAAATCCTCGCAAAAGAGGGCGGGGACGACATTCTGCGCTTTGGTGATGAGGAAACCGCGCGTCTGGGCCGGGCCCTGGCCGATCCGCCGGGAGGGGAGTTCTCGGATTCCGAGGCGATCCCTCTCAGGGCCTCGGGCCGGCTCGATCAACTCCCACGCTTCGCGAAGGCTGCGAGGCGCGCCGCCGAAGCAGGGAAATACCGCCTCGCCATCTCGGCGCACGCCGGAAGCGGCGTATTGCGCTGCTGGCTCGCGCCCGAGTATGAGGAATCCTCTCCGCTCGGGGCGTGGCGCGTCTTCTCCTCCTTTTGCAGGGAAGGGAGGGATAAATGCAAAGCCCGCTCGGTTCATCTGCGCCTGGATTCGGGGCCGGACGCGCTGAAAGAGCAGATATCCGTGTGGGGAGAGGACGCGCTCGAACCCGCGGCGCTCCAGGTGATGCGCAACATCAAGAAAACCTATGACCCGAAGCGAACCCTGAGTCCCGGCCGCTTCGTGGGCAGGACCTAGGAGGACAGCTACAGGTGGCCACCGACCGGAAAGCGGATAACGGGCAGCGTATTCCCGGATACGAAAACCCCTTCATCGGCCCGGACGCGCCCGACAGGCGGATGATCCAGCGCTGCATCCATTGCGGCTCCTGCGTGACGAGTT
>VXPH01000060.1:0-3822 GCA_009839615.1 Nitrospinota bacterium
GGCGGTCGGCGACGGCCTCGGCGTCGTGGCGGGTGACGCTTGCCCCGGGGAACAGGCGGGCGAGGAGGCCGGCGCGCGTGTTCGCGATCTCGTTCAGGTGAAGCGAGTTCTCGTTCCCGAGCGCGCACTGCGCCATCACGGCCAGCATCCCGGTCCCGGCGGAGGGCTCCAGAACGACATCGCCCGCCCGGAGCGCCGCCGCCCGCACCGCGGCGTAGGCTAGGCCGAGCGGGGTCGAGAACTGCTGCAGGCGCACCTGGTCTTCCGAGCGCTTCGTGTGGGAGGGTTCCAGCGCGGCCAGTCTTTCCAGCATGGCCAGCATGGCGGCGGGACCATCCGCTCCGGCCCCCGCCCTTTGGCGCATGGCCCGGCCGTAGCGCTGGAGGAAGAGCACGACGGCGGCTTCGGCCGCCTCGTAGGCGTCCTTCCAGACCCAGGCGCCCTCGGCGTCGGTGGCGCCTGTGGCGCGCGTCATGGCGTCGCGCAGCGCGTTCGCGTCGAGCGGACGACCGGCTGCCAGGACGGGCAGCAGGGCCTTGGTCGCTTCGTAGAGCGCCTCCGGTGCGTTCGGCGCTGTGGGGCGGGAGGCGTGCGGACGCACCTCCGCCGTCAGGGCTTGCGACATGGCTCTCTCCTCGGATGTCGTGGGAATGAGGGAGGCTGTCCCCGGGGGATCGCTCCCCCGGAACCTCCCGGACGCCCCGGCCGGGCCGGACTCGCCCTCTATCCGGCGCGAATGCGGATCAGGTCCGGCCTGCGCCCCGGAGCTTCGTGACGAGGCCTTCGACCGTGGCGGCGTCGGCGCCGCAGGCCTCGCCCCAGCCCCGGATGTTGCGCGCGAAGTCGGCGAGACTGCCGAGATGCGCGTTGAAGAGCGGATCGGCGTCCGTGGCCGCGAGGACGCTGTCCCCCGCGAGGGCGACGCCCGTGATGGCGGGCTCCGTCATGGGCGGAAGTTCGAGCAGCCAGCAGAGAAAGGCCTGAAACATGGGCGAGAGGTTCTCCCCGCGCCTCGGGTCCATGGGGTGTCTGGTCGCAGTCCGGGATTCGGTGTCGGGCATGGCTCTCTCCAGAATGAATGGGGAAACGGATTTATCAGCGGACGGCGGCCGGACCATGCCGTTCTGCGGCGGCGTCGAGTTCGGGGCCGTATTCGACGACCCGTCCCGCGGCGCGGGCGGCTTCGGCGTAGGCGGAGAGGCCGAACTTCCCCTCGAAGTACAGGTCGCGCTCGATGCCGAGGCCGAACGGCCCCCGGAAGGCTTGCAACTCTTGGAGAGAGAAGCTCCCGATTTCCGGTGTGCCGAAACCGAGGTCGGCGAGTCCGAATGCTATGGATGCGTCCTCGGGGTCGAGTTCGGTTACGAGCCAGGTGCCTGCGCCGCTGGGGTTGAACAGCTTGACTACGGGCGTGTGGTCGGCACCGCGCCTGGCACCGTTTGCGAGCAACTGCTCGCGTTGTTCGGATGTGATGAGTTCCATCGGTTGGGTTCTCCCTTGGATGCGAGGTGGACGTGGAACGAGAAATCTGCGTGGGTCTCAGAAGCCGAGAACCTGGATCCGCGCCCGGCCCCCGCTCACGGTGATGTCGGGCGCGCCGTCGGCGCGGCGGCGGATCGTCACGAGCGGCTTGTTGCCGCGCGGGTGAGGCGGATCGGAGAGCTCGTTCGTGAGCGTGGCGCCGGGTGTCTCGAAGCGGAGCAGTACCCGCCCCCGGGACACCTCGACGGCGTCGCCGCCCGGCAGGCCGGGGTCGGTCAGGGTGATGACCGGCGGCTCGCCCCGCTCGGTGAAACGGTCGGGGACCGGCCACGCCGCTTCCGGGTCCCGGGTGTCGGCGCCCTCCCAGGCGGCGTCCACGAAAACCCTGCGGCAACGAACGTTCGACCGCCGGTCCGCATGGGCGTTCTCGACAGCCTTTTCCAGCGCTTCTTCCAGGGTCTCCGCTTCCACGGTGAGCGTATCGGCGAAGCGGGCCGCGTATCCGCACCGGACCGTCCAGGACTTTTTCATCGGACGTCCTCCCCTTCGGCGAAGTCGACGCCGATCTTCCCGCCGCGCACGGTGATGGTGACCGCGCGGTCGCGGGGGATGAGCCAGAACAGCTCGCGCCGCACCGCACAGGCGATCGTGCGCCTGAGCGCCTCCTCTTCCGAGCACAGGAGGCCGATGGCCAGGTGCAGGGCTTCCTCCTCGAATCGAGCGCGCTGGGTCTCCCAGCTGTCCGCGCCCGCCTCGTCCGACGGCGAAAACCAGGCGTCGCGCAGGAGGTCGGCGAGTTCGGCCGCCTCGATGCCACTGCCCGCCGTGACCAGCGGCCGGACGTCCGCGAGCCAGGCCCAGGCCTCGCCGGCGAAGGCGAGGTCGGCGTCGAGCGCGATGGTCTCGCTCGTGCCGTCCGGATTCTCGACATCGAGACGCATGCAGATCGCTTCGGGCCTCGGGAGCGGTTCGTTGGAGGGACCCGACCGGTCGGGCGGGGCCTGAAAATCCGCGAGCGGACGGGCCTCGCCGCCGAGCGCGACATCGGTGCGGACGTCCGCGACGCGTGGGAGCGCGTCGTACCAGGCGTAGCCCTGGAACCTCCGGTCGGCCTCGAAGAGCCTCGGCGCCGTTCCGCCGCGCTCGGCGGCGCGCCAGAGCGCCTGCGCTTCGGGGGGTTCGAGGTCCGCATCCATCAGGAGCGCGTCTCCGGGCAGGGGTTCTGGCGACGGGCCCGCGAGCCAGTTATCGATATCGGCGACGGGAGGCCGCCAGGGACGCAGCGCGGGCGCCGGTTCCGGCAGTTCGACGCCTGCCGCCCGCGCGCGCGTCCACTCCCCGAATGCGAGAACCGGCGCGGTGTAGGCCTTGGCCATCGCCCGGTAGATCGCGGTACGCGCCGCTTCGCGCATCTCCTCCAGGAAGGACGTCTCGACCGCTTCCTTGCGCGCCGGCAGGACGAGCTCGAGATCCGGACAGTCCTCGACGTCGGCGCGCACCGACCAGGCCGGGCCGTCGACGGGATGGACGGTGGGCAGGTGAACCGGCAGGATCAGGCCGTGGAAGTTGAGATCGGGTTCGTCCCGGTAGCGGCTTCCGCTGTTCAGGACGCCGAAGGCGAGGCCGCGCCAGGCTTCCGTGTGGACGGCGTTTCCGAGGAAATCCCGGCGCGGGAGGGTTTCGCCGTCAAGCGCGACCGGGAGCGGGTAGTGCCGGACCGCGTTCTCGAGCGCCCGCCGGATGACCTCGCGGGCCTCTTCCGCACGGAAGCGCACCGCCGTCCCGTGGGGCCGGGGCGCATCCTCATCGGGGAGGATGCTTGCTTCTTCTTCCCCCAGGAAATGGGCAGGTGTGAGGTCGACGCGCCAGCCGGCGACAGAGCGCGTCCTTGACGCAATCGTGCAACCGCGGCGCGCGAGGCTCAGGAACCCCATCCCAGCCGCGTCTTCGCGCCGTACGGTTTCCTCGCTCCAGCCGTTCTCGCCGAAGGAGAGGAGCACGGCGGGGTCGGTGATCCCGGCCCCGTCGTCGGTGATGGCGACGGCCTGCGCGCCGGACACCTCATGGGTGGTGACGCGGACGCGCGTCGCTCCCGCGCGGCGGCTGTTCTGCAGCGCCTCGGTGAAGACGTCGGCGAGGCCTGCCGTATACATCCTCGTGACGCGATGAAGAGCGCCTTCGTGGATGCGGGCGCGGATCCGCTCGGGATGCGGCCCGGCATTTGGCGTTTGGTTCATGTCTTGACCTCCATCAGTTGTGGAAACGAAAAAGCGCCCCCCCCCCGCAGACGAGGGGGCCCCTTGCGAGTCGTAAAAGGGGGGGGTACCCGGCGCATGCAAA
>VXPH01000060.1:3832-25548 GCA_009839615.1 Nitrospinota bacterium
TATCCGTGGGGGATGGGGCCGGGTTTTGGGGTTTGGTTTCTTGCATTTCCCTCCACCCGTGGTTCAACTAAAAACGCCCCCCGCTGCATAGGCCGCGGGGCGCCGTTCTGGACGTAATTGCGGGTCAGTCCCCGCGCAGGAACTCCGGGATATCGCCGGCCTCGCCGTTCACGAGGGCGTCCGCCGAGTCGAATCCCTGCACGATCACCCTCAGGCTCCCGTCCGCGGTGGGAACCGCGTTCATCGCATCGATCGCCCGGGCGAGTTCCCCGCCCGCCGGGGTGTCTCCCCCTGCGGTATCGTCTGCGTCCGGGCCGGATTCCGCGTCGGTGGGAGCGTCGCCGGTGGCGGAATCGGGCGCCTCGCCATCGACGGCGTCCGGACCGGGTTCTTCGGACGGCGGGTCTTCCTCCCCGGCCTCCTCCACCCGGCCCGTATCGAATGGCGCGAACCCGGGCAGCGTCCAGGCGAGTGCGGCGGCGTGCGCCCTGGGCTTGAGTCCTTCGGGTGGGTCGGCGGCGAAGGCCTCCTCCATCGCGCGGGCGAGGTCCGCCTTCTTGTACTTCGCCCGGGCGGAGGCCCAGACGGGACCCAGTGTCGCGCGCGCGATGGCGAGGATGCGGTCCTTCGTGATGCGCGACCAGAACATATCCGCCGACGGCCGCACGTGCTTCGCAAAGTCGATATCGAGCCTGGCGACCGTGGCCTCGAATTCGGGCCGGGCGTCTGGCTCGAAGGCGAGCTGTCCCTTGAGCGAGCGCGTGACCGCCGCCGCGTACAGGGCCTTTTTCTCCGCTTCGGGCAGCGCCCGCATCGCCGCGAAGGCGGCGTCTTCGTCCTCGTTCTCCATCCAGGCCAGGGAGAGGCCCGGTAGCTCGGCCAACATGGCCTCGCCCGGACTCCAGGCGGCGAAATCCTCATAGTTCGCCCGCGCGGGCGGCCTGTCGGCGGTTTCCCGGAAGGCGATGTCGAGGCAGCCCGCCATGTGGTTATCGGCGAACGCGGCACAGGCGAACTGGAAGAGCGTCAGGTCGAAGGCCGCCTCGAAGTCCCCCGACAAATACGCCTTGACGATCGTCGTGCGGACGGCGCGCTGGTCGTCGGCGAGTCCGATCCCGATCCCCGTCTCCTTGCGGACCTTCGCGCGCGGGTCGGAGGGCGCCGCGAACGGCGCGTCCACGCGGCCCGGATCGGCCCCGTTTGTCTCGCCCGCGTCCGTGCGCCCGGGCATGTCCTCGGGCCTCACGAGGCCCTCGACGACCTTGAGCGCGCCGTCGTGGCCGATTGTCGCGATGCAGCCCGCCAAATCGTAGTCATCCGGCCGGAACGCGGCCCGCGCGCTCACGGCTTCGTCGATCGAGCGCAGGCGCGCTTCGAGCGCTTCGGCCTCCTGGCCGAGCTCGTCCGTCCACTCGTCCTCGTCCGTGTTCACGAGTTCGTCGTGGCGGGCCCACAGCCTCTCCCGCTCGGCTTTCTCCTCATCGGTGGGAGCGCTCGGCTCGGGGCTTATCCGCCCGAAGCCCGCGATGGCGCTCCAGTCGGCCTCGACCACCGCCTCGGCCCACTTCCAGCGCTTCTTCAGTTCGTCCGCCGCCGCACGGAGTTTCTCCGCCGCGAGCTCGTTCAAGAGCACGGGGTCGTCGAACCATATTCCCCGGGCGTCCTCTTCCGCGAACAGGTCCCGCGTGAGCGTACCCCCCGCCGCCTCGTACGCTTCTTCTCCCACGAAGCGCGCCACGGCCGATACGGCGGAGACATTCTCCTCGGTCAGCAGGCGCCTCACCTGCCAGCCGCTCGGCCCGTAGCCGTATTCCTTCACCTGCTCCCAGACCGCCATCTGCCGGGCGTGGTCGGTCGTGACCGTGAAGGCCTTGAGGGTGTCGAGGTCCATCTCTTCGGCTCGGTAGGCGTCGAGGAGCTCGGGCGCGGCGCCGCCGAGACTCAGGCGCTGCTCGACCAGGCGCTCCGTCACGCCGAAGCGCGCCGCGATGGCGGATACGGAGACGCCCGAACTGCTGAGCCCGCTGAACGCGACGACCTGGTCGGCGGGGTGCATGGCGACACGCACCACGTTCTCGGCGAGGGAGACTTCCCCTGCGTTCTCCTCAGCCCCAATCACACGGCAGGGCACGGGGTGGTCCGCGTCGAGGACGCCCTCTTCCGCCAGGGCCTTCATGGCGGCGAGGCGGCGCCCGCCGGCGACCACGGCGCAGCGCTCAATCGGAGCCTGCCCCGGACCCGATCCGGGGTCTTCGCCTGTGTCCTCCGCCCTGACGATCAGGTTCTCCAGCAGGCCGTGGGCCGCGATGGAGGCCTTGAGCTCCGCGAAGGCAGCCGGGTCGGCCGGGGTCTTGCGTACGTTCTCCGGCGCGAGCTCCAGCCGGCTCAACGGGATGGAACGGATGGTTGGTTCGGGATGGGGCATGGGGGTCTCCTACTGTGGATGGGATGGGAACGTGCCGGGAACCCCCTCGGGCTTCCCGGCTTCGCCCTCGACCCGCCATACTCCCCCTCTTGGTGTCTTCCAAATCCGGCCGCGGCGCCGGTTGCAAGTGGACGAGAGGTCGTGCCGGGTGGGGTGTCCCGTTCCTTGTCGGCGCGAGTAGGGCAGACCAGAGCCAGACCTAACCATGAGTCCGAAACATTTGGAGAAGGGAAAATACTCGTCTCAAGAAGCGCGTTGCCGAACTGGAACTCGATCTGCAGATTCTCAAGGAGGTGTGAGGGAGAAATTATTGATCCCTGTAGATTGCTGTGAATGGAGTTTTGTCATGAAACGGGAAAGCGGTCATGCTTGTGTCGCCGATAAAAAGGTCATAATGGCGTTGTTGGATCGAAAACACATAACTCCTGCGTACTGCGATGTAAGGACTTTGTATTGTGTTGGTATAAGTTACTTTTATGGAACAAGTTAAAAATAGGGGATTATATACTTAATTAGGCGCTTAATATGATTCGTTTTGACTTGTGTATAGTTTAAGTAAATGTTGTGGATAAAATGTGGATACGTTCAAGAATGTGTTGACAAAAAAACCATTTCGGTTACATTTGCATCGTGTGTGCCATCTATGGCACAATCCGCCTCACAAAATTACATACAAAAGGGGAGATTCGATGAGCACCAAACCGGGGCGTCCGGTGAAAAACGTCATAAAACCAATCCCGGCCACTCCGCAAAAAATTGCCAAAGCGATCTTCCGGGCGGCGGATAAGAAAATTCCTGCCTTACCAAAATAACGAGATTGTGGAGGGGGTGGCGGGATTTGAACCCGCGTCTCCGGATTTCCAGTCCGGCACCTAACCTGGCTTGGCTACACCCCCAACCACAATCTCTATGGGGTGGGGCCACCCGCGAGTGTCGCTACACACATTTAGTTATTGCGAGTGGCTCCACCGCTCATACTTCCCTTACCGGTGCGTTGGATGAAGCTTTTACGAGGTTGATCGCATGCAAGCAATCGCTCTTGTTAACGTAGCTTTCTCCGTGAGCGATAATTTCATGGTTTCTCGCTCTGAGATTCCATCGCCACAGCCCTTTTGTGTCTTTGTAGATCGTGTAATACATGTCTAATTCTCCATTTAAGCCATTCCTTTGTTCATATCGATACGATGGAAAGGAATGGTCTTTGACCATAATGGCCGAAAGTTTTGAGGACGCTGAAGCTAGGCTATCAGCAATCCATTTTGGGAAAGTAGACGGAGTGCTTGTCGCCGAAATTCCCGCAAATCCCGCAACCGGCGTTCTTGTTAGGGTGGCCTCATTTTGTCGTAACCTCCTTTCTGGACGCACTTCTCCTGTTGACAGAGCATAGGGAATTTGTTACAAGGAAGGTGTCCAGTCTTCCAATTACAAATTCAGCACCCCTGATAGATAGGGGTGCGCCCTTCCATGAAGCATACTACAGGTAGTGTTGTCGGATCAATCCAAAACGCAAAATGTAGTGTCTCAAAATGTGAATATCAGGGGGTTACTCACAGGAAGTGTTTGTTTTTGTGGATATCTTGCCTATTTCGTAAGGGTTTTCCACGAAAGCCGCTTGCGTTGAATCTCTTTGCCAACGATTCCATCTGAGTAATCGTATCCATAGGCCAGAGATTGTGGCGTCCTGCAAACTCCGCCACGTAACGGCTCAAGTGCTTTTCGCTCATCTTGTGATAGGTTCCATGAGATCCACGCTTGAGCATAGACCAGAATGATTCAATCCCGTTCGTATGGGCCATGCCGTCAACATATTCTTTGGCGGAGTGCTTCACTCGCCTATGTTGATATTCACCGCCGTAGTTGTCGCCAAGGTGGACGTAGCCTCGGTTTTCATCTGTCAATAGCGTGGCTCCGGGGGTGATATTCTCACGAACAAATTCTTTTAGAGTCTCACCCTTCCCATCCTCAAGAACTTCGGCCTTTACCCTTCCGGTTTCTCTTTCTTTCGCGCCGATGATTCCCGTTTTATTCACGGGGCCGCGCCCCTCTTTCGTCCGCTTGGATACAGGCTTGTTCTTATCACAAGGCCGCCCAAGTAAGTCTCATCGACTTCCACAGAGCCGCTCATCTTTTCGTCATCGCCGTCAATCCATCCTTCACGAATCTTTTGGGCCATCATCCACGCTGTCTTTTGCGTTACCCCCAAGTCTCGATGCAATTTCATACTCGAAACGCCCTTAAGGCTCGTGGACATGAGATAGATTGCGATAACCCACTTTTGGAGTGGCACCTTGCTTCGGTGCATGATTGTTCCAGTCTTGACGCTGAAATACTCACGGCAATCTGAGCACCAATACGGAAGGGGCTTTTCATTCGGAACAGGGGAAACCTTGATGCTTCCGCAATGAGGGCAATACCGCTCCTGATCCGGCCAGCGGATATCTTCAAACCAATCTCTGGCGGATTGCTCATCGGGAAACATTTGGAATAATTCGATGATTGTGATACCTTTTCTCTAGTGTTTTCCGGGTGCTTTATGAGCCTTGACTTCCTCCTGTCTAATTAACTACAATAAATATAGGTGTTTTTCTGTGTTTTGTCAAGTCAGCTACCGTAATTGTTTCAAAAAAGTCCAAATAGTTTTTCGGCTGGGGGAGGAACTAACATGGGCATATTAGACAAAGAGATTGCGGCGTTTGAAAAAATGCGCGAGCAATTGGAGGCTGAACACTTTGGAAAATGGGTTCTGTTTTACAAAAAGGACATGATTGGAACATTTGATTCTTTTAATGATGCGGCACAGGAAGCGGCAAAAAGGTTTGGTGAAGGCCCTTACCTTATACGCCAAATAGGTTCTAGGAGTCAGTCCCTACCCGCATCTGTATTATTTAGGCCAATCAATGCCTAGCGTAGATTGTGGGTTTTCAAATGGAGATGCTCTTGTTATTTATGGGCCGACCTTATTGGTAGATGTTGGGTTTGACCCGAATTTTGATCCCAACAAAAAGGGAAGTGTTCCAACTACTTCAATCCAGCAAATCCATGCAGTTGTGGACACTGGAGCAACCATAAGCTGTATCGACAAGCAACTCGCTGAGCAATTGCAATTGCCAATCGTCGATGCTGATGTAGATTTTGGTGGAATTGCTGGAAGATATAAAGCCAATATGCATGCAGCCCAAATATATATCCCTGCCCTAGATTTCACACAATATGGTTCTTTTGCTGGAGTTGAGTTGATTTCTGGCGGACAAGCCCATTTCGTTTTGATAGGTCGTACATTTCTTGCTGGATTTCAAATGAATTATAATGGGACAACTGGAAAGGTTGTAATTAGCAGATAGTTTTCCTGCCTAGTCACGTATATGATCCCCTGAAAATAAGTAAATTAACGGCTATTCGACTCGAAATGTCGCGACGATGTTAAACAACCGTGGCATGGTCATGATCCTGAAAAATGACTCCAGCCTTCTCACAGAATATCGTCTGCAATGCTCGCGGCAATCCGCTCTGCGGCCTCGCGCACCGATTCGCGCGACAGGTGCGCGTAGCGCGCCGTGGTCTCGACTTGGGCGTGACCGAGCAGTTTTCCGATCATGGGTAGGCTCTCGCCCAGCGCCAGGGCCCTGGACGCAAAGGAATGGCGCAGGTCGTGGAGACGGACGTCGGAAAGACCTGCGCGCGCCCGGACCGTCTGCCAGGCGTCATCGAGTTCGGTCATGTGCGTTCCCGGCCTCTTGCCGTGTATGACCCACGGATTACCCTCTATTTGAGGAAGGTCGGCGAGGAGCTTCACCGCCTGTGGCGAGAGCGGAACCACCCGCGCGCCCGTCTTGGCGTCGGGGAGCCTCAGTTCGCTCTCGTCGAGCGCCACGTCCTCCCACCTTAATTTCAGAATCTCGTTCTTCCTGCACCCGGTCAGCATTAAGAGCCGGATGGCGGCGACCGCGGGCGCCGTGGCGCCTCCTTGCGTCCGAACCTCATCAAGCGTTTGCCCCAGGCGCGTGAATTCCTTGTCCGTCAGGAACCTCTCCCGCTTGCGCTCGGGATACTTGGCGATCGAGCGGCACGGATTCATTCCCTCCGGAACGAGTCCCCACTCCCCGGCCAGACGATACATCAAAGAGAGGGTGCGGAGCGCTATGTTCGCGGCCGAAGGCGTCCCGCTCAGCCGCTGGTGCATCTCCGCGACCTGCACGCGCTGGACCGCCGTGAGCGACAGCTTGCCCAGAGCCGGCAGGATGTGCTTATGGACCGCCGCGCGGGCCGTCTCCTGTGTCTTCGGTTTGCAACGCACCGCGGCGTATTCCTTGAGATACCTCCCGGCGAGATCGGCCACAGTAGGCCCGCTGGCGGTATTCTTCGGTTTAAACGTCGCCTCATCGCCCGCCTTGATCCGGGTGATGATCCTGGCCGCTCTTTGGCGCGCCTGCTCGGCATGGACCACCCCGTACCGACCGACCGCCACGCGCCTGGGTCCCTTGGGACCTCTCGCCTGAGCGACGTAGATCTTCGTTCCCGTGGGATAGACCCTGACGCCGAAGCCTGTGAGTTCCCTGTCCCAGAATACGGTCTCTTTTTCGACCTCGAGCTTGCCGACCATGCGGTTCGAGAGCGTCCTGTATTGCAGCTTCGCCATATCCGACCTTCCTCTTGGCTCTGGTTCACACTTGAGTAGTCTGAGTATTAAGGTGGGCTCCAATGCTATCGCCCACACGGGCCGCCGCAGCCTTCTCGGCGTCTCGCATCAGGTGCGCGTAGCGCGCCGTGGTCGATACCTTGGAGTGGCCGAGAAGCTTGCCGATCGCTGAGAGTCCCTCGCCCAGCGCCAGCGCCCTGGAGGCGTAGGAATGCCTAAGATCGTGGATCCGCACGTCATCAAGGTCGGCTCTGATCCTGATGCGCTCCCAGTAGGGAGTGAGATTCAGGGGACGACTCGCCCCGTTTTGCCCGACGAACACCCAGGGGTTGCCGGGTGAACTCTCGATACCCCCCAGCACACGCAGGGCGGGCGTCGTCAGGGGGACCATGCGCGGACCCGTCTTGGCGTCCCGGAGCCTGAGTTCTCCTGTCGTATGGTCCACGTCGTCCCAGCGAAGGTTCAGTATCTCGCTCTTCCTGCATCCGGTCAGCATCAGCAACCTGATCGCGGCTAGCGCAGGCGGCCACACCGACCCGTCCGCCTCCGCGTCCTTGAGCGTCCGGCCCAGGCGACGGAACTCCTCATCCGTCAGGAACCGCTCGCGCCGGCACGTCCTGTAGGGCCGCACCGCCCGGCAGGGATTGTTCCCGGGAGGGAGCAGCTCCCACGTCTCGGCCAGCGAGAACATTTTGGAAAGAACGGCGACCGTTTTGTTGGCCGTGGTGGGCGCGCCGCGGAGACTGTGGTGCAGCGCCGAGACTTGCGCTCGTCCGATCTGAGCGATCTCCATTCCGCCCAGAGCCGGCAGGATGTGGTTCTCAAGCAGGAACCGGTATGATGCAATGGTGCTCGGTTTCAGGTGCGTCTCGACATGGATTCGCATGAAGCGCTCGGCCAGGTCGGCCACGGTGAGCACAGGCTCGGGCGGCTTAGGCTCTGGGTTCTCTCCGCGCTTGATGCGGTCGATGACGGGGACGGCGCGTTTTCTCGCCTCATCGGTCGACAGCTCCCCGTGTCGGCCGAGAGTCACGCGCTTGGGGCCCCCCGGCCCACGGGTCTGGACCACGTAGACCTTGCGCCCCGTGGGGTGGACGCGCAGGCCGAAGCCGGTAAGGTCCCGGTCCCAGAAGACGGCGTCCTTGCCTTCGACTTCGAGCGCGTCGACGGCGCGCTTGGTGAGCTTGAGTTCGCTTCTTTTGGGCATGGCTCCTCCGGCCGATTCGTAATCAAAGCGTATACGAACGGCATGCAATGGAAGCGTATTTAAGCATAAATTTAACGAAAACACAATAGGAGAGAGACAGGGAGAAAAAAGAAATAAATGATTAAATACAGATACTTATATCAAGTTAGGAGGGACAGTCGCATCATTGTCGGGAAGCCGGAATTTCATCCCTGTATTTCCGCCAGATCCGCCATAAACACCAACGAACGCGTCGAACGGGTGCGATTGACCGGCGAGCCGATGGGCTCCATCGATTCCTCTCCGCATGTGTGCCGGTTTTACTCTCGGTGTCCCCGCAGGGAGGTAATGACATCCATGCACAAGCTCCGCCCTTCGATCATGGATACCGTGCGTTATACCTAGAGCACCACCAGGGCTCGAATTATTTTCAGAGGATAGCCACCGCCCCTTCTTGTGATATAGAATGGCGGCCCCTCGCGGAGAGATGGCCGAGTGGCTGAAGGCGCTCGCCTGCTAAGCGAGTAGGCCGGGAAACTGGCCTCGAGGGTTCGAATCCCTCTCTCTCCGCCATACGCAAGCCCCGCCTAATGATACACTAGCCTGCGGCAAATCATGGATACCACCTCGGTTTCTCCTGGTGGTTCGGATGAAGAAAATGCTTGCCAAAATCGAGGGGAGGGAGAAAACGATGCGGCGCAACTTCTTTCGCCTGAATGCGACCCAGCGATTTCCCATCGAGCTTGATGCCGCTTGGGATTTTTTCTCGAATCCCCGGAATTTAAAGGAGATCACACCGCCCGAGCTTCACCTGGTCGTCGAGAACGAATTGCCTTCAAAGATGCACACCGGCACCCTCATCTGCTACCGGGTGAGGCCCCTTCTGGGGATTCCGGTGCACTGGGTCACGGAGATTACGCACGTGGAGGAGGGCCGCCTCTTCGTGGACGAGCAGCGCTTCGGCCCTTATCAATTCTGGCATCACCAGCACCATTTTCAGCCGATCGAAGGTGGTGTGGAGATGCGCGACATTATCCACTACAAGCTGCCGATGGGGCCCCTCTCGTTCCTGGTGGACAGTTTCGTGGTTAGCAGGCAACTGCGCCGCATCTTCTCTTGCCGAGAAGAGGCGCTCGCACAGCGCTTTGGGCGGATGAATTGAATTCGCCTCGTTTTATGGCAAGATGACGATGCGCCAACAGACATCGAACGCCCGGCCGTTCTCGACATGGAGGGGGCCGAGAGACGGAACAATGTGTCTTTTCACGCAGCGCCCCGGAGATACGCAATGAAAATCATACTCGCAATCGCTGTTTCACTCTTCATGGCCACGGCCTCTTTCGCGCAAGGGTTCGTAAAGGAAAAACCCACCAACCCGGTTCTTTTGATGAAAACCAATTTCGGGGATATCTTCATCGAGATGTTTCCCGAAGAAGCGCCAAAGACGGTGGCGAACTTTATGGGCCTTGCCATAGGAGAGCGCGTCTTCGTCGACCACAAGACGAAGGCAAAGGTGAAGCGCCCGTTTTACGACGGGCTGAAGTTTCATCGCGTCATCAAGGACTTTATGATCCAGGGAGGCGACCCCAGGGGGAACGGAACCGGTGGGCCGGGCTACAACTTCGAGGATGAAATCAACGCCGACGCCCTGGGCCTGCACAAAATGAAGGCCATGAAGGAGGGGCGTCCCCACACCTTTTTGCCCATCAGGAACCAGAGCGATTTTCAGCGTACCCTGGTACATCCCCTGTTCCAGAAAATGGGCATCCGCTCCCAGGCCGATCTGGACAAGCGCATGGAAGAGGTAAAAAAACACCTCAATGACCTCACGCTCAAGGATGCGTACGAGAACATGGGCTATCGCTTCAACGAAAAGCTCAAATCGCGCCCGCCCGCAAAGGGTGTGCTTGCGATGGCGAATTCGGGCCCCAACACGAACGGCTCGCAGTTTTTCATCAATCTCGTCGACACACCTTGGCTCACCGGAAAGCACACGGTCTTCGGGAAGGTAGTCCAAGGTATGGCAGTGGTGGAGAAAATCGGCGAGACGCCCGTGGGGGCGGGAAGCATACCCCAAAAAGAGGTGCGGATCATCTCGATCCGGCTTCACACTCCCTGATTTCCGGGGAAAAGAGCAGGAGCGGCGCGCTCAGCAAGCAACGCTCGGGCATAGGACTATAGCTCGCGGCGGCCCTCTAGCGAGCGGGTGAGTGTCATCTCGTCCGCGTATTCGAGATGACTGCCTATGGGAAGGCCGTGCGCCAACTGGGTGACGCGCACGCCGAGCGGTTTGAGTACTTGGGCAAGATAGAGAGAAGTCCCCTCGCCCGCCATGTTGGGGTTCAAGGCCAGAATCACTTCTTTCACTTCACCATTCTTCACGCGCTCGATGAGGTTGGCGATGGTGAGGTCTTCGGGCTCCACGCCATCGAGAGGGGAGATGACGCCCATCAGCACGTGGTAGCGGCCCACCACGCCTCCCGCGCGCTCCACGGCGAACACATCGGCGGGCTCTTCCACTACGCAGATCACGCTCGGGTCACGCGCGCCGCAGACCGCGCAGTCAACTCCACCCGCTTCACCCTCTACGAGCATGGAACACGTGTCGCACAAGCCCACCTTTTCATGAAGCGCCTCGCATGAGGCGGCGATTTTACCGGCGGCTTCAGGGTCTTTGCCCAGCAGATGAAAGACGATTCGCTGCGCGCTCTTTGGCCCCACCCCCGGAAGGCGGCGAAACGCCTCGATGCACTCTTCAATGGCGGGAAACCGACTAGGCTGCATGGTGTTTTCTCACTCGTGTTTCAAGCGGCGTACTGGAAACGACGATGAAGACGATGAGCGGCGCAGAGGCCGCGTATCGGTTCAGAACAGGCCACCGGGAATGGGTAGGCCACCGGTGAGCTTTTTCATCTCCTCGGACATCATATCTTTCCCTTTTCGGGACGCCTCGTTGCAGGCGGCACGCACCAGGTCCTCGAGCATCTCCACGTCGTCGGGGTCGACTACCTGCGGGTCTATCTTCACCGAGATCACTTCACCCGCGCCATTGGCGGTCACGCTCACCATGCCGCCGCCGGAGGAGGCCTCCACCGTCTTCGCCGCCATTTCCTCCTGGAGTTTCGCCATCTTGTCCTGGATCTGGCGCGCCTGTTTCATCAGATTACCGATGCCGCCTTTTAACATAAGAATCTCCCCGAGGTATTACCCTCTTCACTCAAGCGAATGAATTTCCACCCGATTTTCGCACCCGCCCGTGGCGAATGTCGACTATCTTTCCGTTGAACAAGTCCACGATTTCCTGGATCACAGCCTCTTCATTCTCATCCAGTTTCTGGCCCTGCACATTGCTCGTTTCCCCAGCCCCTTGCCCGGTTTGCGAATGCACTCCGTTTTCCACGCCCGCGATCTCAACCCTGGCGCTCCAGGGGGAATGCGTTCTGAAAAATTCCTCGATTTCGGGCAGCACCTCCTCCGCCATGTGCAGGCCCTGTGCGTTTCGGTTCTCCTGAGCGAGTATTACGCGAATGGTACCTTCCGTTTCGAGATCGAGTTCAACGCCATGAAAAAGCGGGCGCCTCATCGGTCGCAGGGCTTGCACGGCTCCCGTCCATATGCGCCGCGCCTCGACGGTGTTCCACTCCCCAGCTTCTACTTGCGCGACAGGTGCTCCCCCTGAAGCAGCTTCCGTCGCAGGCGGCGTCGGGTCGGGCGCCGTGGTTTCCCGAGTAGCCGGAGGCGGCGCACCGCCGGGAGACCCCGTCCTCGACGAGGGGGCGCGAGGCGGATTCGGCGCCGCTTCTCCGCCCATGGATTCGAGCCTCTCCATCAACGCGCTCAGCTCCGCTATCGGTTCAATCTGGCACATGCGCAGAATCGCGACTTCGAGCGTCATGCGGGGATGATCCGACGTCCTGAGTTCGAACTCCGCTCCCTGCAAAATGGAATACGCCTGATGCGCCTCGGCGAAACTCATCTTCGCGGCCACCTGCTTGCGCTCTTCGATCTCCGAAGCCGCCACGTCGAAGAGCGCCTCATCGTCGCCAGCGGACAGGAGTACCATGCAGTCGCGCAAGTACTCGAGCAGGTCCGCGGAGAAGAGCTTGAGATCGTGGCCTGCGTCGAAGAGGCCTTTCAGCCCGGTGAGCGCCTTGTTTCCATCGCGCGCGATCACAGCCTCGACCAGTGCCTTGTGGATGCTGCCCGAGGGAACTCCGAGCACCTTTTGGACTTCTTCGCTCGATACCGGATCCTCGGTGGCGAAAGCCAGCACCTGATCGAGCAAAGATTGCGCATCGCGGATGCTTCCCTCTCCCATCCTCGCCAAGAGCTTGACGGCCGCCTCGTCCATCTTCCTGTCCTGCGCCTCAACGATCCTTGAGAGATGCACCGCGATGACTGATGTCGTGATCCTCCTGAACTCGAACACCTGGCATCGGCTCAAAATAGTGTCGGGGACGTTCTTGATCTCCGTGGTGGCCAGAATGAAAACGACGTGAGGCGGGGGTTCCTCGAGCGTCTTCAAGAGAGCGTTGAAGGAGCTTTTGGAGAGCATGTGCACTTCATCGAAAATCACCGTCTTGTAGCGTCCGCGCGCGGGCTGGTAGCGCAGTCCCTCGCGCAACTCGCGCACGTTGTCCACCCCCGTATAGGTGGCGGCGTCGATTTCCAGAATGTCGGGGTGGCTTCCCTTGGTGATCTCCTCACACGATGAGCACTCGTTGCACGGCTCGGATAGCGGAGCATCTCCCGATTCGCAGTTGAGGGCCTTGGCGAGAATGCGCGCGGTGGTCGTCTTGCCGACGCCGCGCGTTCCGCTGAACAGATAAGCCGACGCGATGCGCCCCGAGGCGAGGGCGTTCGAGAGCGTTCGCCGGATGTGCTCCTGGCCGATGAGCTCCTCGAAACGCTGCGGACGCCATTTTCTGGCGCTGCCGATGAAGGCCATCACGAATCCGTCCTAAAGGATTTTCGCCATATAAGGGCCCCATACCCCACGAGCGACGCGAAGGTCCTGCGATGGAGTCGACCGGTCAGGCACCCTCGTGGCGCCCGGGAGTGTCCACTTACCGCTGCTTCCTTCCGGACCTGACGGGGTTCGCGGGCTCCCGCCGCACGAGACCCAACCGGCCGAATCCATCGCAGGCTCTTAGGGAAATCCTACCCCGTCCCCCGGCCTTTGGAAAGCGGGGACGTCGGCATTTTCGTGACGGCGAACCGTATGACGGGTAACCCTCCATGTAACATGGTGTTAGAGTGATTTTCCGGCAGAAGCCGTCATCTGCGCCGGAATGACGGACGATGGGAGAATGGCATGAGCCTCGCCATTTCGCGCGCAATGGGGTTACAATGGGTTTTTAGAACCTGGTCGCAAATTCCCTCGGCGCAAGTCTTTTGTTCCACGCCGAATCGAGAAAGGCTACCGTACGCATGTCGTATTCCGGGATTGTCGAACTCGCGGAGGGAAAGGTTTACGCCCTTCACAATACGTTTGCGCTGGACGGGCGGATCAGCGCATACCCCATCAGCGCGCGCGGGCACAGCGTCTCGAATTGCTATCTCTTAAAAGAGGACACAGGAGCGCTTCTGCTCGACACGGGCTACGCCGCCCACGAGGCTGAAATCCTGATGCAACTCGAATCCATCCTCGAGCCCGCCACGCCACTCGCGATGCTTCCGCTTCGCATCAACGAATTCATGTCGGTGGGCAACGCCATGGCGATCGCCAAACGCTTCAACGTGGTGGAGTGCCTGGCTCCCGTGCCGGAGATCAACGAGTGGCTCGAATTCGAAGCGCTTGAGCCGGGCGGCGGGAATAACGGCAATCCCATCCTCTCCACCACGATACTGAAGCCGCTCCATCCCATCGAAATCGGCGATAGATATATCGAGGTGATGAACGCGCCGATCCGTCTCATCAGCACACGGTGGATCTACGATGCGGCCACGCGCACCCTGTTCACCTCGGACATGTTCAGCCACCTTTGGGCGGAAAGGGAGGAAGGCCCCTGGCTGCTGGATGAAGACGGGGTGACGACGACTTCCTTCGTCCGCTCGTTCCTGCTGAACACGCGTTACTGGTGGCTCGAGGGAGCGCGGACGGACTCCATCCGCAAAGGAATCGCCGACGTCTTCGAGCGCTACGAGATCGAGACCATCGCCCCGGGCTACGGCGCCATCCTGCGCGGGCGTCATCTGGTCGAGCGGCAATTCGCTGCGCTGGACGAGGTTCTGGCGGGTCTCGACCGGAGCGTCGTCAAGCCAGGGTACGTCGCGCTCGGTTTAGAGAGGTAAGAACGCGCATGAGCCATCCCCTGCCCCGAGAAGTCTCGCCCGGCGTCTTCTGGCTCGGCGACTGCCTCGTGCAGCACTCACAGGGCAAAACCTATCACTCCTACAATGCGGCTTTCCTCGTCATCGGCTCGGAAGCCTCCATGCTCGTCGAGACGGGGCATCCCAAGGATTTTCCCGTCATCGAGCGCCAGATGAGGGACATCCTCGCCCGCGGTGGAGGACCGCTCAAACACCTGTTCCTGACCCATCAGGAGACCCCCCATTCGGGCGGTCTGGGCCGCGTGCTCGACAGATACCCCGACCTCACCATCCACGGGGATATGTGCGACTACCACCTGGCTTTTCCCCAGCACGAAGGCCGCTTCAAGGAGATGCGCGTGGGAGACGCCATCGATCTGGGCGATACGCAGTTCATGGCCGTGGAGCCCGTGATCAGGGACTTGAGGAGTTCTCTTTGGGGGTTCGAGACAAAGGGACGCGTGCTTTTCCCCGGAGACGGCTTCGCCTACAGCCACTACCATACGGACGGCCACTGCGGGTTGTTCGCCGAAGAGGCCACATCGCTCGATCTGGTCGACGTGCTGGGTGTATTCGCGGAGCGCGCCCTGTTCTGGACCACCTTCACCGACATGAATATCTACGCCGACAAACTCGAAGAACTGATGGATGAGCTGGGCGTCCGCGTCGTCGCGCCGACGCATGGACTGCCCATTCGGGACATCGAGCGCACCATGCCCAAGGTGAGAGAGGGCCTCATCCGGGGCGATTGAAGCATAAAGTCCGTCGTTTCTCCGGCAAATCAAGCCGGCCTAGACGTCCTCCACCAGTTCCCACAGCGTACCCATCGTGCTCTTGGGCTTGATGAAGGCGATGAGGTGCCCGCCGAAGCCGGGTCTTGATTTCTCGTCGATGAGTTCGAAGCCCTGCGCCTTCATGTCGGCCAGCACGCCGTCGATGTTCTTCACGTCGAAGGCCACGTGGTGGAGGCCCTCACCGCGCTCTTCGATGAACTTGGCGAGAGGCGAATCCTCACTGATGGGCGAGATGGGTTCGATGAGGTCGCCACCTAGGTCCAGCATGGCGAGATCGGTTGCGCCGTCGGCGGAGGTCTCCCGCGCGAGCAATTTTGCGCCCATGCTCTCATAGAGGGCGATGGCGGCGTCCATGTCCTTCACCGCGACGCCGATGTGATGAAATTTGTTGAACATATCCGTATTCCTCCCGGCCGAACGCTGCGGCGGAAAGCACTCCCCGCGCCGCGCCGGCCATTCATGGATTGAGTGACCACCTGTTTAGCAGGCCTGGCGTGATTCCTCAATCAAACCCGCCTGAGAAACTATACTTGGCGAAGTGATTATCGTATCCTGCGCGCATCGATGCCATTACGAGAGCCACATATTCACCTATGAGGAGAACATCCATGCAAGAAGGCCCCGTCGACGGACACTCCACCTCCACGGTGCCGGGCGAGCGCGTCATCGACAAGCCCGAACACCCCCCCGGGGGACTCTACACCGACAACACCGTCCACACCGAGATGCATGAGGGCTCCCTGCAGTTGAAACGCGGCACGGCGGGCAAGTTCGAGATTTTCTGCGACGAGGGCGCGAACATCGGCGGCTCGGCCCGATACCCCACGCCGATGGCCTATCTCGCGATGGCGACGGGGTTCTGACTGCTCACCCAAGTGTCGCGGTACGCGCACATGATGAAGATGGAGATCAAGGGAGCGAGCGTCTCGGTGCGGTTCCGGAAGCTGCTGGGCGGCTCGGTGCTCAAGGGCACCGTGTTCAATAAGTGGGAGGCCGTGGACACGCACCTGAAAGTCGAATCGGACGAACCCGCCGACAGGCTCGCCCACCTCATCAGGAACGCCAAGAACGGCTGCTTCGCCGAGGCCCTGATCACCGAACCCGTGCCGCTCCACTCCACCGTGGAGGTGAACGGCGAGCCCTTCAAGATCGAGGGCGTGACGGCGGATTAACCCCCATATATGGAGTTTTTTCATGGAATACTTCAACGCATCGGACGACATATCCTTCGGCTCGCAGCCCGAGCCTGCGGATTTGAAGGCCCTCGCCGCAAGAGGGGTCAAGACCATCATCAACACGCGCTTTCCCGAGGAAGACCAGGGCGACCTCCCGCCCGAGCGCGCCAGGGCCCAAGCCGAGTCGCTGGGGATGCGCTACGTGAACGTCCCCGTCTCGCCGGTCGAGTTCAGCCCCGCCTCATTGGCCGAGGTGAGCCGCGCGCTCGATGAAGCCAGGGCCCACGGCCCGACGTTCGTCCACTGAAAGGCCACGGGGCGGGCCGGGATTTGCTCGCTGAACCATCTGGCGGATGAGAACGAATGGACGGCGCGGGAGATGGAGGGGGCCGCCGACGCCACCGGCTTCGACTGGCGCGAAGCGCCGCTCGCGCCCAAGTACCGCGAGTTCTTCGCGCGGAGGCCCGGGGGGTCGTAGGTCCGCAAGCCGCGGCTCGATGCGTCGCGCGCAAATGCGGGCGGTTGCGGGCAAATGCGCGGGCTCCCACAAACTTTTTTTATCGAGATATCTGAGTCCATAACGCTCATGTTTATAACGTAACTCAATATATTACAAATATTTACGGGAAATATTCTTTTCATCAATTTATCGAAAAACCCCGTGAATTTATCGAATTTTTCGGAAATTCCCATAAGCCCTTGAGAACTTGGTCGCGCCGCCGCGAAACCCGAACCCCCCGGGCGCGAAAACGGCCGGCGCGGGGGACGGAATTCGGGCGGAGAGCCGAAGACCACTCCGCTTGACGTCGAATCGCCCTTTCCATTCCTTTCCTCCTCTCATCGCCGGGCGCGCTGGTTTTCCCGCGCGGGTCAATCCCGCCCGATGAGGAAGGGATTGTGCCCGTCCCGATGAAAACCCGCCAACACCAATTGCGGGGAAATGCGGAGCAACTCACCCCCCCCTCCCCGATCTTTCAGGCGCCCTTTTCCCGGAAGGCGGGGGTGGTCCGGCGGCGCTGGTCATATCTGCATTTACGATGAAACATCAATATCCCGTGAATAAATCCCATGAAACGCCCTTCATTCACGCGATATCTCCCCAAAATTGTGAATGAACTTGATGGCCCTGGATTCGCATCAGGCCGTCCGAGGCTCATTCCTTGACACTTATCACGCCCCTCGCTAGGTTGAATCGAGGGTTGTGCGGCCACATCACGCTCATCGCAACTTGTTCGGGAGGGCACCATGGCCATCGCATCGGACGTCGAAATCGCGCAAGCCGCGAAGCTGAAACCCATCGCCGAGGTTGCGGAAGAACTGGGTCTCGCGACGGATGAGATAGAGCTCTACGGCGCGCACAAGGCCAAGGTCGGCCTGGACGCACTCGAATGCCGCAAGGACGATCCAGACGGAAAACTCATCCTCGTCACCGCCATGACGCCCACCCCGCTGGGCGAGGGCAAGACGCTCACCACGGTGGGTCTCGGCCAGGCGCTCGCAAGGCTCGGCAAGAAGAGCGTCATCTGCGTGCGCGAACCCTCGCTGGGGCCCGTGTTCGGCATCAAGGGGGGCGCGGCGGGCGGCGGCATGTCCCAGGTGCTGCCGATGGAGGACATCAACCTCCACTTCACGGGCGACATCCACGCGGTCACCTCCGCCCACAACCTGCTCTCCACTCTGATGGATGCGCACATCTTCCACGGAAACGAGCTTGCGCTGGACGTGAACCGCGTCACCTGGAAGCGCGTGCTGGACATGAACGACCGCGCCCTGCGCCACGTTCTCGTCGGCCTGGGCGGCAGGACGCACGGCGTGCCGAGGGAGGAGGGCTTCATGATCACGGCGGCGTCCGAGGTCATGGCCGTGCTCTGCCTCGCGAGCGACCCGCAGGACATGAAAGAGCGCATCGCGCGCATCGTGGTCGGCTACACGAGAAAGGGCGCGCCCATCACCGCGGGCGATCTGAACGCCGCGGGCGCCATGGCTCTGCTCCTGAAAGACGCCATCAAACCCAACCTCGTGCAGACGCTCGAGGGCTCGCCCGCCTTCGTTCACGGGGGGCCGTTCGGCAACATCGCGCACGGCACGAACTCGCTCATCGCGGACAAGCTGGCGTTGAAACTCGGCGACGTCATGGTGGTGGAGGCGGGCTTCGGCTCGGACCTGGGGGCAGAGAAATTCTTCGACATCACCGCGCGCACGGGTGGCCTGAGCGTGGACGCGGTGGTGCTCGTCGCCACCGTCCGCGCGCTCAAGCTCCACGGGGGCGTTCCCTTCGACAAGGACGCGCTGGCCGAGGAGAACGTGGACGCCTTGACGAAAGGCTTCGCGAACCTGAAAGTCCACATCGAGAACATCCAGGGCTTCGGCGCGCCCGTGGTGGTGGCCGTGAACCGCTTCGCCTCGGATACCGATGCCGAGATCGCGCGCGTGAAAGAGCTTTGCGCCGAGGCGGGAGCGCCGTGCCACGCGCATGAGCTTCACGCCAAAGGCGGCGAGGGGGGCGCCGAACTCGCCGAGACGGCTTTTGATCTGGCCAGCGCGAACGATGCGCCCTACGCGCCGCTCTATCCTCTCGACACGCCGCTTGCGGAGAAAATCGAGGCCATCGCGACGCGCATCTACCGCGCGGGCGCGGTGCGCTTCGAGCCGGGTGCGGCGCGCAGCCTGCGCTCCCTGACGAGGCTGGGCTACGGCGAGCTTCCGGTCTGCATCGCGAAGACGCAGGCCTCTCTCTCGGACGACCCCAAGAAGCCGGGCGCGCCTGAGGGCTTCATTCTGAACGTGCGCGAGGCCTACGTGTCCGCAGGGGCGGGGTTCGTCGTCGCCATCGCCGGGAACATCATGCAGATGCCCGGCCTCGCCAAGACCCCCGCTTCGGCGGGCATGGACATCACGGCCGAGGGGAAGATCACGGGGCTGTTTTAGGGAACGCGCGTAGAGCCGAAATGGCAACGGCCTGGAACTACCCCTCCCCGCTCAGCTCATCCAGCTTGCTCTCGAGCCGGTCGACCACCTCGGCGGCGTCGTCCGCCGCGTTGTAGTCCTGCGCCAGGTCGCCGTCGCCGCAGGGGCTTTTCACGACGAAGAACACGGACTTCTCGCCTATGGTGCGTCCGCCGTGGCGCGTGTTCCGGGGGATGTGGACGATGTCGCCCGGCTCGACGATGCGCTCCTCATCGCCCACGATCACGTAGCGCCTGCCTTCAAGCACGAGGTAGAACTGCTCCTCGTTGGGGTGGTAGTGCGGCGTCGCGCCCTCGCCCTTCAGGTACGTCACGACGCCCACCTTCATCAGTTCGCCGGGCACCGTTTTGGCGGTCGCGGGCGATATCGCGGCGCGGACCTCTTCCATCTCGGAAATCCTGTAAAACGGCATGATTCGATCCTCCCCTTAAGAAAATTCGCTGAGTTTATCCTGCAAGCGGCGGACGATCTCCTCGGCGTCCTCCGCGTCGTGGTGATCCTGATCGAGACTTCCGTCGCCCGATGGACTCTTGGCGGTGAACATGCGCACGTCTTCGATGATGACGCCCCCGTGCGTCGCCCCCCGGGGGACGTGGACGAGGTCGCCCGCGACGACCAGGCCCTCCTCATCGCCCACGATCATCCACTGCCTGCCCTCCAGGATGAAGAGGAATTGCTCCTCGTTCGGGTGGTAGTGCGGCCGCGACATCTTGCCCCTGGCGTAGGCGACGAAGCCCACCTTCATCAACTCGCCCGCCAGACCTTGGAAGCGGCCCATGGGCTGGGCGGAAACGCGGGATTCGGCCATCTCGGATGCTCTGTAGAACGGCATTTTATACGTCTCCTCCTGTCGATTGCTCCCCGTATTTCGTAGAGAGCGCGCATCGGCTGTGTCTCTGTGAGGCCAGCCAGGAACCTCGTCATCGGCGACGCCGGGTTCCCGGCATTGTATAGAACCCGCCCGCTTTTCGCACAGCGAAGCCCGAGTGCATTTGCGGGTTGTTGAAAAAGCAGTATGTAGCCTTTGCAAATAAAGGGTTTGTAGGGACAGGTCGCGACCTGTCCGATTTGGTTTGGATCGTCATTCTAGTGTCGGAGCCGTCCGAGGAGGGAGGTCGAACCCGATTGATGAATGAGGGTTCGACGGAATCCTTTTGTTTTGCCTTTGTATTTTACTCTTGATTGATTCCCGCTAATGACGAGGAGATGAAAAGCCGGAGTATTGTCATTCCGCCCGAAAATGGATTCCGGCTTTCGCCGGAATGACGACATGATCGAACTGCCTCGGAAGGACAGGTCGTGACCTGTCCCTACGGACTCTCTCCCTGGTTCGATTCTTACGCCGAAACATGAAATCAGGACATTTTCAACACCCCCGACAAGGGGGGTAGGGGGGGGTTGCCTTTACCCTCTCAGGGGCTTTTTCAACAACCCCGATACGCGGGGGTTTGAGCGATATGGTAATATCCATCCCGCAAGCCGCCGTTTGACTCGAGAGTTCCCGGAGGAAGTTCCGCCATGCCCCTCTCCACCGCCCGCGGGCGCAAACGCTTTGTCGCCATTGTATTCGCCCTCTTGCTCACAGGCTGCGCGGTCCAGACGTTCCCCACGATGGGCGTGTTGCGCGAAGGGCTGGCGGGCATGGTGGGCGCGCCCGTCGAGGCGCTCGTCGAGAGGATGGGGTATCCGGAGAGCGACGTCTCCGTCGGCGGCCGGAAAGTCTATACCTGGGACCACAGAAAAGCCTTCACCTATCTCGTGCCGGAAACCGTCTGCCGCGATGAGGTCGTGTTCCACCCCCGGGGCCGCCGTGAAGTGAGGAGGGTGTGCGAAACGCATCAGGTGGAGAAAACGGTGTTGCACCACTGCACGATCAAGGTGGAAACCGACGATGCGGAGGAGATCACCGGATACAGCTTCGACGGCAACGCGGACGGGTGCGAGCATTTTGCCGTGGTCTTCCGGAACCTCCCCTACGAGGCGTGTATCCAGAAGCTCTCGGGGCTCAAGTTCGCGGTGAACATCGGGTCGGAACCGCAGGAGAAGCTGACCGCCGCCATCGAACGCTGCAAGCGATTGCACCGCTGAGGTCCGAACCGCCGGGGAGAGGAGTTGTTGAAAAAGCCCCCCTGAGGAGGGGTTGTTGAAAAACCTCACCATCGAGAGTGTTCACCGTCATTCCGGCGAAAGCCGGAATCCATTTTTACGCCTTTTGCCTTTC
>VXPH01000222.1 GCA_009839615.1 Nitrospinota bacterium
CCCCCCCCCCCCCCCCCCCCCCCCCCCCCCCCCCCCTCCCCCCCCCCCCCCCCCGGCCGCGGGGGCCAACAACCCCACCCTCCTCAGTCGCGATTGATCCCCACGCACAAAAAAAGAGGTTGACAGAACGCCCCGTGGTTGTTTATTCAAAATAGATAAGAGGCTGTACGTTTGGTTTGATATTCGCCCGCTTAGCGAGGCCATGAGAAAGTCGGAAAAAACGCCCGTCGAACGATCATCCCCTTTCGATTCCGCATAGGAGGATGAGGCCATGAACACTTCTACCGCAAACGGCCGCTCCGCCGCTTCGGGGGCCGCCGGCATTCTACGCGACGTCTTCGCCGATCTCGACTACGGGCTCAAGTTCCGCCTGTGGGACGGGACGACCGTATCGGCGGGCCGCGAGGTGCTGCCCCTGGAAATCACGTTCCCCTCGCTCGATTCGTTCAAGCGCGTTCTGCTGAACCCCACCGCCGACGCTTTCGCCGAGGCGTACTGCGACTCGGTCATCGACTTCGAGGGCGATCTGTTCGAGGCCATGAAGGTTGCCGACAGCTTCGAGAAGATCGAACTCTCGGCGATGCGGAAATTCAAGATGGCACTTCGCATATGGAAACTCTCGGAATGAGCGCGCCCGATGTCATCGTCGTCGGAGGAGGCCCGGGGGGCAGCACGGCCGCCTGGGAACTGGCGAAGCGCGGCCGTAGCGTCCTCGTGCTCGATGCGGCGACCTTCCCGCGCGTGAAACTCTGCGCGGGCTGGGTCACCAGGCAGGTGATGGCGGATCTCAAGCTCGACCCGAATGAATACCCCCACACCATCCAGCCCTTCGAGAGCGTGTTCGTGGGCTATGACGACAAGCTGCTCGAGACGAGGTGGAGCGAACCTGCGAGCTACGGGATCATCCGGAGCCAGTTCGACACCTGGCTCCTGAGGCGCGCGCAGGAAGAGGGCGCCGAGGTGCGCGAGGGCGTGCGCGTCCGGGGCGTGGAGAAAACGGATCGGGGGATGCGCGTGGACTTAGGAAGCGAGCAAATCGAAGTCCCCGTCGTCATCGGCGCGGGCGGGCACACCTGCCCGGTCGCGAGGGCGTTCGGCGACGTATCGTCGAAGGAATCCGTCGTCCTGACGCAGGAGAGCGAGACGAACGTGGGCGCGGAGAAACTGCGCGCCCTGGCGCCCAACTACGGTTTGCCCGAGCTGTTCGCGGAGCCCGACTTCAAGGGATACGCCTGGTATTTCACCAAAGGGGATTTCCTGAACATCGGCGTGGGCTGCATCGGCAAGAACCCCAGCGTTCACGAGCGCCTGGAAACCCTGCTCGAAAAATTCCGCGAGACGGGCAGGCTGCCCGCCGGGATGGAGCTCACGAAGTTCCGCGGCCACGCCTATTCGGTGCATCGGGCTCACGTGCGGCAGCCGGCGGGGGAGGGGTTCGCGCTCATCGGCGACGCCGCAGGGCTTGCGAAAGATTTTAGCGGGGAGGGCATCGGCCCCGCCGTCCATAGTGCTAAAATGGCGGCGGAGGCGGCGCACGGGTACCTGGAGACGGGCGAGGGTCTCGCCGAATACGGCGAGGCGCTCTATGCGAAATACGGAGGCGGCGGGGAAGGGATGTTCGATAAATTGATCGATCGTCTTCCGGATAAGGTCCTTTTCGGCGTGGCGAAGTTCATCTGCGGCAACGCCTGGCTCAGACGCCGGCTGGTTCTGGAAGGCGCGTTCGGGATCGGTTGAACAAAACATTGAGGCGGCCATGGTAAAAGAGCGGACAAAGGAATTCGACGCAGAGGCGATATCACACCACTACGATCTCTCCAACGAGTTCTACGAGCAGTTCCTGTGCGAGAACATGCTCTATACGTGCGCCTACTACCGCACGCCGGACGGCGACCTCGCCCAGGCGCAGCGCGACAAGATGGACCTGGTCTGCCGCAAGCTCAGGCTCTCGCCCGGCGAGGATTATCTCGACATCGGCTGCGGGTGGGGTTCGCTGGCGATCTGGGCGGCGAAGAACTACGGCGTGAACGCCACCGCTGTCACGCTCTCGCGCGAACAGGCGAAATGGGGCCAGGAATGGGCGCGCCGCGAGGGGCTCGAGGACAGATGCAAGATCCACCACATGGATTACCGCGATTTTCCCGAATCGAGGACGTTCGACAAGATTTCCGCCATCGGCATCATCGAGCACGTCGGCATCGCGAACTACATGAGCTACTTCACTTCGGTAAGGAACCGCCTGCGCGACGGGGGCCTGTTCCTGAACCACGGGATCACGACGAACAAGTTCTGGAAGCCCACGAGCCAGAACGAGTTTCTGCTGCGCAACGTCTTTCCCAACGGAGAGATGGACAATATTTCCCATATTCAGGACATCATGGAACTGTCGCGCTGGGAGATTCTGGACGTCGAGAACCTGAGGCTCCACTACGCGCGCACGTGCAAGCACTGGTACGAGAAATTCGAGCAAAACGCCGGGCGCATCCGGGAACTCGTCGGCGAGCGCACCTACCGGATCTACCGGGTCTGGCTGGTCTGCTCATCGAACGCGTTTTTCTGCAACTCGCTGGGTCTCTATCAGGTGCTGGCCCAGAAATTCGAACAGGAATACCGCTTCGATCCGCCGACGCACCGCGAGGATATCTATCGAGCGTTCCTCGATCAGGACGTCTGATCGCACACCCGCATACGGGGTTGTTGGAAAACTCCCGAAAGAGGTGCGCTAAATTTCACTCCCCCCTTGAGGGGGAGTCG
>VXPH01000163.1 GCA_009839615.1 Nitrospinota bacterium
GGGGGGGCTAACCTCCCGGATATTAAAAGGGGGTCCGTCGGATGGCCCTGCGCTGGGCGGAATGGTTCTGTAGTGACAGCCCCTCCTCGGGGCTGTCACTACAGATCGCGACCTGTCCCTGCGGTGAACAGTTCGATGATTGGGATGCCTGCCCTATGAGGGTTTTTCAACAAGCCCCGTATACAGCCCCTGCAAACCCAGGCCCTTACGCCGGTTTTCCGAACGTAGCCACCCGGTCCACGCGGCACTCGAAGAGCACGCGCTTCTCGTCGATCGCGGGGTCTCTGAGCGCGTAGGGCGGGTCCGCGCCCGTGTATTTCGTCCAGATGCGGTCGAGCTGCTCCGTCGCCCGCTCGCCGCCCGGGTCGTCCTCGTGTATCTCGTTCACCACCGTGCACTTGATGCTCATCCAGTGGTAGGGGTTTTCGGGGTTCACGAGGAGGATCGTGAGCTGCGGATTGTTCCGTATCCATCCGCACTTGGGCCGGTGCGAGGCGGTGTTCACCAGAATGGTGTCGCCCTCGTAGTCGAACCACATGGGCGTCATGTTCACGCGCCCGTCGGGGCCGATGAGGCCCAGCGTGACGGTGATTTTCATGTCCAGCAATTGCTTGTAGATGGGGTCCAGATCCGCCAGACCGCTCGCCTTCGCCCGCTCGCCCACGGCGAACTGGCCCTCCTGCAGACCCTCGGACACGTCCTTGAACTTGGCTACGGTGAATTCCGCCATCGCGCACGTCCTCCTGAAACGTGAAAAAGTAATGAGTGGATTTCCCGGATGCTAGCAGGGGGCGGACGGCCCGGCAAGGGGAGAGGGGAGACTAGATGCACCGGACGTAGTCGCGCATGGTGTGCTAGGATTCGTGGGGTTGAACTTCATCGTTTATGGAGGGCGGGTTCTTGCACCGCGTCGTTTCGCTCCTGCCGAGCAGCACCGAGATCATCCATGCCTTAGGATGTGGCGACCGCATCGTGGGCCGCTCGCACGAGTGCGACTATCCCGCCGGAATCGATGCGTTGCCCCCGTGCACCGCGCCCAAGTTCGACCCGAACGGCACGAGCCGCGAGATTGACGAGCGCGTGAAGGCGGTGCTGCAGGATGCCGTCTCGGTCTACAGCGTCGACACCGCTTTGCTCGACGATCTGGCGCCGGATCTCGTGGTCACGCAGTCCCAGTGCGAGTTGTGCGCCGTGAGCCTCTCGGACGTTCAGGCGGCCGTGCGCGAAATGGTGCGCTCGAAACCCGACGTTTTGTCTCTGGAGCCCAACGCGCTCGAAGACGTCTGGCGCGATGTCGCATCTGTCGCCGAGGCTCTGGGGGTACGCAAACGCGGCGATGCGCTGCTTGATGAGCTGCGCAAAAGGCTCGACGCCATCGCACAGCGCTCCAAGGAGACGGGCCGCAGGCCCCGCGTCGCCTGCATCGAGTGGTACGATCCGCTCATGGCGGCGGGCAACTGGGTGCCCGAACTCGTGGAGATTGCGGGCGGGGAGGACGTCCTGGGCGTCGCCGGCGAACACTCCGCCTGGCTCGAATGGGGAGCGCTGGAGGAGGCCAAGCCCGAGGCGGTCGTGCTCATGCCCTGTGGCTTCGACATCGCGCGCTCGCGCCGCGAGTTGGCAGCGCTCACCGGAAGAGCGGAGTGGGCGCGCCTGGAAGCCGTACGAAAGGGCCAAGTGTTCGTCACGGACGGGAACCAGTTCTTCAACCGCCCCGGACCCCGGCTCGTCGAATCCGCCGAGATTCTCGCGGAGATTCTCCATCCCGATGCCTTCGCCTTCGGCCACGAGGGCGCGGGCTGGGAGCGTCTCGAAGCGCGTGCGGCCTGATACCCACCGGAACGAGTGATGAACGAGGATAACTGGTCGACTCTCCATGAGCGCGCGTGCCGCGCCGGCGAGGAGTTCTATCTCGACCCCGAGACGGGCTGGCGCGTCTTTACCGAGGTCGGGCTGCGCCGTCGCGGGAGTTGCTGCGGCAGCGGCTGCCGCCACTGCCCCTATGCGCACGAGGCGGTTCCGGTGGAAGAACGCCCCCGCCTCGCCCGCCGGCCCGCCTGGATGACCGGCGTCCGGCCTCCCCAAGAACCCGCTGACGTGCTCTTCTGGAGCGGCGGGAAGGACAGCTTTCTGACATATCGGGCCTTGCGGCGTGAAAGCGAAAGGCCGATCATTCTGCTCACCACCTTCGACGCGACGAGCCGGAAAATCGCGCACCAGGAACTCGATATCGAACTGGTGGCGCGTCAGGCCGAACACCTGGGCGTCCCCCTGCTGGGCGTGCCGCTCCATCCGGGAGAGGCCTATGAGGCGCGCATCGCCGAGGCGGCCCGCATGGTTCCGCAGATAGCGCGTTTCGTCTTCGGCGACCTGCACCTGGAGCACATCCGCGATTGGCGCGTCGAGGCGTTCCGGGAACTGGCCGCAGACCTTAGCGCATCGCTCCACTTCCCGCTGTGGGGCGCGCCCTATGAGGCGCTGATGGACGATTTAGAGGCGAGCGGCGCCGTCTGCGAGGTCTCGGCGGTGACGGAGGAGGCGCGCGGCGTCGTGCGCATCGGGCAGCGCTTCGACCGCGCGTTGATGACGGCCTTGCCCGAGGGCGTCGACCGCTTCGGGGAAAACGGGGAGTTTCACACCCTTGTCAAGGTCTGGGCGGTGGACGGGGGATAGATCGCCACAGGAGCCTTACGGC
>VXPH01000216.1 GCA_009839615.1 Nitrospinota bacterium
GGTGTTGAGCATCGCATTCGCTGGGTCCGCGGACGCTTACAAGGAAGGCTAGGTAAGCGGCGGCGGTTCGATTGCCGGAGCGATCAAGTTCGACGGCCCGGCCCCGAAACAAAAAACCTTATCCGTGAACAAGGACAAGAAAGTTTGTGCGAAAAAACCGATTAAGGATGAGAGCCTTGTCGTGAAAGACGGCGGCGTGGTCTGGGCCGTCGTGTCCCTGAAGGGCGTGAAATCCGGCAAGAAGTGGTCGAAGAGCCAGAAAAAAGCGACGATGGATCAAAAAGGATGCGTGTACCTCCCACGCGTGGTGGTGATGAAGCAAAAGACGAAACTGTTGATGAAGAACAGTGACAAGATTCTCCACAACGTCCACACCCATCCAGGCAAAACGGGAAACTCGGTAGCCAATATTGCGCAGCCGAAGTTCAAGAAAAAGCTGAGAATGTCGACACGCTACTTCAAGAAGTCCGGCATCCTGAAAGTGACCTGCGACGTGCATGACTGGATGAAAGGCTATATCGTCGTGGCGGAGAATCCATACGTCGGCGTCACGGGCGCCGGGGGCAAATTCGAGATAAAGGACGTTCCCGCGGGCTCTTATACCCTCGAGATTTGGCACGAGGTCTTGGGCAAGAAGTCCATGAAGGTGACCGTCAAGGGCGGCGCCGCTACGGCGGTGAACGTAACGCTGAAAAAATAATCACGCACCAGACATAAAAAAGGCGGCGGGCACATGACCGCCGCCTTTTTTTATGTGGTTTTCGAGTTCTTTTATCCCTTTTTTCTGCCGGCAGCGATTGCGTCTATCGCATTTGCAATCGAGTCCATTTCTTCTTCCGTGTTCAGGTAATGAATGGAGGCTCTCACGGCGGGAGGCTCCGTTACCACCGCCCTGAGGATGATTTGGTGTTTTCTGTACAGCCTGTCCACCACCTTCTGGGATTCGACGTTCCTGATCCGAAAGGAAACCAGACCGGACTGCGCTTCTCCTTCAGGCGTAATGACTTCGACGTTCCTGCTCCCGCGGATTTGGGACAGCAGGCGATTCGCCAGCGCCAGAATCCTTTTTTCGATGGATACCGGCCCCGTTTTCTTGAACTGCTCAACCGCAGTCCGGAAACCGATGAACCCGGGTGTATTGAGCGTGCCGACTTCATAGCGCATCGCACTCGGTTCCGGGGTGAAAGACAGGGTTTTCAATCTCTTTGTTTGCGCCGAACGGAAGCTGGCGGATGAAAGCTGAATCTTTTTGCCTGCTCCACGCCTGATATAGACCGCGCCCGTGCCATCGGGGCCCATCAGCCATTTCTGGCCGGATATGGTGTAGACATCCACGCCGGTGTCTTTGATTTTGACTGGTATGTGTCCGACGGACTGGGCGCCGTCCACGATGAGGAGGGCGCCTGCGGAGACGCAAATTCGGCCGATTGCTTCCAGAGGGAGTCTCCTGCCGTTTAGCCACGAGATATGGCTTATGCAAACCACCCTTGTTTTCGGCGTGATGGCCTTTCCCAGGTTTCGGAGAAGCTGGTCGTCATTTTGACCGGTTTTGAATAGTTTTACCTTGATGGGATTTCTTTTCCGCCATACCAGCCAAGGCAGGTAGCCGCCCGGATGCTCCAGATCCGAGACGACCACCTCGTCCCCTGCATTCCAGGTTAATCCGGCGGCGGAGATGTTGATTCCGACCGTCGTATTCCCTGTCAGGGCTATTTCCGATGTTTCTGCGCCGATGAGTTTCGCGCAGCTCTCCCGGGTGCGCTGCAGGGCTGCGGTGGTTTCATTCCTGATTTTCGGGTGAAACGAGCCGAGTTCCAGGTCGCGTTTTGCGAACTTGTCCATTTCGCGGAGAATCGATTTCGATGATGGCCCTCCGCCGCCCCAGTTGACGTATATCTGATTTCTCAGGGCCGGGACATCTGCACGCAGCCGTTTGATTCTGTTCTTATCGAGAGGCATTTTTCATTCCTTATAAAGGGCTTTTACCTTGCGTCTGGACGAAGCACTCTTTTATCTCCCAACCTCAGCGTAATACGCGCGGTATCAAAGTATTCAAGCAGAGGTATGGCGTGTTTTCGTGTAATTCCCAGCAGATCCCGAAACTCCGCCGCCGTGATTTCATTGTTGCGAGACAGATGCCCTTTCAGAAGGTTTTCCGCCTCACGCAAAGCGTGTCGATGATAGATGATGTTGTCCTTCAGCCGCAGCAGAGCCCCTTCATCAATCAGGATTTGCAGCGCATTCTGATTCGAGTTGCCTTTGCCGGCGCATCGTGCGAATGCGTCTTCCACGGATGGCGGCTGAAAATGCGCATTCTTGAAAACCGACTCCAGTTTCGTTTTCACCTCTCCGAGCGTTTCATCGATTTCCACTGAATGGGAAGCCAGTCTGAGGATGGCCCCATTTTCAGCGATTTCGTTGGATTCGCTCAAGTGTTTGAGTGCGGCGGCAAAGATTTTTTCATTGATGTCACCCACCTTGCCGCGAACTTCTTCCCTCGGTGCACCCGGTCGAAGCGGGTTCTCCGCATGATATTCCCTCAAAAAAGAAAGAATGTTTTTCTGGGCGGTGTTGAAATGCGCTGTCGTCATGGAGAAGAAACTGGCCTGGTCGATGATTTGCACTTCTCCCTGGTCAGCTAATTCCTGAATGGTTTTCTGGATGTTGCTCGGTTTTAATGTGAGACGGCCTGTGAGGTCAGCGAGTTCCACGCCGTTCAACCGTGAGTTCCGGAGCAATATCAGCAGTCTTTCCGTCTCATCCCCCTGGTAAAGTGATTTCAGATGATCCTGGGATGAGCTCCGCAATCGCCTGTGCTTGCGAGGCATGATGTCCAGGATTTCCCCGCCGCCTATCGTGATGATTGGCGAATAACTCCGGATGACGAATCGATCTCTGGGCAGGACGACGATAGGTTCTTCCAGCCGTATTTGGGCGAAAGAGCTTTCTCCCGGTTCAAGCACGTCTCGTCCGATGAGAGATATCCTGCCCATGATTTCGGCGGTCCCTGCATGGAACCGGATCCGGTTGCGGGTTTTCAGCGGGCGGGGCGCGTCGGCCAGATGTTCCAGATGGACGTCGAGCATGTACGTCGTTTTCAGTTCACCACGATGGCCGACGATGTCTCCTCTGACCACTTCGGCACGCTCAAGGCCCTGGAGATTCACGGCGGTTCTGAGGCCGGCAGTCGATTTTTCCACAGCCTCCCCATGAACCTGCAAGCCGCGAACGCGCGCCTGAAGAGCCTTGGGATAAACTTCCACCTGCTCTCCTACGCCCACACTCCCACTGAACAGGGTTCCCGTAATCACGACACCGAAGCCACGCATTGTGAAGACGCGGTCAATCGGGATTCGAAAGATACCCGTCTCACTTTTTGCGGGCGTCTGATTCGCGATCATGCGCAAAGCGTCAAGGAGATTTTCCAGGCCATCTCCCGTGTGAGCCGAGACCGGCACAATGGGCTTATCTTTCAGAAAAGTATCTTTCACGAAGTCCTGAACGTCGTCTTTGACGAGTTCAACCCATTCCGGTTCGACCAGATCTGTTTTGGTGAGCACGATGAGGCCGGTTTTTATGCCGAGAAGCCGGCAGATAGACAAATGCTCCCTCGTTTGCGGCATGATGCCTTCGTCGGCGGCAACGATCAGCATGACCAAATCGATGCCGCCGACTCCCGCCAGCATGTTTTTTACGAACCGCTCATGGCCCGGTACGTCCACGATGCCTGCATGGACGTTATCGAGAATCAACTCGGCGAACCCGAGCTCGATGGTGATGCCGCGTTCTTTTTCCTCTTTGAGGCGGTCGGTGTCCGTGCCGGTCAATGCCTTGACGAGAGAGGTTTTGCCATGATCGATGTGGCCGGCGGTTCCGATAACGACATGTTTCATGAGGTGGTTTCGCCTTCGTGGTGAATCGGCGAGAGATGAAGATATGGCTTAGTCATGACGATGGATGAATTCCAGGATGGCCTCGTTGAATTCACCCGGTTTCTCGATATAAACGAAATGGCCGCCTTCGTCAAAGATTTTCAATTCAGCACCGGGAATGGCTTCACGCAATTGATGAGAATAATACGGCGGGGTGACGACGTCGTCTTGTGCGACGGCCACCAGCACCGGACATGTGATTTGACCCAGGCGGTCCAGCTGGTCGTGCGCAATAATGCAGTCGATTCTCTCGGCCATGATCTCGGCGGGAGGCGCGTTTGCGATCGATAGGTTTTCCTGCGTTTGGATTTCCTGAAAATTGTCGGTGAAAAACTTCGGGCTGTGCAGGGTGAATGTGGAAAATCTCGTATAGGTTTCCCATCCCATCTCGAGCAGGACTTCCTTACGCACGCTGAACTGGCGGGTGAAATATGCGTCGCTTTTGGGCCAGGAGCTTACGATAGACCCGCTTTTCACGCGCTCGGGATAATCGATACACATCACCTGGATGATGGCGCCCCCCGTAGAACTACCGACGAGATGCGCTTGTTCCATTTCCAGATCATCCATGATAGCGACGATATCTTTCGCCATGTTGGGGACGCTGTAAACCCCGCTCGGTTTCGCGCTTTTTCCCGTTCCCCGGTGGTCATGGAGGATGAGGGGTCTGGCCGCGGAAAAGGCCTCGATTTGTTTCGCCCATATACCGCGAATGCCCCCCAGCCCGGTGATCAGGAAGACAGGCGTACCGGTATGCCGGGGGTTGATGACTTCATAATCTATGGCAACACCATCGGAATGAACGGTCGGCATCGGAAAATGGTCCCCTTTTTCGTGGTGGCGAAAAAATGATTGCGCAGACGGTTGATGACTACTTTGCGAATTCGTTGAGAATCACGGCAAGCTGATTCATTTCATCTTCTCGAATACATCGCATATCCAGCACTACTTTATCCTCATGAATGCGCGCCACGACAGGTGGCGCAGCATTCCGCAGCCTGGTTTCCAGCGATTCGGCGGAGGAGTTTCGGGGAGACAAGGTGACGGCGCAGCTATCGAGTTCCGCCAGGGGCATGGCCCCGCCGCCGACCATACCCGACGTTTCCTCCACCCGGGCGCCCAGTACGGAGCAGGTATTTTCCCCCATCAGGTTCATCAGGGATTCGGCCTGTTTTTTCAGTGTTTCCCGGTTGGTGGACAACATCTGAAGAGTCGGAATTTGGGTGCGGGCGGCATCCGGATCGAGGTATGCCCTGAGTGTCGCCTCCAGGGCGGCGAGCGCAAGCTTGTCGAGCCTGAGAATGCGCATGAGCGGGTGTTTTTTCATTTTCTCCACCCACATCGCCTTGCCGACAACGATGCCGGCTTGCGGGCCACCGAGAAGCTTGTCGCCGGAAAAGGTAACGACATCGATTCCCGCTTGAATGGATTCTGTGACGGTGGGTTCATGCGGCAGGCCATCCGTATGAAGGAGCGAGCCGCTCCCGAGATCTTCCATCGTGGGTATGCCTGTTTCCCTGCCGAGTTCCGAGAGTTCACCGCGAGATGCTTCTTCCGTGAAGCCGATAATCCTGTAATTGCTCGTATGGGCTTTCAGCAGCAAAGCCGTATCCTGGGTAATGGCGTTGCGGTAGTCGGATATCCTCGTCTTGTTCGTCGTCCCGACTTCCACTAGTTTTGCGCCGCTTTGGCGCATGATATCCGGGATGCGGAAAGAACCGCCGATTTCAACCAACTCGCCTCTGGAAACGATCACTTCGGCGGAATTTGCCATCGTGTGAATCGCGAACATCACGGCCGCAGCGTTGTTGTTGACGACCAGCGCCGCCTCCGCCCCTGTAAGTCGGCAAAGGAGAGATTCCACATCGGACCCCCTCGACCCTCTCTGCCCGAGGTTCAAATCGAATTCCAGGTTTGAATATCCTTGCGCCACGTCATTGAGGGCGGACCTTGCGGCGTCACTCAGGGGGGCTCGACCCAGATTTGTATGCAGTACGATTCCTGTGGCGTTGATGACTTTTTTCAGGCCGGGTTGCTTGTTCGAGGAAAGGATTTGTCTGGCCTCATCGAGAACGATATCCCGGAGCGTTTGCTTGCACAGCGATGCGTTTTCCGTTGCGTCCGGAAGTTCCGGGTTCGTTTCCTTGAGCAGAAGCTGTCTTTTTATCCCGATTGCTTTTCTGACGGCATCGGACAGGGCGGTGTCCGAGGAGCCGTTGGCGCCGTCATTTTTGAGGCGGGTGACGATTTCATCCACCGAAGGCAATAGACGAAGCAACCGGGATGGAAGATTTCGAGCGTCTGGAGAAGTCATGCCGCATTCCTTATATAAGTACGATTGTCGACTATAAGATTGCAGGTTTTGAATGGTCAAGTCGGCAATATCAAGGTTGGTTCAGGAGTCAATCTGCTGTGTATGGAGGCCGTCTCCCGCATGGCGGATGGGGGGATTTTCCCGATTTGAATTCATCTTGACACCCGCCCGGCCCCTTGGTAGTGTTCGCGCACTAATCCCGGCATGCCTATGAGATTTAACTAGCCGTTTACATTTCGTTCCATTTGATTTGGTTCT
Organism: Nitrospinota bacterium; assembly: GCA_009839615.1. Lineage (GTDB taxonomy): Bacteria > UBA8248 > UBA8248 > UBA8248 > UBA8248 > Bin107. Next base: position 6,505 of record VXPH01000216.1, read on the forward strand.
TCGAAACTTCAAAAGCAGGGTAGTACATGAACTCCCGCCAGAATGAGCCTTCGATTTTCGTTCCTGACAAAAACAAAGTCGTTGTTCCGTTTATGCGCGATGTTTTTACGATTCCCAGGAATTCTCGCCATAAGCCCAAGCTCATCGGCTCCGTATGCAGGGAGTGTGAGGAGTATTTTTTCCCGAAGACCGGCTCGAAAACCACTTGCGACAATCCGGTCTGTCCTCGGAGCACGAGCGAGGTGCTTTTGAGCGGGAAGGGCAAGCTTCTTTCGGCCACGATCACGCACTCTTCCGTAGACGGTAACGTAGAGCATGCCTCGGCGGTCATACTCCTGGATGAGGGGATAAAGATAAATTCCCATTTAATCGGATGGGAAGGTTATCGGGACTTGCTGGTTCCGGGCTCTCCGGTGGAACTCGTGTTGCAGGATCTCGGAGAGAATGAATGGCACGAAACGCAGGTGGGGTATGCCTTTCGCCTGATGACGGGGCGCAGGAAACCCGTTTTCCCGCCCACCGAAGAAGAAATACGCGCCGCTGAAGCTGTGCGTGTGGCAAATGAGAAACAAGCGAAAAAACGGCGGGCGCAAACGAAGAAAGAAACCCCTCGAAAAGCAGCGGCGCAGAAAAAGCGGACGACCGCCGGAAAGAAAGCCGCCTCCTCCAAGAGAACCGCCTCGGCGAAGAGCAAATCGCCGAGTCCGAGAGGAAAAGCGGCCGGCGAGAGGAAAAAAGCGCCGACGACGCGGAAAAAAGCGGCTAAAAAGAAAACGCGCGCCGCCAGGGCCGCGAATTCTGCGAACAGGAGCGCCACCGCCAAGAAACCCGCCGCAGACAAGGCGGCCGGGGCGAAAGCGCCAAAGAAAACGGCTGCGAAGAAAACAGCCCCGAAAAAAACCACCCCGAAGAAAACGGCCTCCAAAACCACCAGAAAACGCCGCTAGAAAGCATTTTCTCATCCGATGCCACTCCTCCAGGGCCTGAAGGTCATCGACGCCAGCCAGTTCAACGCCGGCCCCATCGTATCGCTTTATCTGGCGGGCTATGGCGCCGAGGTCATCAAGGTGGAGCGCCCCGGCGGGGAGGACAGCCGCGCCATCGGCCCCTTCAAGAACGGCGAGAGCAGCTACTTCATGAGCCTGAACCGGGGCAAGCGCTCCATCACGCTGGATCTCAAAAACCCCGATGGCGTCGAAGTCTTCAGGAAACTCTGCCGGGAGGCCGACGTTCTGGTGGAAAATCTCCTTCCCGGCGTGATGGATCGCTTAGGCGTCGGCTGGGAGGTCTTGAAGGCGGAAAACCCCGGGCTCATATACGGCGCGGTGTCCGGCTTCGGCCAGAGGGGGAAAAACGCAGGGCGTCCCGCCTTCGACAGCCTCTTGCAGGCCGCGGGCGGCCTCATCAGCGTCACGGGGCCTGCGGGCGGAGCGCCGGTGCGCGTGGGGGTGTCGATCGTCGACGTGACGAGCGGCCTCTACCTGCTCTCGGGGATTCTCACCGCCCTTCTGAAGCGCGAGCGCACGGGCGAGGGGATGCGCGTGGACGCCTCGATGATGGGCGCGACCGTCAACATCATGGAAAATCCGGTGTCGCGTCATTCCTTCACCGGAGAAGTGCCTGTTCCTGAAGGGCTTTCCCATCCGGTGGTCTCTCCCTTTTCGGGCTACCGCACCAAAGACGGCCTCATATACGTCGCCATCTCGAACACGAACCGCTACCGCGTCTTCGTCGAAGCCCTTGAAAGGCCTGCGCTTGCGGACGATCCCCGCTTCCGCGAGAACAAAGACCGCGTCGCGAACGACGACGCCCTGCGCGCGATTCTCGAAGACGTCCTCACGCAGAAGACGACCGCCGAGTGGGAGGAACTCCTTATCCCTCAAGGGGTTACGGTGAGCGCCATCAACGACGTGGCGCAAGTGAAAGAACGCTTCCCGGAAGCCTTCGTAGAAGTCGACCACCCCGTTGCGGGGCCGGGCCTCCTGCCCGCCTCGCCGGTTGCGTTCGGGGGTGAAACGCTTGATTTTTCAAGGCCTGCGCCGATGCTGGGCGAGCACACCGATGAGATTCTCGCCGAGATCGGCTATGGCAAAGAGGAAATCGCCCGCCTGCGCACGGGCGGCGTCGTGTGACGCTCTTTCCCGGCTGAAAGACAATAACCCACATCATATAAAACCATCGTGAGGCGGACGGAGTCATGAAGACCCTTTTCCTGCTGCGGCATGCCAAGTCGAGCTGGTCGGATCCGGGGCTGGCCGATTTCGATCGCCCTCTGAACGAACGCGGCCGCCGCGCAGCACCGCTGATCGCCCGGCATCTTGCAGGTGGCGGCCTCTTGCCCGACCTCATCCTGTGTTCGGCCGCCCAGCGCACCCGCGAGACCCTGGCCCTGATGCTGCCCGATCTCGCTCGCGATGCCGTCCTGCGCATCGAGAGCGGTCTCTACGGCGCGGACGCGGCAACCCTGCTGAGGCGCCTCCAGCGGGTCGATACCGCCGTTGATTGCGTCCTGCTCATCGCCCACAACCCGGGGATCGAAGACCTCGCCGCCGGGATTTGCGGCAGCGGACCCGAGCCGATGCGCCGGCGTATGGACGAAAAATTCCCGACCGCCGCCCTGGCCGCGTTCGCGCTCGACGCGGCGCGCTGGTCCTCGCTGGGCGAAGGCGCGGCGATTCTCACCGATTTCGTTCTGCCAAGAGATCTCGCCTAGAGGCGCCGGAAACCGCGTGCCGCGCGGGCGCCGCCTCGCAGAGGCCGGGGCCGTGCTTGTAATCCGCGATAACGGGCGGACGGAATATAATTTTCTTGACCCGTTACGGAGAAGCCCCTAGAATTTTGGCCGATATCATCTGGCGCCGGGAGTTGCTTGCGTTACCGGACACGTCAAATTACGGGAAGCAGGCACTGAAAATTTCAGGATTGGGTTTCACGGAGAGGGAGCGACGGGAAGGGCAGTGGAAAATTGCGCAGTGGTGGATTTGCTGCGTACGGATCAGTTCGACGGTACAGCCGTGGCAGGCGGCGCACATGCGCCGACCCGCGATGCTGCACTGACGACAATCTCTCGGGAGATAGTCGAATGAAGACAGCGATGCGTGAGAAGCAGTGGGCGGAGAAGTATCCGGAGTTGGAGACCGGCCCGGTGCCCGCGGAGCCGATGTTCTCCGAAGAGTATTTCGAACTCGAACGCGACCGGATTTTCCGCCGGACCTGGATCAATGTCGGCCGGGTCGAGGATATCCCGGAATCCGGCGATTACTTCGTTCGCGACATCGTCATGTGCGGCGTTTCCGTATTGATCATTCGCGGTTCGGACGGCATCGTGCGTGGTTTTCACAATGTCTGTGTGCATCGCGGCAGAAAACTGGTGCTGGATGAACAAGGTTCATGCCGGGGGAGCCTGCTATGCCCTTTCCATAGCTGGGTTTACAGCGACGCGGGCGAGTTGCGCCATGTCCCGGACGAAGAGAATTTCTTCGATCTGGACAAGCAGACTCTTGGATTGAAGCCGGTGCATACGGACGTCTGGGAAGGCTTCATTTTCATCCATCTGGCCGCCGAGCCAAGCGAGACGCTGCGCGAATATCTGGGCGGCGTCGCCGACCAACTCGATGGCTGCCGGTTCAGCAAGATGAAACTGCTGTCGACTCACAACGTCGATGTGCACGCCAACTGGAAGGTCGTGCAGGACGGGCAAAACGAAGCCTATCATTTTCCGTTTCAGCACCGTCGCGTTCTGGAAGGCTCCTTCATGCGCAACGAAAAGGGGCATTGCCGCTATCTGGATGTGAATCTTTACAATTACCACAGCGTCTGGTCGTGCGAGTACCCGCCGTCCCAGAAACTGACGCCGCTCAGGTTTTCCCTGGCCACCGACGTCCTCCGCACTCCGGTGTTCCAACCCTCGCAGATGATCGGCAAGATGGACCACTTCGTCATCTTCCCGAATTTCGTGATCCTGCTGGTCCAGATCGGCCTCACGACAACCTATGTTACCTACAATTTATGGCCGCTCGCTGTCGGTCGGACGATCTGGGAAATCCGCATGCACTTTACGGAGCCGGTGAGTGTGCGCGAGCAGCTTCGGCAGGAATATTTCAAGTGCCTCACCCTGGACACGCTTCAAGAGGATATGGTCGCCCATGAGAACGTGTATGCGGGCCTCGCCACCGGCGCGATCTCGCACGTGATTCTGCAGGACGACGAGGTGCCGCTGCGCTTCTTCCACAAGACGGTGGAGGATCATGTCGGATTCTACCGGAACGCATGACCGCGGTTCCGCAATGGATGGGGGGAAGGAACGACGATGACTGAGTCTCTGCTGCCCGATGAATTCGATGATCTGGCGCCGTTTGTGGACTCGGCGCTGGAGTCGGAACGGGAGAGAACCGAGAAGAAGGTGACGGTCACGATGGATGAGACCCGCGCCTTCTACGACGCGATGATACCCCGGTTTCACGAGATACTCGATTATCTGGATGACTACTTCGGCGAAACCATGCCGGCCAGCGCACACCGCCTCTACCTGATGTCACTGTCGCTCGTGGAGGTCGCTACCCTCGTTGAACTCTACAAACAGCCCGGAGCCGTCGAAGCCTGCGACCCGCTGCGTTTCGTCCGCAAGGATTGAAAACGGCGGCGTCCTCAAGGGCTCCATGCGCTGATAGAACAACCACTCGCTTCTTGGGGCTGTTGAAAAACCCTTCCCCGCCTCATCCTGAATAGCGGCCCTTCGACAAGCTCAGGGCAGGCTCCGCTGTTCCCCCCACCTTCCTCACCCTGAGTAGCCACCGAAGGCGGCGTATCGAAGGGCAATCGCGACCAATGCGGGGTTGTTGAAAAACCTCTTCTCGCTCGGCTTTGTCCACCGCCGTTATTCCGGCGAATGCCGGAATCCAGAGCCGAGGAGAGTGGCGACGCTCCGGTTTTTCATCCTCCATTCACTGGTGGGAATACAGAAGAAACAAAAAACAAAGGCAAAGTCCCTGGATTCCGGCATTCGCCGGAATGACGAACAAAACCGCATTCGCCCGTAGGGGCGGCCCTCCGTGGCCGCCCGCATTGAATATCTCTATCCCCGTGGTTGCTTCGCATGGACAGGCACGGGGGCCTGTCCCTACACCCCCTCGTGTCGATTCCTCCTCCCCGTCCGCGTCGAACCTTCATTTTTTCAACAATCCCTTCTTCCGCCGTTGTCGAGTCGTGAAAACACCGGATCCGGTCGATCTGCGCAATGAATCGCTAACGGCACCCCCGGCGCCGTTCCCCGGTCAACAGAATTCGAGTCTGCCATCTTACGCCTGCTCACCGGAAACCGGCTTTGGGGGCTCCACGCTGACGGTCACGACCTCCACGCCGTGGTATTGCTGGTGGCGAACCGAAGACGCGAGGTGACGAAGAAGCCGAAGCGACACCTCCTCCTCGATAACAGTTTCTTCCGTCCGTTCACCGAGCAGGGCGACCTGATCCTCGAGGTTCACGCCCTCGCCCGTTGCGACGATGAACTCGAGAACCGCTCCGCTGCCCGCTTTTTTCGCGAGCAGTACGAGGCGCCGCCGCCCGCTTTGCTCCTCGCCTTCACCTTGCCGGAGCAGCGTCAGCAGAATCTCCTCACAGGCGGCGCCCAGGCGATGCGCCATCTCCCCGGGCCAGCCATTGGCGGATGCGAACCGGCCAAGAAATTTTTTGAGTCTCGGCAGGTCCGAGGGGTCGAGCGCCGCTTCTGTCCGGCTGGGGCGGGGCTCCGTCATCTCCACGAACAGGGTCATGATGATGGCGACGAGGCCGCCGGCCGTCATACCGTTGTTCATGAGGCCGCCCGCGAATTCCGAGAAAAACTCCGGGAAGACCACCCCGCTCTGAAAAGCCACGCCGAGCCAGAACGCGACGCCGACGATCAGGCTCTTGCGGTAGTCGATTCCGTCCTGAAGGAACATCTGCACGCCGACCATGAAGAGGATCGCCATCATGATGAGGAGATAAGCCGCGAAGACCGGCCCCGGTATCGCCAGCACCACGGCGAGCGCCTTGGGCAGGAAGGCCAGCGCCAGGAACACGGCGCCGGCGGCGACCCCGACATGGCGGGCCGCGACTCCGGTGAGTTGCGCCAGGGATACGCCCGTCGTATAGGACGTGTTCGGCACCGTCCCCGCAAGACCGGAAAGCAGGTTGCTCAACCCATCGGCGGCCACCGCGCCCTGCACCGCCCGGAAGTCCACCGCCCGGGTACTGCGCCAGGAGACGCGCTGAATGGCGACGGCGCTGCTGATCGTTCGGATGGCGCCAATCATGGCCGCCATCAGGAACCCCGGAAGAAGCGCCCAGAAAACAGGCCCGAAACCGAAATCGAGGCCGGGCCATTCGACCCGGGGAAGACCGATCCATGAAGCCTCGGCTACGCGGACGGTGTCGTAAAGACCGAAAAGCGCGGCGACGAGCGAACCTGCGACAATGCCGATGACAGGCGCCCAGAGGCGAAGCGCTCCGGTCGCCTTGAGCGTGAGTCCGCAGATGATGAGCAGGGTTACCAGAGCACTCAGCGGAGCGCCTGACACCTGGCTGCCCGGCGGAACGTCCTCGAGCAGTCTGAAGACGGGCGACATCACCGAAACCGGGATCAGCATGAGCACCGTTCCCGTGACGGTCGGGGTCAGGACCCGCCGGAACAGCGAGAGCCGATCGGATATGAGGAACTGGAAAAGCGCCGAGACCACGACCAGGGTGGCAAGCATGCCGGGTCCGCCCGCGGCGAGCGCCTCGATGCAGACTGCGATGAAAGCCGCGGAACTGCCCATCATGAGCACGTGCGCCATGCCGAACCGCCCGAGCCGGAACGCCTGGAGCATCGTGGAGGCGCCCCCGATCGCGACGGCGGCGAAGACGGCCCATGCCAGATAGGCCTCTCCCTGCCCGGCGGCCCGCATCACGACCGTCGTGATCAATATCGTGGCGGATACGCTGAGAGCGGTGAGTTGCAGACCGAGAATGAGGACGAGCGGCATCGGCGGCTTCTCATCGGCCTGAAAGCGGAGGCCCGAATCATTCGAACTCATGCCGCGACCGACCTCCGGCAATGGCGGTTCCCGGCGGCCGGCTTTGCCGTTCTCATCCGTGCATTCCCGGATCCATGAGGTCGTGAAACTCGAGAAATTCCCGCACCACTTTTACGCATTCCTCGGGTTGTTCGATTTGAAGAAAATGCGTCGTCTCGGGCAGGAAATCGTAGTCCATTGTCGAGATATGACTCAGGTCGAATGTCGGCAGAAACGAATACGGGAGCATGGGGTCGGCGCCGATGACTTTCGTCGGACAACGAAGATTTTCCAGATCCACCCAGACGGCGAAAGCCCTGGCGTGGTTGATGATTTGCGCTTCATAGTCACGGGGGCACCTGAGTTCGTAACCCTCTCCGCTTTCGGATTCACGAAGCGTCGTCCGTGCGAAGAGATCATGAACTCCGGGGACGACGCGGCTGAAAGCAGGCATGTAGCGAAGAAAATCCACGCATTCGTCAATGGAATTGAACCTTTCCGAACGGCGCAGGGTCATCTCCATGCAGCGCCGGGTGGCCACGTCGAATTCTTCGGGGTAATCATCGGGCTTGCACACCGGCGGATCGAACAGAACGCGCGCCGCGAATCCGCTGCCCTGGGTGGGCGAGAGAAGCGAGGTCAATGCCGAAACCGAGTGGAACAAGCCTGTTTTCGGTTTCTCGCCGTACTCACGGTCTATCACTTCCAGGATGTGGTCGTGGTCATCGACAAAGGAAGGGAGGTTATGCCCTCTTTGGGGGCCGAGGGGGTTCCAGCCATGGTTCCTGAGGTCATAGAGGATGAGGTCGAAATCCTCGGCGAGCAATGACCAGAAAGGGTAGTAGAGATCGATGGCGAGGCCGTTGCCGTGGCTCAGGACGAGCCTGGGACCCGCCGGGTTCCCGTGGCGCCGCTGGATGATGACGGTCCCGTCTTCCATGCGGACTTCGTGAACGGCCAGCGGTTCGGGTATCTCCCAGACTTTTTCAGAAGTCGTCATTGCGTCTCGATCTTTCCGGAGAGTCATCTATCGGGCGATGGCGTCTCCCATATTGCAGGAAGTGCAGGGGTTCATCAAATGGAAGGGCGCGGCTTCGCAATCACACCGGATCCATGCGTCCTCACTCACCCTTCGTATCGAGAGCCGGGTCCAGTTCATGAGCGATGGCGGCGGCGAAATCCGCGTTGCCCAGATATTCGAGTTTCCATCCGACATCCGGCATGTGGGGGAACCTGAATATGCCCTTTCTCGCGCCATGCCGCATGGGCGATGGAATCTCGAATCGGGATGGGTCCAGGGAAAAGCCCGTGCCGAGCGCCTTGATCAGCGCTTCCTTGAGCGTCCAGAGTGTGAAGAACAGGTAAAGTTTTTCTCGTCCCCGCGCCGATGCGAAGTCGGCTTGTTCGCCCGGGCCGAACACGATCTCGCTAACGCCGTCGAGATCGATGCGGGCGACGCGCTCCTCCACGTCCACGCCGAGCCGCCCTTGCGGCGCAAGCGCTATCAATCCATGTTTGCCGCTGTGACTGACGTTGAAGCTGACGGGAACCGCCCTCCCGTCCACCAGTGCGAACGGCTTGCCGTGCCCGGAAACGTCGAACTCGAGTTTTTCGCTCTCGCAACCGAGCCGGCGGCAGAGCATGGCGCGCAACGCCGCGCGGCAAAGGGCGAATTCGCGCCGGGGGCGTTCGTATCGAAATCGACGCAGACGATCCTTCTCTTTCTCATCGAGCCACGAAAAGGCGTTCGCCTCGCGCTCCTCATGAGGCGTCAGGTCAACGTGCGCGACGAGAATATCGTCGATTTCACGAAACGTGCGGAACCAGGAACCGGGGGCGTCAACAGACATGGGAACTCAGTCTTTCCGCGAACGCCGGAGTCGTCGCCAATGCGCCTCGAAAACAAGGGCCAGCCCGACAGGACTGGCCCTTGCTCCCGACCGATACTGGTTGAAAAATCTCCAGGAATCCGGTGTTCTTCTCCGCAGTTGCCTACATCTTCCTGGTTCCGGGACGATGCGCAACCGGCCGTCGGCTTCAGGAAAGATGGTTAATCAAATCCCTCAACGTGCCGAAGCCTGCAGCCTGTTCGGGAGAAAGATCGACTCCGAATTCCTCGTTGACGGTTTTCAGAAAGTTCACGGAATCTATCGAGTTCACGCCGAGATCGCTGACGTTCGCATCCAGCTGGGAGCGATCCGAAATACCCAGATGTTTCTCTACGAGAGCTCCAATACGTTCTTCTACACTTGCCATCGTCGCACCTCCCTTGTTGTACTAATCATATAGCGGTGGTTGGAAATATAGCTGAATCATATCGCAAAATGCGTTGTTGTCAAGTTTTTCAGGATGCATCGAACCAGAAGCGCCGGCGCTGAAACGGGTACCCCGGCAGCGAAATCCGGCGTCTCTTCTCTCCGGCGAACAGTCCGGCAAAGTCGATGGCGAGCCCCGCCTCATACGCCCGCGCCACCGCCTCCACGAACCCGGGTCCGCTTGCCGAAGCTTGCCCCAGGCTCGAAAGCATCACCGTCGGCGCGGCGCCGTTCCCGCTCACTCCTGCGTCGCCCGAGAGCTCCGGCCAGGCCGATGCCACCCGCTGCGTCAATATCGAATCCGCGCCGATCTCCACGACGACCTCCACCCCCAGCTCCGCGAGCGTCCCTGCACATCCATCGAACGCCGCCGGCGCGAGCGCCTGCCTGCGCCAGTACGCCCCATCGAGCGTCTCGCCCGACCCGACTACCCGACCCGTCACCTGATTCAGCAGCGTGAGCGAAGGCAGTGCTGTCACGACGCCTTCCAACGCCGTTTCCAGATCGTCCAGGGCCGCCTCGGCTCCTTCGTCTCCCGAGATCGCCTCCATCAGCGCACCTCGCCGCGCCGCGAAACGCAAGCCCTCCTCCAGCGTGAACACGCCCGCCGAATACGCCGCCGCTATCTCTCCTGAGCCGGCGCCAAATACGACGTTCGGCCGAATCCCGACGCTCCCCCAAAGCGCCGTGAGGGCGCTTTCGAGCGCAAAGGCCGCCGGCTGCGCCCATGCCGGATCGCTCAAGCCGCCATCGGCCTGCCCGAACATCACGCCCAGCAGCGAGACGCCGCGTTCCGTCCGGAGTACCTCGTCGCAGCGGTCCAGAATCGCCCGCGCCACCGGCTCGCTCTCATACAACTCCTCTCCCATGCCAACATGGCGGCTGTCTTCTCCGGCGTAGGCGAAGGCCACCTTCATCGCCGCCTGCGGCTTCTGGTTCCCATCGGACTCCGCGAGCGCTCTTAAACCTTCCCGCAGCGACGCGGCGCCCTCGAATACGACGCCCGCGCGGTGGGCGAAATGGCTCCGCCCCACGGCAGTCGTCCAGGCCATATCGGAAAGCAGCGGCTCGGCGGAGGCGCTCTCCGAGGAAAGCGCCCCGGCGCACTCATCCAGCCAGGAAAGATACCGCCCCGCCAACTCGCGAAGCGCATCGCCCGATTTGCCCGACAGCGGAAGCATCCGCGTCCGGCGCGGGCGCAATTCTCCGGCCGTCGACGACTCCGCAACTGAATCCGGCAGCGTTACGGCGATGGGCTGCGCTGAACCCGCAGGGAAACCTCGCCCCGTGTCCGCCGCGGCGTCTTTCTCCGGCGCGTCATAACCCTCCACCAGAACATGCGCGTTCGTCCCCGAAAGGGCGAAAGCGCTTACCCCCGCCCGGGGCGGGCGATCAGGAGCAACCGGCCAGGCCGTCGCTTCAGACGTCACCTGCACCGGCAGCGCATCCCACTCCATGTGCGGATTCGGGTTATCGAAATGCAGGTGTTTCGGAATGATTCCGTGCTTCATCGCCAGCATGACTTTGATCAGGCCGGCGATCCCCGCCGCCGATTCCAGATGGCCGATGTTCGTCTTCACCGTGCCGAGCAGGAGCGGGCGGTCCGGAGCGCGTCCGCGCCCGTACACCGCCGCCGCCGCGCGTACCTCGATCGGGTCGCCCAATTGCGACCCCGTCGCATGCACTTCCAGGTAATCCACTTCGGAGGGCGGAATCCCGGTCCGGGCGAGCGCATCCTCGAGCACCTGCTCCTGCGCCGTGCCGTTGGGTACCGTCAGCGCAGCGCTCGCGCCGTTCTGGTTGACCGCCGAGCCCTGCACCAGACCCCAGATGCGGTCACCGTCCGCTTCCGCATCGCTCAGACGCTTCAAAACCACCACACCGCACCCTTCGCCGCGAACGAAACCGTCCGCGGCTGCATCGAAGGTTCTGCACCGCCCGCTCGGCGACAACATCCCGAATTCCGCCATGAACCTCGTGATCGGAGGGGAGAGCACCGCGTGCACGCCCCCGGCCAGAGCCATATCCACCTCGCCCCCCCGAAGGGCGATGGCCGCTTGATGCACCGCCACCAGCGCCGACGCGCAGGTCATGTCCAGCGGAACCGCAGGCCCCATCAGGCCCAGCGCGAAGGCGATCCGCCCGATGGCCACGCTCGGGGCGGTGCCGAGATAACTGTCGTCCAGACCGCTGGCCGCAACCAGATCCCGGTATTCGCTGCCGCCCAGCCCGACGTACACCCCGGCGCGCGCGCCTTTGAGCGGAGCGGGGTCGATACCCGCGTCCTCGAGCGCCCCCCAGCTCGTCTCCAGCAACATCCTCTGGCGCGGGTCCATCATCCGCGCCTCAATCGGCCTGATGCCGAAGAAACCCGCGTCGAACCGGTCGAGTCCTTCGATGAACCCGCCACGCCGGTAGATGGCTTCATCGGCGGCGGGGTCTCCGAGAGCACCGCCCCAGGAGCCGGAATCGCGCCGCCCCTCCGCCACCGCGTCGGCGCCCGCTTCGAGCAGACGCCAGAAGGCGGAAATATCAGGCGCGCCCGGGAACCTGCACGCCATACCGACGACGGCAATTCGCTCCTCCTCGCGCCGCGCCGCAGGCTGCCGCTCCGGCTCGGGTTGCGCCTGTGGTGCGGGCGCCGGGCCGACTTCGCCGATATCGCCGAGTTCTTCCGCCAGATGACGGGCGAGCACCGCGATGTCGGGATAGTCGAACACCACGGTGTTCGAGGCCGAGTAGGCATCCGCGAACGCGCGGTTCAGCCGGTTGCGCAACTCCACGGCCATGAGCGAGTCCATGCCCAGATCGAAGAATCCTACCGTGGGTTCCGGCGCGCTCGGCAGCCGCAGCACCGCCTGCAGTTCCTGCTGCAGGAACGATACCAGTAGGGCTTCGCGCTCCGCCGCGGGCGTCTGTCCCAGACGGGTAATCAGGTCGTCCGACAGGGCGGGTGATTCCGCCTCCGCATCGGTGGTGGAGAGCAGATCCTCCAGGAAAGGCGGGCGGTCCTCGACGGCCTCTTCGAACACCGACCAGTCCATGGACATCACCACGGAATTCGTGACGTCTTCGCGCACCAGCCGGTCGAATGACCTGATCCCCTGCTGCGGAGTGAACCACCGGCCGCCGCGTGACGCGCGTTGCCGCTCAATCCGCTCCTTCTGTTCGGCCGCTTCGCCGATCTCAGACCACGCCCCCCAGGCGATGGCCTGTCCCGGAAGTCCCAGCGCGCGGCGCTGACCGGCGAGCTGATCCAGAAACGCATTGGCCGCCGCGTGGTTCGCCTGGCCCGGATTTCCCATCACGCCGACACGGCTCGAGAAGAGGACGAACATGTCCAGATCCCGGTCCACCGTCGCGCGGTGCAAGTGCCAGGCTCCCAAGATTTTCGGCCACAGCACCTCCTCGAACCTCTCCCAGCTCTGGTTCGTCAACGCGCCGTCGGAAAGCACCCCCACGCTGTGGATCACGCCCCCGAGCGGCGGCAACTCCAGGTCCATCCGCCCGAGCATTTCGTCCATTGCGGCGGCGTCCGTCACATCCGCGAGTTCCACCTGCACGGTGAATCCGCGTTCGCGCAGCGAGTCGATGGCCTTTTGGACTTCCGGATCCGGGGGCCGCCGTCCATTCAGCACGATGGTCCCCGCTCCGCGCTCGGCGAGCCAGTCGGCCACAGCGCAGCCGATGCCGCCCAGGCCGCCGGTCACCAGGTAGGTCCTGTCCCCCCTCAAGCGGTCCCTCACCAGCGGCGGCGTCGTCACGACAATTTTCCCGATGTGGCGGGCCGATCGCATGAACCGCAACGCGGCCCCCGCTTCGGCCAGTGGCCATCTGCTGTGGACGATCGGTTTCAGTTCTCCCGCCGAAATACCATCCATCACTTCCCGGAGAACCCTTCCGACCCAGGCCGGGTCGGTTTTCTTCATGACGTCGAGTTCCAGGATGTGGTAGGGCACGTCGGGACGCGCCTCCGCCATCTCCTCTTCGCTCAGGATGTCGCGCCTGGCCATTTCCACGAACCGGCCGCCCTGCGCCAGGCAGGACAAGCTCGCGTCGATGAAGCCTTCTCCCGTCAGGCTGTTCAGCACCACGTCGATGCCTGCGCCATCCGTGGCTTCCAGGATTTCCTCCCCGAACGCGGTCGTGCGGCTGTCGAATACGTGCTCCACCCCCAGCGAGCGGAGATAGGCCTGCTTCGGTGCGCTCGCGGTCGCGAACACTTCCGCGCCCGCGGCTTGCGCCAACTGGATCGCCGCGAGCCCCACGCCGCCCGCGCCTGCATGAATCAACACCTTGTCGCCGGGCTTCAGCCCGGAAAATTCGTAAGACAATGCGGCAGAGACGAACGCGCTCGGTATCGTGGCGTATTCCGACACGGAGAATCCCGGCGGCGCGGGCGCCACCAGTTCCTCGTGCGTAACCATTTCCGCAGCGAACGCGCCGAACCCCAGCCCGACCACGTGGTCGCCGACCGCGACGGTCGACACCTCGGAACCTATGTCGAGTACGTGGCCGCACATCTCCCTGCCCAGATCCCCCTCTTCGATGAAGCCGAGAGAACGAAACACGTCCCAGAAGTTGAGCCCGGACGCCTCGACCGCGATGCGGACTTCTTTCGGCTCCAGGGAACGCGGCGGCAGAGGCTTGACGCAGGGTTTCTCGAAAACGCCGCCCGGGTCCGGCGCCAGCACCCATGCCGACTCATCCGGCAAAGTGAGCCGCTCCGGCCCGGCGTCCGCCCGGACCAGGCGCGCCACCTGGCGGCGTCCCATGCGGTATGCGATGTGGTTTTCGGGGTCCGGATACAACAGTTCATTGACCAGGTCGGGGGCCGGCGCCATCTGAGCGGGGTCGAGATCGATCATCCTCGGCTGCAGATGCGCCGCTTCCAGGGCCACCGCCTTGCCGAAACCCCAAAGCGTCGCGCCGGTGAGCTCCCCCGAATGCTCCCGCTCCAGTATCTGCGCCCCGCGTGTGAGAAACCACACGCCTTTCCCGGGTGTCGCATCGGCGTCCGCTATCCCCTGCACCATCGCCAGCGCGCTCGCCCCCGTCCGCTTCACGTCCGCAGCAATTTCCCCGGTGGTCGCATCCGGCCCGCGGCCGTCCAGCGCCGCGAGATGCACGAAGCCGCTCAAGGGCAAATCCGGGGGCAGGTCCTCTACCAGCGCGCGCCACGACTCGCGCCGCTCCATCTCCACGGCCGTCCTGAAGACACCGGAGCCGGCCACTTCCGGCCTCTCGTCGTTCGGCGTTTCACCCCCCGCCAACAGGACGGTCTGGTTCCGGGCCGCCAGATCGGCCGCCAGCTTCTCGGCCATGCCGCTATCGTCCGCCGCCAGGACCCAAACGCCCGGAAGCTCCATCACCTTCGCCGGACCCTGCGCCACGATCACGCCCTTGTCCGGCACCCCGGTCGAGTCGGACTCATCCAGTCCCAGGACTTCTACTTCCCCGAAGCCCGCATCTCCGAGTGCGCGTCGCCACACGGAGGGACTCGCCAGGGCATGATGGGGACGATAGTCGTCCGCAAACCGCCACCAGCCGTCCAACTGCCCGAATGTCAGGTCCATCCAGCCCTGCCCGCTCAAGTTCTCGAGCGCGACAAGGTGTCCCGACGGCGCGAGAAGCTCCCGGCAGTGCGCCAGCGTTTCCTCCAGGTAGCGCGTCGCGTGCAGCACGTTGGACGCTATCAGCAGGTCATAGCCGTGCGCGTCGAAGCCCTGGGTCACCGGGTCCTTCTCGATATCCAGCGGACGGTATTCGATGCTCCCGCCGCCGTCTCCGAACCGCGCTTCGGCTTCCGCAAAGAAGCCCGCCGAGATATCCGTGTAGGTGTAGTCGAACCGTCCTTCGGGAAGCTCCGGCAGGATGGCGGCGGTGGCCGACCCCGTGCCCGCCCCGACCTCGATCACCCGGAGGCGTCGTCCGTCGGGCAACCCGGCCACGAGCGCCTGGACCGTCTCTTTGAGTATCCGGTTCGCCGCGCGCGCCACCGGCGCCTTCAGATAGAGATCGGCCGGGGTCGGTTCTCCGCTGCTGAACAGGAGCGTCAGCGGGTCCGCCTGGCCGCGAAGCGCGTCGGCAAGGGCGGCGCCGCACCTGCGAAACAGCCCGATTTCGGTCGAACCGTGCGGGTAGCGTTCGACCATCCCGGAAACGAATTCCTCGATGTCGCCCGGCATTTCATCCGGCAGCGGACCCCCGGAGCCGACCTTCACGAGGAAACCGCCGTCCGCCTCTTGCAAGACACCTGATTTCGCCAGCATCTCGAGCATCCGGCGGAACAAACGCCTGTGCTCCTCCCCGGCTCCCAGGCGCTCCCGTAAATCCTCGGAATCCACAGCCGCGCCCGCCTCGCGTTCCCATCCCAGTTCCTCCAGGGTCGCGAGCGCGCGTGAGCGCGACCACCGCTCCAGATCCCGCAACAGGGCGCTCCTGTCTTCGGGCGCGACTCCTTCTTCGGCCAGATATTCGGAGAGCAATCCCGAGCGATCCGCAACATTCCCCGGAGACGGGAAGAAATCCGCGGGCATGATTCCCTGCGCAAGAGTGCTTTCGCGCCACACGACCTCATAGAGCAGGTCCTTCACCCCCTCGACTGCGGAGAGAAGCGCCGCCCGCGTCGCGCGTTTCACCGCGTACCCGCTCAACCCGCCGAGCAGAATCCCGTTCGTATCGTAGATGCGCAATTCTCCGCTCAGAACCTCCGGCGGCTCGCCCGTTTCCACCTCCGCCCCCCGGGCGGCCTCACCCATGCGCACATGGCAGACGATTTGCTCCGGCAGCCGCCCCGTCAGCCAGAGCCGCTCCCAGCCGAAGGGCAGATAGGTGGTTTCCCCTTCTGCTCCGCCTGGATTTCGCGCCGCGGCCACGACCTGAAAACAGCCGTCCAGCAGGAGCGGATGAACGTCCAGCCCGTTCTGGCCGAGAGCCTCCGGGAAAGACACTTCGCCCACCGCCTCGCCCGGCTGCGACCAGACCCGCCCCAGCGTGCGGAACGACGGGCCGAGTTCGATCCCCGTGGCAGCCCTGGCGCGGTAATAGCCGGAAACATCGACCGGCGAGAGGTCGGCTTTCAAACCTTCCAGATCGACCCGCTCACCGGCTCCCGGCACCGGAGCGCCCTGCGACACGCGGCCTTCCACGTGCACCGTCCACCCCTCTTCATTCCCCTGGCTGAATATCTGGACACGACGCGACGCCGCTTCGCCGGAAGGGTCGAGCACGACCTGCACCTTCCGGCCCCCTTCACCCGAATCCTCCCCGGCGTCTCCTTCCGCGAAGACCAGCGCGTTGTGCAACTGCATGTCCTCCACAACCACCGATCCACTCCCCTCGGCCATGGCCGCCGATGCCGCCATGGCTCCGTAGAGCGCACCCGGAGCGATGACCCGGCCGAACACCCGGTGGTCGCTCATCCACTCCGGATCCGACGGGAACACTTCGGTCTCGAACGTAAGCTCGCCGCTGGCGGACTCGTGCCTCTCGCCCAGCAGGGGATGGCCCGCGCTCTGCCGGCGCCCCTTCGCCGCTTCGAGCCAGTGACCCTCGCGCTGGAACGGATAGCTCGGTAAAGAGATGCGGCGCCGCGTCTCCCCGGCGAAGAGCCCCTCAAAACGAATCGGGAGCCCTGCCTCGTACGCTTCCGCGATCGCCCTCATGAAACCGGCGTCACCCGCGGGCGCAGATGCGTCCTCCGCCGGCGGGCGCAGGCTCGACAGCACGGCGGGTGCAGGCGTCTGCGGCGCCTCCGGCCAGGCCGATGCCGCCATCGACGCCAGCACCGGACGCGGGCCTATCTCCACCACCATGTCCACCCCGAGTTCCGCCAGTGTCCGGACGCCGCTGGCGAACGCCACCGCCTCGCGGGCATGCCGCCTCCAGTAGGCGCCATCGAGCAACTGATCCGGCTCCACCGCCCGGCCCGAGAGGTTGCTGACCACGGTGAGGGAGGGAGGCGCAATCGCCACGCCATCCAGGGATGCTTCCAGCGCGTCCAGCGCCGGGTCCAGCAGGGCGCTGTGGAACGCCCGGGTCGTGTTTAGCCGCCTTGACCGGATGCCCTCGGATTCGAAGCGCTTCATAACGGCTTCAATCTCCGGAACCGGGCCGCTCACCCCCTGATGGGTGCCGTTGTCTGCCGAGATGCTCAGGCCGACACCGCCGGATGACGCGTTCAGCGCTTCGACTATCGCCGCCACCCGTTCCGGCGGGGCGAAAACCGCGGCCATGGCGCCCGGTCCGGTTTCCGAGAGCAGGGTGCCGCGCGCCGCGGCAAACCGCATCCCGTCCTCGAGACTGAACACTCCCGCCGCCTGCGCCGCCGCAATTTCCCCGACGCTATGCCCCACCACCACACCCGGACGAACACCCAGGCTCGCCCAAAGCGCCGTCAGCGCGCACTCGAGCGCGTACAGGGCCGGTTGTTCCCACGCCGTATCGCCCAGGTCGCCTGCCGCTCCATCGCGGCCGAACATCACGTCCAGCAGTGAAGCGCCTCTTTCGTCCCGGAATACACCCTCGCAGCGGTCGAAAACCACCCGCGCCACGGGTTCGCTCTCGTACAAGTCCCGCCCCATGCCGGCCCACTGGCTTCCCTGTCCGGTATAGGCGAACGCCATCTTCGTCGCTGTCCGTTGCTGCGGCGCTTCGTCTCCTTCGGCCAGCGCGCTCAGCCGCTCGCGCAACTGCGCGGCGTCGGTGAAGGGGAGGCCCGCACGGTGGGTGAAATGGCTTCTCCCCACGCCTGCGGTCCACGCCGCGTCGGAGAGCAGCGATTCCGCCGTGGCGCTTTCGGGAGCAAACTCCTCCGCTTGCTCGTCGAGCCACGAGAGATAACGCTCCGCAAGTTCACGGAGCGCACCATGCGATTTGCCGGACAGCGGCAGCAAACGTCCTTCGCGCCGGCGGAGCCCTTCCTCCGGCAATTGCAGATCCGTCGCGGTCTCCGGCAGCGAAACCGCCACCGCC